>DATAEK010000204.1:0-9035 GCA_036258055.1 Vicinamibacterales bacterium
CTACCCAACCCCCATACCCATCGCCGCCGGTGGCGGCTCCATCGGCTGCGCGCCCTCGCCTTCGCCCGCGAGCCGGCGCTTCGCCTTCTTCACGTAGTCGCGGAGGAGCGGATCGTTCTGGTCGTCGAGCCGGTCCAGCTCGTCTGACAGCCCCTTGATCTGCAGCGCTCCCACCGCGTAGACCGCGCACGATCGCAGCCACGTGTCCTCGCTCGCGAGGAGCGTCGCCACGGCCTGCTCGGGTGTCTCGAGCGGCGCTCCCACCAGGCGGTTGGCCAGCGCGATCCGCTGGTCGATCGTCACCGAGCTGTCGAGCACCGGCACCAGGACCTGCCGCAGTTCCGGCCTGAGGATGTTGTCCAGGAACTCGAGCGCGTTCGAGCGGACGACAGAGTTCGAGGACTGCACGCCGATGTACGCGTCGTGCAGTCCGGCGTGCGGAAAGAGCAACGCCATCAGCCGGAAGATCCGCTCCAGCTCCTGGTTCATCGAATGCTGCATCGCCTGCACCACCGGATCGGTCGGGGGCAGCTGCGCGCGCAGAGGACCGAGCACCTGGTAGGACCGGTAGTGCCCCGCGATTTCGGCGGCGAGCAGCAGCTCGAGGGTGTTCGTTTTGAGGCGGACGTCGGGGTGAATCACGCGAAGCTTGTTGAGCGAGGTGATCACCCGGTGCCGGAGCGTCACGTCGGAGTGCAGCAGGCTGTCGATGAGGACCTGCTCCGCTTCGACCGTGCCAATCCGGACCAGAACGGATGGCAGCTCACGGCGCACTTCGAGGTCGGAGCGCTCGTCGGCGAGCCGCGTCTCGATCTCCGGGATGATCGCGTTCCCGAAGCGCGCGAGCGCTCCGGTCGCCTCGTCGGTCAGCTCGGGACGCTCGAGCGCCGACAGGAGCGGCTCGATCGTGTCGTCGCGGACGACGGTGCGGGCCGCCCGCACCGCTTCGAGCGCGACAGTCGCGTCCGCATCTTTGATCAATGTCCCGAGCAGATCGCTGAAGGCGTCAGGCACCAGCGCGATCAGCCGGGCGGCCTCCGCCCGTTCGCGCGCGCTCGGCGAATGGACCATGCTCTCGAGAATTGCCCGCGCCGCGACGGTGTTCTGCTGCCGCCCGGGAGACGCGAGGAACGCGGCCATCCCCGCACGGATCGAGAAGTCCTCGAAGTCGCCGAGCTGCTCGATCTGCGCGAGGGGATCCACCCCCATCTCGCGCGACAGGTACAGCAGCGCCTCGGTGCGGACCCCGAGATCGGGGTCGTGCAGGAGCGTCACCGCCTCGGCGCCAATCTCGCGATCCCCGGCCGCCGAGAGCAGCGACATCGCCCGCCGCCGGATGTCCGCCTCAGGGTGCTCGAGCAACCTCCGCAGCGGGAGATGCCAGGTCCTCGAGCGCTGCACCTCGAGCAGCCCGAGCGCATACCGGACATCGGCCGGATCGCCCGCATCCAGCTTCGACCGCAGCGCGTCCATCGCCGACCGTTCGACGACCGAGGTCGACGATCGCTCGGTGTCCATCCGGTGGCGATGGATGCTGTCCTGGATCGTGCGCACGTATTCCTTGCGCAGGCGCCAGGCGATCGTCACCCACACCGAGACCAGGGCGACGTTCAGCACCGCCGTGCCGCGCAGGTCGAGCCCGAGCCCGGGGAGAAAGAAGAAGCCTTTCGTGACCAGGCCGTACACGACCGCGCCGAGCGCGTCGGCAATCCGGGTGACGACGATGTCGATGGCGTTCTTGACGTGAATGCGCTGGCCCTGCGGTATTGGCAGGTAGAGGAGCTCGTAGGTCGGACGGTCGACCGAGTAATGCAGGCCCTGATCGAAGCTGTTGGTGACGAGCACCGACAGGAAACCGGGAATCAGCACGATCAGCGCCGACCCGAGCCCGAGCGAGATGGGCAGCGCCAGAATCGTGACGGCCAGGCCGAAGCGGCGAAGCGCCTGGCTGGCGACGAAGAGTTGCAACAGGAAGCTGACCGACCCGAGCACGAAATTGAAGGTGCCGTTGAAGCTGGTGATCGCGTTGGCGTTGTCGCCGAAGTAATCCTTGACGACGACATTCAGCTGGAGGCCGGTCCACTGCGTGACGATCGAGACCAGGAGCACGAGGATCGCCATGTGCCGGAGGTAGGGGGTGGCGGCGATCTCTCTCAGCGTCTCCCGCAGCGGCCGGTTGCGCGACCGCCCGGCGCGGGAATGGCCGCGCCGCTGAATCTTCATGTTGGCGACCACGACCACGACCGCCGCGATGAGGATCAGCGCGGCCAGCACCAGCATCAGGTTGATGGCGCCGCCAATCGGGCGGACGAGAAATCGCGCCAGGAGGCCGCCGGCAATGGCGCCGAACGACGCGCCCGAGCCGATCAACCCGAACAGCCGCTTGGCCTGGCGGGTATCGAGGAGCTGGTTCGCGAAGCTCCAGACCTGCACCGTCGTGATCACGCCGAAACAGTTCACCCAGACGTAGAACAATCCGGTCAGCAGGAAAAAGGGACGGAACGTAAACGCCCACCAGAACGCCAGGACGTTGAGGCTGAAAAACACCAGCGTCCAGACGGCGATCCAGCGCAGCCCCACCCGGGCGGCGATCGCGTTGTAGGCCGGTACGAAGAGCGACAGGACGGCCGGCACGGCGGCGTAGACGTAAACCAGCGCGTACGGGCCGTACTCCGTCAGATAGAGACCGCTGCGAATGGCTTTGGCGAGCAGGAACGACGCGAGGACCCAGGCGATATAAAGGAAGGAAAGAAGGACCGGCCAGCCTTCGCCCATACGGATGTCGAAGAACTGGCGCAGCCGGGCAACCATGGACGGGTCCGCAGTTTACTTCAGTTTCGGCATCGCTTAGGCTGTGCCCATGTCCCTGCAGCGGCTGCTGGCACCTCTGGTGGAGGTGCGCAAAGAAGAGGGCCTCACGGCCCTCATGATGTTCAGCTACTCGTTCCTGGCGATGACGGCGTACAACGCCATCAAGCCTCTTACCCGCTCGAAGTTCATCTCCGATCTCGGCGCCGACAACCTGCCGTACGTACTGCTCGCGGCCGGTTTCATCATCGGCATCCTGATGACGGGATACGCCTGGCTGATGTCGCGGCTGCCGAAGCGCTGGGCGCTGCCGGCGACGCAGGTCGGCATGGCCGGAATGCTCCTGCTGTTCTGGTTTCTCTTCCAGACGAGCGGCGTGTGGGTCTCCATCACCTTTTACCTGGCGGGTCTCATTCTCGGCGTTCTCCTCATCAGTCAGTTCTGGACCCTGGCGAATCTCGTGTACGACCCGCGGCAGGCGAAGCGGCTGTTCGGGTTCGTGGGGGGAGGCGCTCCCCTCGGCGGCGTCGCCGGGTCGGCGCTGGCGTCGTACGCCAAAGAGATTGGGTCAACCAATCTGCTGCTGCCAAGCGCGCTGCTGATGGGCATCTGCGCCGTGCTCGTCACGCTCATCATCGGCCGGGAAAAGCTGGGCGATGACGTCGAGATCGGCCCGAAGTCCGAAAAAGGCGTCGGCGCGGGCGAAGCGTTCGCGCTGCTGCGGCAATCGCGACACCTGCAGATCATCGCGCTCGTGATCAGCTTCGCGGCGGTCGGCGCGGCGATTATCGAACAGCAGTTGAACATGGCCGCGGCCGCCGCAAAAGGCGCCAGCTCCACCGACTCGATTACGGCCTTTCTCGCGCAGGTCGGATTGTGGACGTCGTCGATCGGCTTCGTCATCCAGGTGTGGCTGACGAGCAAGATCCACCGTTACCTCGGCATCGGCTTCGCGCTGATGATCCTGCCGGTCAGCCTCGGATCGACGGCGATCATCATGCTCTTGAACGCGGCGCTGTGGGCCCCGGGGATCGCGCGCGTCCTCGACCAGTCGCTGCGCTACACCGTCGACAAGACGACCAGAGAGATCCTGTTCCTGCCGCTGCCGGGCGACATCAAGCTGAAGGCCAAGTCGTTCGTCGACGTGACGGTCGATCGCGCCGCGAAAGCCGGGGGTGCGCTGCTGCTGCTCCTGCTCGTGAAACCGTGGGGGCTTCACCTCGACTGGCAGCACCTCAGTTACGCGAGCCTGGCGGTCACGATGCTGTGGATCGTGATGGCCCTCAGGGCGCGGCGCGGCTACCTGATGGCGTTTCGCTCCAGCATCGAGCGCCGCGACCTCGCGCCAACGGAAGTGCGCCTGAGCGGCGGCGATCTCTCGACGATCGAAACGCTCGTCGAAGAGCTCGCGCAGCCGGAGCCCAGCCGGGTGATCTACGCGATCGACGTGCTGGAGTCGCTCGACAAGCGCAACCTCGTCACCCCGCTCCTGCTCTATCACGGTTCCCCGGCCGTCCGAATGCGGGCCCTTGCCGCGCTCGGCGCCGTCCGAAGCGACATCGCGGAGCAGTGGGTGCCTCAGATTCGCCGGCTGCTCGGCGATCCGGACCCGGGCGTCCGTGCCGCGGCCATCGGGTCGCTCGTGACCATCAGCCGCGAAGACGCCGCCTCGCTGGCGCGGCCGATGCTCGGCGATCCCGATCCGCGCATCCGGGTCACGGCCACCGTGGCGCTCGCGGCCAGCAAGAAATCGACCGACATCGATCTCGCCGAGGCGTCGTTGCTCAGCCTGTCGAATGCGACGGGCGAACCCGGGCGCGCCATCAGACGCGACATCGCCGCCGCCGTGCGTCAGATCGGCAACCCGAGATTCCGGCCGCTGTTGATCCCGCTCTTGTACGATGCCGCGCCGGAAGTCGCCGACGAGGCCATGGAGAGCGTGCACGCGTCAGCCACCCACGACTTCGTCTTTGTGCCCACCCTGGTGGCGCTGCTCAGGAACCGCCGGCTCAAGGGACGCGCCCGCCTGGCCCTCGCTGGCTACGGCGAACCCATCGTCGACACCCTCGCGCACTTCATGCGGGAACCCGACGAGGACATCTGGGTCAGACGGCACATCCCGGCGACGCTCGCGCTGATCCCGTCGCAGAAGACCGTGGACGTGCTGGTTGCTGCGCTGCAGGAGCGTGACGGGTTCCTGCGCTACAAGGTCATCACGGCGCTCGAGCGCCTCCGGCGTGACCACGACAACCTCACCTTCCCGAAGGAGACAATCGAAGCGCTCACGGTGTCCGAAAGCCGCCAGTACTTCAACTACCTGTCGCTGTCCGACAACCTCTTCGGCAAGAAACAGCTCGACCAGGGATCGCTCCTGGGCGACGCCCTCCGCCAGAAGATGGCGCGCTCGAAGAACCGGATCTACCTGCTGCTGTCGCTCCTGTATCCGTGGCGCGATGTGGCCGCCGCGCGGTGGACGCTCGAACGCGGCGACACGCGCAGCCGTGCGAGCGCGTCGGAGTACCTCGACAACATCCTGAGCGGGCAGCTGCGCAAGCGCATCATGCCCGTGCTCGAGGACCTGCCCATCGACGAGAAGGTACGCCGCGCCAACGTGCTGCTCAAAACGCGGCCGCGCGACGTCGAGGAAACGCTCCTGCACCTGATCAACGACGACGACCAGGTGGTGGCGGCAGCGGCGATCGACCTGGCTCGCCAGCAGAAGATCTGGAATCTGGCCGACGACATCGAGCACGTGCTCGAGCATCGCGATGTCCGCGACTGGTACGTCTTCGAGGCGGCGTCGTGGGCGCTCGCGGAGCAGCGCATGCCGGCCGAACGGCGTCGCGAGCTGTGGCTCGAGCCACTGCCGGCGGCGGAGCTGGCGGGACGCCTCCGGACGCTGCCCCTGTTCGCGTCGGTCAGCGTGGACGAGATCTTCCGTATCGCCGGCGCCTCGCGCCAGACCCGCCACGAACTGGGAACCGTGCTGCTGACCGAAGGCGAAGTTCCCGCCACGACCCACCTGCTGCTCGACGGCCGCGTCACCGCGTCGAGCCGAACCGGTGGACCGCGATCGATCGATCCGCCGGCGGCGCTCGGCTTCGACGAGGCGCTGCAGGGACTGCCGATGCGCGAAACGGTGAAGACGAACGATCTCGCCGTCACGCTCGCGCTGTCGGCCGACGAGCTGCGCACGCTGCTCTCCGACAACACGGATCTCGTGAGCGGCCTCTTCGCGACGCTGGCCGACGGCAACACGCGCGCCGCCGCCCTGGTCATATCGACGGGCGCAGCCGCGCAGCTCACGCAGCTGGCCGGCCGCGGGCTGACGCCGGTCGAAAAGGTCCTGGCGCTTCAGCAGGTCCCGATCTTCTCGAGAGTGGCGGCCGACGAAATGCTCGCGCTCGCTCCCGTGGTCCGCACGGTGGAGATGAAGACCGGGGTCCGCCTGTTCGAGGCGTCCGCCGCGCCGGCCATGTGGCTGATCCTCTCGGGCGAGCTCTCGATCGAAGGCACGCACGACGGCGGCGTCTCAACCGTCCGCGCCGGCGACGTCGTCGGCATGTGGCAGCTGCTCGCGGGTCAGCCGCCCGGCGCGAACGCCGACGTCGTACAGCCTGGCATTGCCCTGCGACTCGACGCCTCCGATCTGTTCGATCGGCTCGAAGATCGTCCGGCGCTCCTCCAGCAGATGTTCACGGCCGTGTTCAGCAGCGGCGCGCCCGTGCGCGCGGTTGCCTGATCGCGGCCGCGGCCGCCCAGTCAACCGGAGTTCACGCATGCGCGCTCACGTCGTCCGTACCCTGCTCGTCGCCGTGGCTGCGGCGACCTTCGTCGCCACGAGCCCCACCCAGCCGATGACGGCGCAGACGGCCACGCCGGCGAAGCTGGCCACGCCGGAAGAGTTCTTCGGCTTCAAGATCGGCGCCGACAACAAGCTCGCGCGCTGGGACAAGATCGTCGACTACATGCGTCAGGTCGCAGGCGCGTCCGACCGCGTACGCTTCCGGGAACTGGGCAAGACTACGAACGACAATCCGTTCATCGCCCTGGAAATCAGCGCTCCGGAGACGCTGAAGAATCTCGATCGCTACAAGCAGCTCCAACGGAAGCTGTACTTCCAGGGGGGCGCGCCCACCGACCCGGAGCGTGACGAGATCTTCCGGCAGGGCAAGCTGGTCATCGCGATCACCTGCAGCATCCACGCAACCGAGATCGGCGCGTCGCAGATGGCCGTCGAGCTCGTGCACCGGCTGGCGACGGACAACTCGCCGGGGGTGAAGAAGATTCTCGACAACGTGATCTTCGTGCTGGTGCCGAGCCTGAATCCGGACGGGCAGATCATGGTGACCGACTGGTTCAACAAGAACCTCGGGACGCCATTCGAGAACAGCCAGCTGCCGTACCTCTACCATCCGTACGTGGGCCACGACAACAACCGTGACATGTACATGTTCACGCAGAAAGAGAGTCAGCTCACGGCGAAGCTGCTCTGGAGCGACTGGTTCCCGACCGTCTGGCTCGACGAACATCAGATGGGCAGCACCGGCGCGCGCATCTTCGTCATGCCCGCCACCGACCCGATCAATCCGAACGTGCACCCACTCATCTACCGCTGGAACGGCATCCTCGGACAGTCGCAGGCGGCGGCGCTCGAAGCCGCGGGCAAGGAAGGGATCATCTACAACTCCACCTACACGAACTTCTGGCAAGGCGCGATGGCGTGGAGCGGCTGGTGGCACAACCAGATCGGACTGCTGACGGAAGTGGCCAGCGCGCGGCTAGCCGCGCCGATCGATCAGCAGCGCGCCGTCCCAGGATCGGCCGCGGCCGAAGGGCGCGGCGGTCGCGGCGGCGAGGGCGGCGGCCGTGGCGCCGAGGCTGGTGGCCGTGGTGGTGAAGGAGGCGGCCGTGGGGCCGAAGCCGGCGGCCGCGGGGGTGAAGCCGGCGGCCGCGGCACGGGCAGCCCGAATGCGCCGCTGGCGGCGCCGACCGACATCAACCCGCGAACCGAGTACCCGCGCCCCTGGATGGGTGGACGCTGGACGCTCGGCGACATCGTCGACTACGAGCTCATCGCGACGATGGCGCTGCTCGACACGGTGGCGGACCGGCGAGAGGCGCTGATGCGCCAGATCTACGAGGTCAATCGCGACACGGTCGAACGCGGCAAGGCCGGCGACCCGGCCGCGATCCTCATCCCGGTGCAGACGCAGCACGATCCACATGAGGCCGGACATCTCGTCGAGAAGCTGCAGATGGCAGGCGTCGAGGTGTTTCGTGCCGCGGGCGAGTTCGAAGCCGAGGGCACGAAGTACGCCGGCGGCACGTTCGTGATCCCGATGACGCAAGTCTTCGCGCGCTACGCGAAGGACATGCTCGAGAAGCAGACCTATCCCGAAGTCAGGCGCTCCCCCACCTCGCCGCCCGAGGCGCCCTACGACGTCACCGCCTGGTCGCTCGGCATGCTCCTCGGCCTCGATCACGTCGTCGTCCGCAAGCCCCTCGCCGACAGCGTGAAGCTCGACAAAGTGACTGATGCGCCAAAGATCGAAGGACGGGTGACGGGCAACGGCCCACGCTTCGTCTTCGACTATCGGGGCCCCGATGCCGCCCGCGCCGTCAACGCGCTCCTCGCGCAAGGCGCGCGCGTGACGATCGAGCCGGCCCGCGACAAGTCGCCGGCGCGCATCGCCGTGACCGGCGTCGCGCGCAAGCCGATCGAGGCGGTCGCATCGCAGTTCGGATTCGACGTTCGCAGCGAGGCTGCCGCGGCCACCCCGACGACCGCTTTACACGTTCGCGCGCCGCGCATCGCGATGTATCAGCCGTGGGCCGGCGGCAACATGGACGAGGGATGGACGCGCTGGGTGCTCGAGCAGTACGGATTCAAATCGGTGCAGTTGCACAACGACGAGGTCCGGGCCGGGGCGCTCAAGGACAAGTACGACGTGATCATCCTGCCGGACCAGAACCCGCAGCAGATCATCAACGGCGCGACCGGCAACGGCATCCGCCCCGAGTATCGCGGCGGCATTGGCACTGAGGGCGTGACGTCGCTGAAGCAGTTCGTGGACGCCGGCGGGACGCTCGTCACGCTCGGCGCCGCGTCGGGTTTGGCGATCGAACAGTTCTCCGTGCCGGTCCGCGATCTCAAGCGCGGCCTGACGCGGGATCAGCACTTCGCTCCGGGCACCATTCTTCGGATCGAAGTGGACTCGAGCCAT
>DATAEK010000214.1:0-7190 GCA_036258055.1 Vicinamibacterales bacterium
AGGGCCTCCTTGAACGCGTTCTCCGCTTTGACCCAGTCGCGCTCGTACGTGTACACCCAGGCCATTGCCGAGTGCGCGGCCGCCAGCAGCGGATCGAGCTGCAGGGCCTTGACGGCCGCCGGGCGCATGACTGGAAAGGCCTTGTCGAACGAAATTCCGCGGTAGGGAAACGACCAGAACACGTACGCGGTGGCAAGACCGGCGTACGCGGGCGCGAAGCAGCGATCCCTGGCAATCGCACGCTCGAATAGTTCGGCGGCGAGCTGCGCGCTCGGCATGCCCCGGCGGTCGAGCAGCGCGTGTCCTCTGACGCACATCTCGTAGGTGTCGAGATTGATGTCGTCGCGCTGCCGCTCCTCGCCCCGCCGCGTGTCGTTCGATCGAGTCTCTGGCGCCACGAGATCGGCACCCAACGCCTCGGCACTCTCGTAGCGTCCCTCCGGACGTGGTTCGATCGCGCGCTCGATTGCTCTCAGGTACAGCGGAATCCCTGACGACAGCGCGGCCAACGAGCGACGTTCACCGTGGTCGTGCGCGTCGCGCAGAGACGCGAGGTCGGCGCCGGTGACCGGATACGAGCCAGTCAGGAGAAAGAACAACAGAACGCCAATGCTGTAGATGTCGGACCGTATCGATGGACTCCCGGTACCGGTCAGCACTTCGGGCGCGACGTAGAGGGGTGTGCCCGCGACATCTGCCGCGGACGTCAGGCTGCGGTCGCGACCCGAACCGAAGTCCATGAGGACCACGCGTCCGTCGCGAGCCATCATCACGTTCTGCGCCTTGATGTCGAGATGAAGGAGCCCGGCGGAGTGCACGGCGGCGACGGCACTGCAGAGGGTGCGGCCGATCGCTGCGACTTCACGCGCCGAGAAACGTCGACGATCCGTCACCACGAGCTGATGCAGCGTGCGGCCGTCGACGTACTCCATCCATAAACCGACGCATTCGGCGATCCGCTCTGCACCGTGGATCGTGACGACGTTGGGGTGACGGACACGGGCGAGCAACCGGCCTTCCTGGATGATCGAGGTGTCGCCCGGACCGGAGCACGCCGAATCGACCGGCAGCAGCTTGAGAGCGACTTCGCGATCGAGGCGCGAGTCCCAGGCGCGGTAGACGTCGCCGAACGCCCCGCGGCCGATGCGCTCGAGCAGCCGGAGCGGTCCCCAGGTGACCGGCGCGTCGGCGCGACGCGCGTCGACAATCGCCGCGATCGCCTTCAGATGCCGAACCACGGCCCGGTCGTCGGGCGCGGCACTCGATTCGGCCGCATCCCAGTCGACTGAGACACCGTCCAGGATCGCCCCCGCCAGATCTCCCAGCGGCACGTCGTCGTCACCGCTCACGTTGCATCTCCCGGGCGAGTCGAACGAGTGCGCGCTGCGCTGCCTTGCGGGCGGCATCGGCCGTGGGCTTCTCGAGCGCCAACGCCAGCTCGCCGTAACTCAAGCCCAGCTCGACGCGTCCGATGACCGCCTCGCGCTCCTCCGGCGTCAGGCGCGTCAGCGCCTCCTCGTATGCCGCCATCGTCTCTGCCCCGACGGCGTCCTGGACCGGCGAACGCTGGGAGAGAGCGTCATCGCCGAGATCCACTCTGCCGGGAGTGCGGGCCTGCCGACGCAGCTCGTCGCGCATGCGGTTCATGACCGCCTGTCGCAAATACGCCTGAAGCGCACCCGGGTGACGCGACTCGAATCCGTCCAGCCGCTTCAGTGTCTGGAGAAGGGCATCCTGCACGAGATCGTCGGTATCTGTCAGATCGCGCGCCCACCCGGGCAGCCTGCCCTGGGCAAACCGCTGCAGCGGCGCGAGATGGCGGGCGAAGAGTTGCTCGATTGCGGAGGGGTCGCCCTGACGCGCGCGCAGCAGGAGTTCAACGGTCGTTTCGACCGCCACTTCCGGCTGTCCCGAATCGGGCGCGCCGGTCCGATCCTCAGGCATGTCTGAATCCCCGGGTATTTTAAGGGCTTCCCGCACACTGGCCGTCCGATTTCGCCGACCGGAATCGTTATGAGGAGTGAAGGCTCACACCGAGCACCGACCATCGACAGGAGATCCCCATGAGCAGGGTCAAACCGCTGTTCATCGTGCCGGCTGCATGCGTAATCCTCTCCGCCATGGCGTCCGCCCCTGGGGTCTTGAAAGCCGGCAGTCGTCAGGCCAACGGTGTTCACGCACTCTTCGATCTCGATCAGCGGGAGACAGGGCCCTTCCCGACGAACATCTTCACGGTTGCCGATCCCGAACACAAAACCGGACGCAGAGTGAACCTTCCTTACCCAGACTGTGCGGTTCGTGTATCCGACTGCGAAGACGTCGACGTCATCAACACGCTCGACGGGTTCGGACTGCAGCCTCGCGTCTCGATCCCCTTCGACGGCCCGATCGATCCGGACTCCGTGAGCTCGGATTCCGTCTTCCTGCTCGATCTGAACGCCGGCTCGAAGATCGGCGTCAACCAGGTCGTCTGGGACCCCGCGACCCTGACCCTGCACGTCGAATCCGATGCGCTCCTCGACCAGCATGCACGCTATGGGGTCATCGTCACGAACCGGGTGGTCGACGCCGCCGGAGCGCCGGTGCAGACGACGCACGACTTCCTTACGTATCCATCCAACGAGAGGACGCCGCACTGGTACAAGAAGGACCTGGACGACGCGATCCGCGCGGCGTTCGACGTGGGAGTGCAGCGTCACGAAATCGTCGCCGCGAGCGTGTTCACGACGATGAGCATCACTCCTGTGATGGAGCGTCTTCGAGACGAGGTGAAGGCGGGCACCCCGGCGCCCGCGAACTTCTTGCTCGGGCCCGCGGGCGAGCGTACCGCGTTCAGCCTCGCCGCCCTGTCGTCGATCCAGTCGCGGCCGCAGACCGGCGTGAACCCAGTCGCGTTGGCGGACCCCATGGCCCTAGACCTGGCGACCCTCAAGGTTGTGCCCGGTTCGATCCAGACGATCGCGTACGGCTCGTTCGAGTCCCCTCAGTACCTGACGCGCCCTGACGCAATCCTCCCTTCTGTGGGCACGCTCGCGGAGACGCCGCCGTTGCAGGGCTACGAGACGGTCTATCTCACGGTTCTCCTCCCGTCCGGCATGAGGCCCGCCGGGGGCTGGCCCGTTGCGATCGTCGCCGCGCCGGCAGGGACCAGCCGCAACGTCGGCACGCATCTCCTCGCCGCATTCAACGCGGCGCAGGGCATCGCGACGATCGGCATCACGTCGCCGGGTAGCGGCTTCGGCCCGGAGAGCACGCTGACGGTGAACTTGACCGCCGGAGGATCCCTCACATTCCGGGAGGGAGGCCGCTCGTACGATCAGGACAGCAACAACGCAATCGGGGCTGCGGAGGGCTCCACGGCCGCGCGTCCGTTCACCTGGACCGTCGGTGATCGCGACACGAGCCGTCAGGCTGCGGTGGATTTGCTGCAGCTCGTTCGCGTCATTCAGGTGGGAGTCGATGTCGACGGTGACGGCTCGATGGACCTCGATCCGAATCGGATCTACTTCACGGGCATCTCAGGCGGAAGCGGATACGGCACCATCTTCCTAGCCCTCGAGCCCGACGTGCACGTCGCTCTGCTCCGACCCGCCGGCATGTCGCCCGAGCACGGTCGCTGGGCACCCGCTCGGCGTGCCAACTTCCTCGGGACCCAGCTTGCGGCGAGGATTCCCTCGCTCATCAACCCACCCGGGCTCACGGCCATCGACGGTGTCGCAGTCGGCGCGCCCCGTTTCGATGAGAACAAGCCGCTGCGCGATCGTCCAAGTGTGACCAACACCGTCGACGGCGCCATGGCGATCCAGGAGGCCTTCGAGCTGCACGAATGGGGTCAGCAGGCAGGTCAGAGCCCGATCCCGTGGGCGCAGTATCTCCGCAAGGCGCCCCTCACCGGCGTCGAGCCAAAGGCCGTGCTGCTCCAGTTCGCGACGGCGGATCAGCAGGCCGTGAATCCGGGCAACCTGGCGTTCATGCGGGCCGGGGACCTTTTCAGCGCTGCGACCCTTTATCGTCACGACCTGGCGTTCGCCATCGACCCGACGATACCCAAGAACCCACACATGGCTCCTTACTTGGTGACGAGCCCGAACGCCCTGTTCCGCTCCGTCGCGCGCGGTCTCCAGACTCAGATGGCCACGTTCTTCGCCTCGCACGGCACGATCGTCGTCACGCCGTCTCCGGCTGGCCTGTTCGAGGTGCCCGTCCAGGGCCCGCTGGTCGAGGACCTGAACTTCATCCGGTAGCGCTGGACGATCATGGACGAGGGTTGGAGCATCCGGGAGATCTGACACGTTTCAGTGGGCAACACGGCCGTGCGCTGGCAGCCCTCGACAGCAGTCCGATTTGGCTAGTCGGGATCGTTATCAGGAATAGAAGGTCACACCGTGCAGCGACTCGAGCGGCAAGCCACGCATGGGCGGGCGCTCATCCGATCGGCTGCCCTTATCGCGTCGTCGTTCGCCGTGGTCTCGGTGGCATTTACGGTCTCGTGCAACCGCACGCCGCCGACGGGGCCGTCGCAGCCGCCGTTCATCACGCGCCTCGACTTGATCGCGCCGCGATCGCTGGCGCCCGGTGCGACCGTCCAACTCCGTCTCATCGCCCATCAGTCGGACGGCTCGACGCAGGACATTACCGCCACGGCCAGCTTCTCGAGTCAGTCGCGTGACGTCATCGATATCTCGCCGACCGGCGTCGCGACGGCGGTCAAGCTCGGGGAATCGTTCGTCTCTGCCCGCGCTCAGAACGGGACCGCCAACGTGACTTCTGAGATCGTCGTGGTCCCGGACGGAACCTTTCGCGTCCTGGGACAGGTTGTCGAAGACGACGTGTCCCGCGTGCCGATTGGTGACGTGCGCGTCGAGGCCGAGAGCGTGCCGATAGCGCTCACCGACATCGATGGCCGCTACCGCCTTTATGGCGTTCCTGGAAACGGCCGCCTGCGCTTCAGCAAGACCGGCTACATCACCAGGGAAGTGACGCTCGCGATCTCGGATCACCACATCGAGAACGTGGCTCTGACGACAGCCAGCCCTCGCCTCGATGTATCCGGTCAGTTTCAGTTGTCCATCGAGGCGCCGGAGTGCCGCGGGCAGATTCCCGACGCGCTTCTCTCGCGGCGGTACGACGCGGCGATCACGCAAAGCCACGGAGAGATTCGAGGGGTGCTGAGCGGCGCCAACTTCGCCCCTGGCCGGTTCGGGGGCCTGACGAACGTCTTCTCAGGCTTGGTGGAGCCGTCGCAGGTCGTCCTGCGCTTCTACTACTACGGCACCTACTACGAAAACGCCAGCTTGATCGAGATCGTCTACGGCACGACTCAGTTCGTGGTGCACGGCGAGGCTCGACTGACTCCCGTGGGCCCGAACTATCAAGGCACGATGGAGGGCTATCTCCTTGTCTTTCCTGGCAACGCGTTCTATAGCGGCCCGCCGGACGCGGTGTGCACGGCGAAGTCCCTCCGAGTGGCGCTCACCCGCTGACCGTCGTGCAGAAGCAGTCACGCCTGCGGCCATTCCTCGTCGCGCTGGCGCTCGTGGGCAGCGCGTGTGTTGTCGCGACGCGCGTTCCCGCCACCAGTGTCGTGCTGATCACCCTCGACACGACCCGCGCCGATCGTCTGTCGCCGTACGGCTTCCGTGACGCCGTGATGCCGGCGCTCGATCGCCTGGCGCGCGAGGGCGCGGTGTTCGATCAAGCCACGACCGTCGCGCCGCTGACGCTGCCCGCGCACGCCAGCCTGTTCACGGGACTCCTGCCACCACGGCACGGTGTTCGCGACAATTCGAGCCGATCGCTCTCGAGCGACCACGTCACACTGGCAGAGATCCTCCGCGCCCGAGGGTTCCGAACCGCGGCATTCGTCGGATCCACGGTGCTCGACCCCGATCGCGGGCTTGACCAGGGCTTCGAGGTCTACCGCGGGGTTTCCAGTTCGCGGCAGCGACGCGCGGATGCGGTGATCGATGACGCGATTCGGTGGCTGGGCGGAATGAGCGGCGCGCCGTTCCTGTTGTGGGCACACCTGTACGATCCCCATCGCCCGTACGAGGCGCCGGAGCCGTTCGCGTCGCGGCACGATCCGTACGTCGCGGAGATCGCGTACGCGGATTCCCAGATTGCGCGTCTGCTCGCCGCGCTCGACGAGCGTCGTTTGCTGGATCACGTCGTCGTCGTTGTCGTCGGCGACCATGGCGAGTCGCTTGGCGACCACCGCGAAACCGACCATGGAGTTTTTCTGTATGAGAGCGTGCTCAGGGTGCCGTTCATCTTGCGCGCACCGGGCCTTTCGCCTCGAAGAGTGACGTCTCTCGTACGGCTCACCGACGTCATGCCGACGATTCTCGACTTGCTTGGTCTGCCGGCGCCGGCGATCGACGGCGTCAGCCTGATCAACACGATGAACGGCGCCGATCCCGACCTGGAAGCGTATGCCGAATCGCTCTACCCGCGGCACTGGGGATGGGCACCGCTCTTCGCACTGCGCAGCGGCCGCTTCAAGCTGATCGATGCCCCACGGCCCGAGCTGTACGACCTGGCGCGCGACCCGTTCGAGGAGCGGAACATCGTGGACGATCGGCCAGTCCTCGCGAAGGCGTTGCGGTCAAGGCTGCGGACACTGTGGGGCAACGGGCACCTGCCCACAGCTCCAGTGGTCGCGGTAGATCTCCGCGCCCGCCTTGCGGCGTTAGGATACGTCACGGGCCGGTTCCCGGCCTCAGCCGAACGGCAGCAACTGCCGGATCCCAAGGACTGCGCCGGCACGTTCGAATCCGGCCGCTGCAGGTAACGCGCGGTCAGCGAGTAGGTCGGCCAGACTCGCCTTCCGGTTGCCGGCCACGTCGGCGATCACGCCGCTGACAACGACGCTCGTCGTGCGCGCCCTGGTGTTGAACGGGATCGCGGGCATCACGTTCGGCTACTTGTACTGGAAGCACGGCCTCGAAGCGGTGATGCAGATTCCCGGGGTCATGATTCTGACCAGGATGCTCTGATTCTCAGGAGATTCACGTCGTCGCGACGGACGCTGATCGAGTAGGCTGACGTCAGATGCGCAAACCAACGCGTCGCGAGTTCGTGCAGGCGGTGTCGGCATGGAGTGTGTTCCCGCCGGTGATGGCGGTACGACAGCGACAGGGCAGTGCACAGGCGACGCGCATACTCGCCTACGTCGGCACGTATAGCTCGCG
>DATAEK010000222.1:0-3625 GCA_036258055.1 Vicinamibacterales bacterium
AGAGGGCCTCATCAGCGATGAGCAAATGACCAAGCCGGACGCCGAGAAACTACGCATCGCAGCGGCCGAACTCCGGACAAAATTCCCGGCGGACGATGTGTCGCTCTACCTTGCGACCCTGGTCTCGCAGGATCCGGACACGTGGGGCGCGCTCGCGGAAATGGCGGAAGCGAAGTAACGGAACCCGCGGGTCAGCCGACAGCCGACAGCGGACCGCGGACCGCGGATAGCCGACAGCGGATAGCCGACAGCGGACAGCGGACCGCGACAAGGATCAAGGATCAATGAACGGCACCTCAGCCATCCCCGGCGCACGATTCGTCGACCCGAAGGTCCTCGCGCGCATCGGGAACCTCGAGTTAGTCGCGCGCGCGGTGGTCGACGGGTTCATCAACGGCATCCATCGCTCGCCGTTTTTCGGCGCGTCCGTGGACTTCGCGGAGCACCGCGGATACGTACCCGGAGATGACATCCGCCGCGTGGATTGGCGGCTCTACGCGCGCACGGACCGCTACTACATCAAGGAGTACGAGGCGGACTCGAACGCGAACTTCTCAGTGCTGCTCGACGTGTCGAAGTCGATGGGATTCGGCAGTGCCGGGTTGACCAAGCTCGATTACGCCCGAATGCTGGCCGGGTGTCTGACCTATCTCGTGCATAAACAGCGCGACCGCGTCGGGTTCGTCGCCTTCGACGACGACATCGTCGAGCATGTGCCTCCGTCGGCGAAGCACATGGAGGTCGTGTTGCACGTACTGGACCGTCTCAAGCCGTCGAAACCGGGCGCATTGCGCGCGCCGCTGCACAAGCTTGCGGAGCACTTCGGGCGGCGGAGCCTGCTCGTGCTGATTTCGGATTTGTACGAGGATCCGGATACCGTTCTCGATGCGATTGGGCCGCTGCGCTTCAGGGGGAACGACATGATCGTGTTCCACCTGCTCGACGATGCGGAAGTGAACTTCGGGTTCTCGGATCCGGCAGCCTTTGAGGACCTGGAGAGCGGCGAGCAGCTGCCGATCGTACCGGACGCGCTCGCGGAGCAGTACCGCGCCCTCGTGAAGGAGCACATCGCGGCGCTGCAGGAGCGGTTTTCGGCAAATCGCGTGGATTACATGATGGTCAACACGTCGTCGCCGCTCGATCATGCGTTGTTCACGTACCTGTCGACCCGGGAGCGACTGACGAGGGTGAGGTAGCGCATTCAACATGTCCTTTCTCGCGCCCTTGTTCCTCGTCGGCCTCGGTGCGCTGGTGGTGCCGGTACTCCTGCACCTCATTCAGCGCGAACGGCGGAACGTCGTCCAGTTCCCATCGCTGATGTTCCTTCGCCGGATTCCGTATCAGTCGGTGCGGCGGCGCCGGATTCGGCACTGGCTGCTGCTCGCGATGCGGCTGGCTGCCCTCACGCTCATCGTGCTGGCCTTCGCGCGGCCGTTCCTGCGCCGGGCGGAGATTCCAGTCGGCGCAACAGGGGCGCGCGAGGTGGTCGTCCTTCTGGACCGGTCGTACAGCATGGGCTACGGCGATCACTGGCAACGCGCGCTCGGGGCGGCGCGTGACGCGATCAACAGCCTGGGTCCATCGGACCGCGGATCGATCGTTCTGTTCGGATCCGGTGCCGAAGTCGCGCTGCGATCGACATCCGATCGCGGGAGACTCCTCGCAGCAGTTGCGGGCGTGCAGCCCGGCGCGGGTGGAACGCGGTACGGTCCGGCGTTGAAGCTTGCGGGCAGCATCCTCAGCGAATCCCCGCTGCCGCGGCGCGAAGCCATCCTCGTCACTGATTTTCAGCGCGTGGGCTGGCAGGGCGCCGAGGGCGTGCGACTGCCGGACGGTGCGATGCTGACGACCAAGCCGGTCGCCGACGCCGACGCCGCGAACATCTCCGTTACGCCGGTCTCGCTTCAACGGTCGACGTTCTCGAACCAGGAGCGCGTGGTGATCACCGGCGGCCTCGTGAACCACGGCAACGCCCCCGTGCAGGGTGCCGAGCTCGCGCTCGAAGTCGGCGGCCGCGCGATTCAAACCCAGCGGGTCAATCTCGAGGCGAACGGATCCGCGTCGGTCACATTCGAGCCGGTCACAATCACCGAACGAAACGTTCGTGCGTCGGTCCGGTCGGCGAACGATGCCCTCGCGCGCGACAATGTCTTCAACTTCGTGATCTCGCCCGAGGATCCGATCCGCGTCATCGTCGCGGAGCGCACGGGGGCTCCTCGCGACGTCAGCCTCTTCCTCCTCCGTGCGCTCGCCGTCGGGGAATCACCGCGTTTCGTCGTGACGGCCCGTCAGTCCGATTCCATCTCGAACGAGGACTTGACGACAGCGTCCGTCGTGGTGCTGAACGACGCCGCGGTCAGCTCGACGACCGCGGATCGACTGGCCAGGTTCGTCGAGCGTGGCGGCGGCCTGTTCGTGGTGCTCGGTGAACGGGCGTCGTGGCCGGGCGCCGGTGAGGTGCTGCCAGGGCTTCCCGGTCAGGCCGTCGATCGTTCGACCGGCAACGCCGCGCGGCTTGGCGCCGTCGAGTACGGCCATCCCGTGTTCGAGGTCTTTCGCGCGCCGCGTAGCGGCGACTTCGCCGCCGCCCGGTTCTACGGATATCGCGGCGTGACCCCCGGACCCGGCGCCCAAGTCCTCGCGCGTTTCGACGACGGGGCGCCGGCGCTGCTCGAGCGGAAGACGGGCACAGGCCGCGTGTTGATGTGGACCTCGTCGGTGAACACCTACTGGAACGACTTCGCGGTGAAGCCGGTGTTCCTCCCGACGATCCACCGGATCATGCGTTACTTGAGCGGGTACAAGGATCCCACGCCGTGGCGCACCGTCGGCGAAGTGCTCGAGGCGCCGGACGCCACACGATCGCCCAAAGCGCCGGCCCGCGTGGTCCTGTCACCGTCGGGACAGCGAATCTCGCTCGACGGTGAAGGACCGGATGTGCTCGAGCTGACCGAACAGGGCTTCTACGAGATTCGAGCGCAGGGAAAAGACGCGGAACCGGCCTTCGTCGTGGCCAGCAACGTCGACCTGGCGGAATCGGACATGACGGCGCTCGATCCCAAGGAAGTCGTCGCGGCGGCGACGGGCCGCGCGAACGGCGCCACCGGATCGGGAACCAGCGGTCCGCCCACCGACGAAGCGCAGGAAAGCACCCAACGCGTGTGGTGGTACCTGCTGTTTGCAGGCGTGCTGCTGCTTGGGGCCGAAACGGTCGTCGCGAACCGGCTTACGGTGTAAGCTGGGTCAGCGTCGAAACGAGAATTCTGTACTCGTCTCCGCATCACTGGCGAGGCGCGCCGGAGCGGGGCGAAGGGGCCCCCGCGAGCGACGGCGAAAGGGGGTCCGGCGGGACGAAGTCCCCCGGTCTAAACAAGACATCCGGTCCGCGCTCATGCGACGCGTCCAGCGGCGGTCCGGGCAGCGATCTGCCGCGCGATCGCGCACGCGTCGTCGCCAACGCCATCGATGAAACTGGAGTGACGTCGTCGCTGAAAATTCAAACCGAGCACGTACAGCCCGAACGCTGGAGTGACCCCGCCATCGTGACGGATTTCTCCCCAGCGATCGACCACGGGGACATGGAGCCACGGATACGCGCGCCGGTAGCCGGTGGCCCAGATCACGG
>DATAEK010000228.1:0-13193 GCA_036258055.1 Vicinamibacterales bacterium
GTCGATCGCGATGGAGGACGCGATCGCATCACGGCCCAATCGCCCGACGCCCGCGATTGTAGGCTGTCATCGCGTTATGGGGGAATCAGTAATATCGATTCTCGGCGTTCGGCGTTGGGCGCTCGGGGCTTGGCGCTCGGGCTTGGGACTCGGGTTCGATTGACGCTCGGCCGCGTGGGTCGTGCTGGTCTGTCGTTGAAAGGAATAGACGCTCAATCAGCTGCGCCCGCGCCCACAGCCAAGCGAGGCCGGGGGTGGTCCGACGGAAAAGTGGGGTCCTACTCTCTGAGCACTCGCGCGGGATCGATTCGTGACGCGCGGCGGGCGGGGATCCAGCCCGCCAGGGCGCCGCAGCTGGCGAGCACCACGGCAGCGCCGACGAGCGTGACGGGATCGCGCGGCTGCGCCCCGTAGAGCATCGCACTGACGAACGTCGACGCCCACAGACTGACCGCGGCTCCGACGCCGACGCCGAGACCAACCAGCAGTCCCACGCGTCCCAGGACGAGGCGGATCACACGCCCGGGTGCGGCGCCGAGCGCCATCCGTACGCCAATCTCCGAACGCCTTCGACTGACGGCGTACGACGTCACGCCGTAGAGTCCCAGCCCTGCGAGCAGCAGGGCGAGCCCGCCAAAAAAGGCAGAAAGCATCGCGACCAGCCGGTCCTGAATCAGCGACGCATTCACCTGCTCGGCGGGAGGCCGCAGTGTGATCGTCACACTCCGGTTGACGTCGAGTAGGGCCGCGGCAAGGCTCTTCGTGAGCAGCGCGGGTGATCCGGCGGCAGCTTTGACGCTAATCGACAACCCCGACGGTGGCTCCCGATACTGCGGGATCGGCAGGTAGACCGTCGGGGGCACGAACTCGCGGATCGATCGATACACCGAGTCGGCGACGTACCCCACGATCTCGCGCTCGACCTCCGGACGGGCGGGTGAGGCCTCGAACAGAATCCGCGCACCGATCGGGTTGCGGCCGTTCAGGAAACGCCGGGCGAAGGTCTCGTTGACGATGACCACGGCCGGCGAGCTGGCGGTGTCGGCCGGCGTGAAGTCGCGACCGGCAAGCATCCGCACGCTGCAGGTCGAGAACCATTCCGGGCTGATCAAATTGACGTAGATAGCGCGTGCGCAGAAACGAGCTGCCGGTTGCCGCGCGCTCGAGCGTGAACGCTTCCTTGAGGTACTCCTTCTTGTCTTCCTCTTTCCAGTCCTGTGGCGTCGTCGCGTCGCGGATGAGAGGCTGCACGCCGCGCAGCGCGGCTTCCGCGTCCTGCACCGGCTGCCCGGGCTTCAGCCGCACCATCGACTGCAGCCACCAGGTGGAGCGTCGATCGAGGCTGCTCTCTTTGCCCCGGATGAGCGGTTCCGTGCCCAGCGGAATGGCTACTTCGAACTGGCGGCCGACCTCGGTGCCGAAGAAGTCAGGAGGGGTGACGCCAACGATCGTGAAAGGCACGCGCTCGACAGTGATCGACCTTCCGATGACGTTCGCGGCTCCGCCGAAACGGCGTTGCCAGAAGCTGTACCCGATCACAGCGACCGGACCGTCGGGTCCGCCTCCACGGCGGTCGTCCGACGGCTTCAGCGTACGACCCAGCAATGCGGATACGCCGAGCACGTCGAAGTACGAGCCGCTGACCCACATTTCATCGACGAAGTCCGGGATGCCGCTCTCGGCGAGATTGAAGCGGGAGTTCGACGTGGCCAGCGCGCCGTCGAAGAGGTCCTGGTGGCCGCGAATCTGTTCCCAGACAGGGTTGGTCCAGCTGGTGGGACCGCCGTTGCCGACGACGACGAGACGTTGCGGCTCGGTCACCGGCAATGACCTGAGCAGGAGGCTGTCGAGGAGCGAGAAGATCGCGGTATTTGCGCCTATTCCGAGCGCCAGCGACAAAATCGCAACGGCGGTCACGACGGGTGTCGCCTTCAGGGCGCGGAACGCATCACGCAGATCGTGCACGAATCCTCCAGTCCGAGTAACCAGTCATTCGACGCGGTGACGCCCGCCCAGGTTGGTCGGTCCAGGGGAGACATGAGCGGATCCGGCCCCAGTTCGCCGGTAATGTGTACATCAGAAATGCGAATGTCGAACACGCCCGGATTCTGATCAACAATTCACCGGTTGCGCAGGTCGCCGGGGCCCGGGTGGACCCAGGTAGGTGCGCGGGGAGGTCCAGCCGTTGCAACTCGAGGGAGTCTATTCAGTTCTACCGACGCCGTTTACGGCAGCCGGCGAGGTCGACGAGGACAGCCTGCGCCGGGTCATCGACCTCTTCATTGACGCCGGGGTCAATGGCGTCACGGCGCTTGGCGTTACCGGCGAGGTGGCCCGGCTCGAAGATCGGGAGCGTCAGCGGGTGCTCGAGACCGTCACGACACACGTGAACGGTCGTATCGGCGTGGTGGCCGGGACAACCGCAGAGGGCACGCGCACCTGCATCTCGTACAGCCGCGCCGCGAAGGCTGCCGGCGCCACGGCGGTCATGGTCAGTCCGCCGCGCATGCCGAAGCTGAATTCCGAGGCGGTCGTCCGTCACTATCACGCGCTGGCGGACGCCGTGGACATCGAGATCGTCGTCCAGGACTACCCGCCAATCTCCGGTTACGCGATGGAAGCGTCGCTCCTCGCGCGAATCGCGAAAGAGCTCCCGCGCGCCCGCACGATCAAGCTGGAAGATCCGCCGACGCCATTCAAAACCTCGCGCATCCTCGAACAGGCAGCCGGGACTGACGTGCGCATCTTCGGCGGTCTCGGGGGCGTGTTCCTGCTCGAGGAGCTCATGGCGGGGGCAACCGGCGCCATGACCGGCTTTGCATTTCCCGAGATTCTCGTGCAGATTGTGAAGTTGTTCCGGGCCGGCCGCGTGGATGATGCGGCCGACGTCTTCTACCGGACGGTACCGTTGATGCGCTTCGAATTCCAGGAAGGAATCGGCATGGCCATCCGCAAGGAGGTCCTGCACCGGCGCGGCGCCCTCGCCAGCCCCGCCACCCGCGCACCCGCGTCCCAACTCGATCGCAGCACGCGCGAGGCCCTGGACCGCGTGATGGCCTGGGTCGAGGCCAGCCGCTCGGCAACGGCGAAATGAGCGGATCTACTTCACCACACACAGCGGACACTTCATGGATCTCGGACTGAACGGGAAGGTAGCGATGGTCGCGGGCGCGAGCCGCGGTCTGGGCTTCGCCGTCGCGCAGGCGCTCGCGGGCGAAGGGGCCTACGTATCGATGGCCTCACGCGACGAAGCCGCGATTCGCGAGGCCGCCTGCCGGATCGGCGGGCAGAGCGCGCTCGCGTCGAGCGTGGACGTCAAATCAGCGGAGGGCATCCAGCGCTGGGCGGACGCGACCAAAGAACGATTCGGCGGAATCGATTTGCTGTTCACCAATTCTGGCGGACCTCCGGCCGGCGCGACCATGACTTTCGATGATCGCGCCTGGGAAGACTCGGCGGAGCTGCTGCTCTTCAGTGCGCTGCGGATGGTGCGCGCCGCGGTGCCATCGATGCAGGCGCGCGGCGGCGGCTCGATTCTGATGTCCACGTCATCGTCGGTGAAAGAGCCGATCGCCAACCTCGGGCTGTCGACGGTACTTCGGTCTTCGGTGTCGGCGCTGGCCAAGACGCTGGCGCTCGAGCTCGCCGCGTCGAACATTCGCGTGAATCAGATCGTGCCGGGCCGGATCGACACCGACCGCGTGCGTCAGCTCGACGAGATCAACGGGAAGAAGCAGGGGATTTCCGCCGATCAAGCGAAGAAGAAGTCCATTGGCGGCATACCGCTTGGGCGCTACGGCGAACCCGAGGAGTTCGGACGCGTCGCCGCGTTCCTGCTGTCCGATGCGGCCAGCTACATCACCGGTGCGACGGTGCAAGTGGATGGCGGATTGATTCGCAGCGTCGTGTGACGCGCGAGGCCGCCGGACCGCAACACACAGAGTTCACACGACAAGGGATCGGGCGGGACATGAGCCTAATGCGGAAGGCCCTTCTTGCGGGTTCGACGAACGTCTGGCTTCGCGACCATGCCACCAAATACGGGTTCGTGCGGAAATCGGTGTCACGCTTCATGCCTGGCGAACAGGTCGACGATGCGCTGCGGGCGGCGGCGGAGTTGCGGCCGGATCGCATCACGACCATCCTCACGCGCCTCGGCGAGAACCTGACCAGGAAGGAGGAAGCCGAGGAAGTCACGATTCACTACCTCGACGTCCTCGATCGGATCGCCGCAACCGGACTCGACTCGCAGATCTCGGTCAAGCCGACGCAGCTCGGACTCGATCTCGACCGCGGGCTGTGCGAGCGCAATCTCGATCGGCTGATCGAGCGCGCCGAGCAGCGTGGCAACTTCGTGTGGATCGACATGGAGAGCTCGCCGTACGTCGATCCGACGCTGGAGCTTTTCCGCCGGACGCGCGCGAAGACCTCCCGGATCGGCCTGGCCATGCAGGCCTACCTCTATCGCACCGCCAAGGATCTCGAGTCGCTCATTCCGCTCGGGCCCGCCGTGCGGATCGTCAAGGGCGCGTACCTCGAGCCGCCCGAGGTCGCCTTCCCGAAGAAGTCGGACACCGACGAGAACTTCTTCAAGTTGTGCATCCGCCTGATGGCCGATGATGCGCAACGAGCCGGAGCGCTGCTGCACATCGCGACCCACGACATCGCGCTCGCCGATCGGCTGAACGCCTGGATTGCCCAGAACAAGGTGCCCTCGTCGGCGTACGAGTTTGCGATGCTGTACGGGATTCAGCGCCAGCAGCAGCTCAAGCTGGCGCGCAACGGCAAGCGTCTGCGGGTCCTCATCAGCTACGGCGAGTTCTGGTTTCCGTGGTACATGCGCCGGTTGGCCGAGCGCCCGGCGAACGTCTGGTTCGTCGCGAAGAACATGTTTGGGTAGCCGCCCCACCTGCCCGACCAGCCCCACCCGCCCCACCTGCCCTATCTAGAAGCTAAACCCCGACGACAGGTGCACGCGCGTATCGCCGTTCTTCAGACCGTGGGCGATGTCGACGTTGATCGTGACGACCGTCGCGATCAGGAAGACGCCGCCGCCCACGCCCTGATGCCAATCTGCGTCAGATAACTTCACGCCTTTATCGAACGCCTTCGCGGCGTCCATGAAC
This sequence comes from Vicinamibacterales bacterium, assembly GCA_036258055.1. Taxonomy (GTDB): domain Bacteria; phylum Acidobacteriota; class Vicinamibacteria; order Vicinamibacterales; family 2-12-FULL-66-21; genus DATAEK01. The sequence continues at coordinate 5,127 of DATAEK010000228.1, forward strand.
GCCGTGACCCCGAGGCGCGCGCCGCTCAACACCGACGTAATCGGCACCCGTAGCTCCGCCGAGGTCACAAACGACCGGTCGCCGTCGAACGTGCCGGCGCGAAAACCGCGCAGCGTCGATGCGCCGCCGATGAGCAGCCGCTCGTACGACGGCAGTGTGTCGCTCGCGGCGGCATATTGCACCCGTGCGGCGAGCACCGCCTGACCGATCACGCCGAGGTACCCGCGCAGGTCGGTCGTGTAGCGGTCGATGCGGTCGAGGCCCTCTACATGCAGCCCTGTCCACCCGGTTCCGGCGAGGATGGCGTTGCGCGGGAACGTCGGATCGTGCCGCGTGTCGAACGTCGCGTCAGCGCCGAAGGTCCACTGCCGATCGTCGAGGTCCCCGAAGTTGACGGTGGCCTGCGACGTGCGTACATCGGTCCTGAACACCTTTCCGAATTGACGCTCCGCGCGCGCCGTCCACTCGACCCGCTGCTCGTCGAGATCGAAGTGCGGATTCTCGCGGTTCCAGATGGCGACGTTGGTGGCGACGCGCGTGATTGGCCCGTGCGCGAACGTCCGGTCGTACTCGAGCGCCGCCCGCTTCGTGCCGCCCCAGGTCAGCGGAACCGACAGGCGCTCGCCGGTGCCGAGCAGGTCCATCGTGCTGATGCGGCCGCCGTAGGTGAACCCGTAGCCATCCTCGTAGCTCAGGATCGGCAGGAACATCATGCGGCTCGTCACGCGATGGAAGGGGTGCGTCACCGGGTTGACGTCTCCAGGCTTGACCACCGTGCCCGGCTTTTCGTGAACCACCAGGACGATGGCAACATCGGTCATATCCGAGAGCGATCGGTAGCGCTTCCTCACCTCGATGCTCTCGAATCTGCCGCTTTGCTTCAGGCGCCGTTCGATGGACTCCAGTGCGTCAGGTCCAAGCGTCTGGCCGATGGACAGTCCCGCAAGCTGCACGATCGCGTCGTCGGTGATCGCGACGTTGCCGTGGACGCGGATCTCGTTCACCACTTCGGCCTGGGGCAGGGGCTCGTCATCTTCGATCACGTTCGGGCCATGGCCGAGTGACACGTCGAGGCTGATCGCCCGATCCACGCGCGATTCCGATGGACGATCTGGCCGATCGTCCTTCGGAATGGTGATCCGGGTCTTGACGTCAGCCAGCTTGTAGTTCGAAAACGTGCGCGCGTAGGTGGCCTCGTAGGCACCGTTGGCAAGCGAGACCCCGGCGTGCACGCTCAAGGCGCGAGGCAGCCAGACGCCCGGAAACGGCTGTCCCATGGTCATCGACGCGCGGATGTCGTCCACGCGCACCAGCCAGCCGCCGGGCAGAAAGTCCATCCACACGTTGTCGAACGTGTACTTGACGATCTGGTATTCGGCCGGATCGATCCAGAGGGTGACGAGCGCCGTCTTGTTCATCTTGCGCTCGATGTCCTGCTCGAGCGCGGTTTCCTTGTCGTCCTTGCGCGACTTTTTCTCGGGGGCCTTCGGGTCCTGCGCCTTCTGGTCTTTCGTGTCTTTTGCGTCTTTCGCCCCTGCCTCGTCCTTGTCTTTGTCGCGCTTCTCGTCGTCGTCGCTGAAGAGGTGCTGCGGGTAGTACTCGATGCGAAGTACCTCCTTGCCCTCGAGCTGCTCGCGTCCGGCGAGGTAGTAGTTGCCCGGCTCGAACTTGAAGTCCATGAAGTAGGCTTCGGAGACGAAGCGTGGGGGAGCGAGCGGAGTTGCACCGCCGACAGATGCTCCCGCGTCCTGCGGAGCGGCATCCTTGGTTCCTCCCGCACGCTCGCGATCGCGGTCGGCCTTGCGTTCGAGGCGCTCGCGCTCGCGCTTGATCCAGTCGTCCTCGTACTCGCGGCGCGCGCTCTCACCGACCGTGACGCCGTCGAAGCGAACCGGGCTCCGGACGTGCAGGCCGTCGCGGACGTACCAAGAGTATTCGCGTTTCAAGCGGTACAGCGGAGCTCTGCCCGGCCCGAGCACCTCGACGCTCTCGAGATCGTCGAGGATGTACTGCTGAAGGGTCAGCCGGTTGACCTCGCGGCGTGCGAGGACCTTCTCCATGAAGGCGTCGAGCTCGCTCTGTGGGGCAGCAGGCTTGGAGGTTTGTGCCGCGACCGGGGCGGTCGCGAGACCGGCCGAACACGCCAGCAGCAACGTGACGCCCGCGCGGGTCAGGGTCTGGTGCACGAAAGCCTCCGAGGGCGAACGGCGGGCTGGCTGGCTGGCCATGTGCTGTAGACGACGGCCGGCGCCAGGTAGTTCCCCGCGATAGACTTAAACGGATTGTTTTCGCGGCGTATTACCGACCACGCCCCTCATGCCTTCACCTTCGCGCCAGAAAGTCGAAGCTCCCCAGGCCGACAGCTTGTTTTTGCCCCTGTTGATCGTGCTTTTCGTCGGGAGCGGCTGTGCTGCGCTCATCTACGAAGTGGTCTGGCTGCAGCTCCTCCAGCTCGTCATCGGATCGTCTGCGGTGTCGATCGGGGTGCTGCTTGGAACCTTCATGGGTGGCATGTGCCTCGGCAGCCTGCTCCTTCCTCGTTATGTCTCGCCCGTTGCGCATCCGCTGCGGGTCTACGCGTGGCTCGAGCTGGGCATTGGCGCGATCGGCATCGCCGTGCTCGTGTTCGTGCCGATCATCGGAAATCTCTACGCGACGAGCGTCGCGCACGGCTTTCCTGGAATCCTGCTTCGCGGGCTGCTGTGCGCCATCTGTCTATTGCCGCCGACAGTCCTGATGGGCGCAACGCTCCCCGCGATCGCCAGGTGGATTGGAACGACAGGCACCGGCGTGTCATGGCTGGGATTCTTCTACGGCGCGAACATCGCCGGCGCCGTGTTTGGGTCTCTGTTTGCCGGCTTCTACCTGCTCCGCGACTTCGATATGGCCACGGCCACGTTCGTGGCGGTGGCCATCAACGTTCTCGTTGGCGGGATTGGTCTCCGGCTTGCCGCAAGAACGCCGTATCACGCGCACTCCGTCCCCGACGGATCCGATGCGGTGACCGGGGCTCGCGGCGCTGCCGCGGTATACGCGGCAATTGCGATCTCAGGCTTCTGTGCCCTTGGCGCTGAGGTGGTGTGGACGCGCGGGTTGTCGCTCCTGCTCGGAGCGACGACCTACACGTTTTCGATCATCCTGGCGGTCTTCCTGACCGGTCTCGGCATCGGCAGCGGCGTGGGATCGTTTCTGGCCCGCACGATTGCGTCACCGCGAACCGCGCTGGCGTGGTGTCAGGTCCTCGCAGGGCTCGCAGCCGCGTGGGCTGCGGTCATGCTCGGGCGCTCGCTGCCGTACTGGCCGGTGAACCCGTGGCTGTCGACCAGCCCCTGGCTGACGTTTCAGATCGATCTCGTGCGCTGCTTCTGGACGCTGCTGCCCGCGAGCCTGATGTGGGGCGCCAGCTTTCCGCTGGCGCTCGCCGGCGCGGCCGCACGCGGTCAGGATCCGGGTCGGCTCGTGGGCGGGGTGTACGCCGCCAACACCGTTGGCGCTATCGCCGGCGCGCTCGGCTTCAGCCTGATCGTGATTCCCTTTTTCGGTACGCACGGTGCGGAACGCGCGATCGTCGCGTTTGCCGTCATCGCAGCAATCGTCTCAATCCTGCCGAGCCGTTCGTCGTCGTCACCAGGTGATCGCGCAGTTTCGTTCTCCGTCGGTCGCGACGGCCTCGTCGCGGCCGCCTGCCTCGCGCTCGCAATTCTCGCCTGGCTCGTCCCTGGGCTGCCGCCCGGCCTCATCGCCTACGGCCGATCGCTTCCAACGCGGGAAGCGCCCGGGACGAAGTACTTGTACGTCGGCGAGGGGATCAATTCGTCGATCGCCGTGTCGCAGCTCTCGAACGGCGTCCGCAATTTCCACGTCGCGGGAAAGATCGAGGCCTCGAGCGAGCCCCAGGACATGAGCCTGCAGCGCATGCTCGGCAACATCCCTGCGCTCTTTCATCCGAAGCCGAAATCGGTTCTGGTCGTCGGCTTCGGTGCCGGCGTTACCGCCGGCTCGTTCATGCCGTACCGTGACGTCGAGCGGATGGTCATCTGCGAGATCGAGCCCTTGATTCCGCAGAAGGTCGCGCCGTTTTTCGAGCGCGAGAATCACGGCGTGCTCCGCGATCCGCGGGTCACCGTTCTCTTCGACGACGCGCGCCACCGGATTCTGACGATGAACGATCGGTTCGACATCATCACCTCGGATCCGATTCATCCGTGGGTCAAGGGCGCGGCAACGCTCTACACGAAGGAGTACTTCGAGCTCGTCAAGCGCCACCTTAACCAGGGTGGGCTCGTTACGCAGTGGGTGCCACTCTACGAGAGCACGCCAGAAGTCGTGAAGAGCGAGATCGCGACGTTCTTCGAGGTGTTTCCCAACGGCACTATCTGGGGGAATCTCAACAACGGCGAAGGGTACGACCTCGTGCTCCTCGGCCAGGCGGACGGCGGTCCGCTCGATGCCGACGGCGCCGAGCGCCGTCTGCTCTCGTCCGACCACGCCGAGGTCCTCGCGTCGTTGAGCGAGGTGGGATTCAAGTCCCTGGGAGCGTTGCTCGGCACCTACGCCGGGCACGCCGCCGACCTCGGAAACTGGCTTCACGGCGCCGAGATCAACCGCGATCGCAATCTCCGCCTGCAGTATCTGGCCGGGCTGCAGTTGAATCAGTATCAGGCGGGATCTATCTACACCGAGATCCTGGGTTATCGGCGGCTCCCTGAAGATCACTTCATCGCGTCAGCCGAGTTGCGCGAGGAACTCCGACGGCGATTGGGAGGTGAGGACAGTCGGTGAACATGTCCCATGGCCCATTTGCCATTTACCCTTTGCCCTTTACCATCTCCGAAGGCCCCATCAGCATCGATGTGTTCGGATCCAGCACGACGTCGGTGGGTTCCGCGTCGGCGGTGAACGTGAACGATCCGGACGCACCCGTCAGTTCCACTTTCTCCACGCGCATGGCGGGAGCGCCGGGCATCGTCAGACCGATCTCGAGCGGCAGGCGGTAAGGCTCTCCCGTCTGCGACTGCGCGATCTGGACCTTGACCTGCTTCGACGCGGCGTCGTACTGCCAGGTGCCGGTGAGTTTCGGCACGCCGCTTCGCGTCAGCCACTGCGAGAAGAACCAGCCGAGATCCTTCCCTGATGTCGCTTCCATGATCCGCCGCAGCTCGTCGGTCGACGTGTTCTGGTTCATGTAGCGGCGGTAGTACTCGCGGATCCCCGTCCAGAAGTTCTCGGTGCCGATGAGGCCGCGCAGCATGTGCAGCGTCCAGCCGCCTTTCTGATAGACGATCTGGTTCAGCACGCGCCGCATGTCCGAGAGATTGCGGTGGATGACCGGCGTGTCCGGCAGCTTCTTCTCGAGATCCAGGATGCTGTTGCGGCTGCGCTTCAGGCCGGCGACGAAGGCGTCGCGCCCCTCGTATTGCTCCGTGTAGAGCAGCGTGAAGTACGTCGCAAATCCTTCGCTCAGCCACACGTCGTCCCAGTCGCGCTCGGTGACGGCGTTCCCGAACCACTGGTGCGCGACTTCGTGGACGACGGGCGCGCGGCCGACGGTGACGCCGCGCTCGCCGTAGAAGATCGCGCTGGCGTGTTCGGTGCCACCTCCGAGGCCCGCGGCTTCGACGTGGGCGAGTTTTTCGTAGACGTACGGACCGATGTGATCGCTGAAGTACTCGAACGCCTGGCGGCCCGTGGTTTCGAATGCCGCCTGGCCCTTCTCCCGATCCTGCGGGAAGACCCACGACTGCAGCGAGATGCCCCGGACGGTCGCATAGTGATGTGCCGAGAATCGCGCCATGCCGAGCGCGTAGAGCCACGAGGATATCGGCACCGACTGCTTCCAATGCGTACGCCTGACGTCACCAGGCAGGTCGAGCTCCTCGACGAGCAAGCCGTTCGCCACGATCTGATAGTGTGCCGGCGCGGTGACGATGAACTCGCCCGTGGCCTTGTCGTACGGGTGATCGATCATCGGCAGCCACTGCCTGGCGTTGTTCGGCCAGTTCTCCGAGAACGCTGTGCGCTCCCCGTGGATATTGTCGATGAGCCTTAGGCCGCCTCCCGGGATTCCCCGATACGTCGTGGTGCACTGCACCTCGTCGCCCGCTCTGGGCGGTTGCGCGAGCGGGATGTGCAATCGGTCCGCACTGTGCGTGAACTGAACGGGCTGCCCGTTGCAGGTCACGGCCGAGACGGTCATGCCCTTGCCGGCAGACGCGCTCGTGAGGTCGAGCACGAGCTCCTTCAGGCCCGCGGCGACGAACTTCACGGTCGCCGTGCTTTCGCCGGCGATCTCGTTGTTCGCGTCGGTGATCGTCAAGCGGAAGACGTAGTGGATCGCATCCACGCCCGGCTGTCGCGGATAGGTGTCCGCGCGGAGGCCGACCGTTGAGACGAATCCGAGCGCCAGGATCAAGAATGTTGTTCGCATGATTCAACGACGCGGAGCCGAAGCACCGCGCTCCGCCATGGTCTTTTCGATCGCCTCGACTTCGACCGGCACCGATGCCGACAGGTTCTCGTAGCCGGTCTCCGTCATCAGAATCGCATCCTCGAGTCGAAGCCCGAGACCGAGGTCCGGGATCTGCATCGCCGGTTCGATCGTGAAGAGCTGCCCGGCTACCAGCGTGTCGGTTCGGCGGGTGACGTCGTGCACTTCCATGCCAATGGTGTGACCGAGGCTGTTGGCTGTGCTCTTGCGATAGCGTTCCACGAATGCCGTCGCCGCCTGTCGAATCTTCGGGTCGGTGAACGTGAACGTCGTCAGCACGCCATCCATCTTCTTCACGGCATCCGCGATGATCTCGCGCACGGGCACGTTCGGTTTGATCGACGTCATCAGCGCCTGATAGAGCCGCAGGTACGACGTGTAGTACTCACGTTGCCACGCGGTGAACTTGCCGTTGGCCGGGAAGACGCGGGTGACGTCGGAGACGTAGTACTTGTAGTCCGGCGCGTAGTCGAACTGCACGAGATCGCCGTCCGCAAGCCTGGCCATGCCGCGATGGTAGTGGGAGAAGATCGTGTTCTTGCCGGTTGCCACCAGCGCAAAGTAGGCGGCGCCCTGCGCGCCGTGTTTCTTGAAGATGTACTCCGCCGCGGCCTGCAGCTCGTACTCGAACTTGCCCGGCGCCGTCTCGCGCATGGCCTCGACGATCGCAAGGCCGGTGATCCGGGTGGCTTCGCGGATCACCGCAATCTCGCGCGGGCTCTTCAAGAACCTCAGGCCGTCGACGATCGGATCCAGGTCTTTCAGCTGCGCCTGTGGGGCCCGGGCTTTGACGTGATCGATGAACGCCTGCTCTCTCGATTGACGGCCGTCCCACGGATCCTGCGCATTGGCGCGCGCGAATCCCGCTGCGTCGCCGGCCGACCCGCTTCCCAGGACCTCGGGTCTGAACGGCGTGTAAATCACCCGGGAATCCTGACCGAACGCCGCCACGGCGGCTTCCAGTTGCTCCCGCGGGACGACGCTTTCGATGCCGCTGATGCGTGCGGCATCGGCGTCGGGTTCGAGCATCGGACCCCACATGCGCGCGCGACGCGTGCTGTCGGGCAGGTAGAGCGTCGAACGCTTGGTGCGTCCGTCGATGACCACGAACGCGCGCGGGACTTCGACGCCGGTCAGGTAGAAGAACTGGTTGTTCTGCCGGAAGGGCGCCTCGGCCGGCTTTTCGGCGGCGCCCTGCACGATGGCGACGCCATCGCCGATCTGCTGCATGACCGCCGCGCGTCGCGCCGCATATTCCTCTTTCGGAAACACGTCGCTGAACCACGGCGGCGCCTCGGGGCCCGTCAGCGCCTGCTGCGAGTGCACGACGGCAGCCAACGCCATCAACAGGACGACCGCCAGAGACGCGCGAGCCATCTTCATGCCGCAGACTATATCGCCGCTCGAGGCGATGGCGTTATTAGGATGGTGAATAGGTCAGAGGCGACAGTCGGTAGTCGGCAGTCGACAGTCGGCAGTCGCAGTCGGCAGTCAGTCGGCAGTCGCAGTCGGCAGTCAGTCGGCAGTCGCAGTCGACAGTCAGTCGGCAGTCGCAGTCGACAGTCAGTCGGCAGTCGCAG
>DATAEK010000236.1:0-3215 GCA_036258055.1 Vicinamibacterales bacterium
TCGGCGGCGCGGTTCAGCGAACGCTTCGAAACGGAAGCGAGGGCCGTCGCTTCCATGAATCATCCGAATATCTGCCAGCTGTACGATGTTGGACCCAACTATCTGGTGATGGAGCTGGTGGACGGACCGACGCTGGCGGATCGGATTCGACGAGGCCCGCTGCCAGTATCCGAGGCGCTCGCGATTGCTCGACAGATCGCTGAAGCGCTCGAAGCCGCGCACGAAAAAGGCAGCGTTCATCGCGACCTGAAGCCAGGGAACATCAAGATCACGGCGGACGGCGTCGTCAAGTTGCTGGATTTCGGCTTGGCGGAAATCGCCAAGGACCCGTCCACGACTGGTGCGGGAACGATCGCGGGCACTCCCGCGTACATGAGTCCGGAGCAAGCGCGCGGGGATTCTGTCGACAAGCGCGGCGACATCTGGGCGTTCGGCGCGGTCCTCTATGAACTATTGAGCGGCAAGGCCGCGTTTACGGGACACACCACGTCGGAAATCCTGGAGACGATCCAGCAGGGGGAGCCCGACTGGAGTGCCCTTTCTGCAACGACCCCGGCCAGGATCCGGACGCTGCTGCGACGATGTCTGGAGCGCGATCGCAGGCAGAGACTGCGGGACATCGGCGAAGCACGGATTGTCATCGACACGCCGGAAGAGGCGCCAGCGCAGGCGCGGAGCACTCTTCGTCCGTGGCTCGTTGCGGCCGTACTCATCGTGGTGGTCGTCGGGAGCGCGGCCTGGTGGCGTGCGACACGGTCCGCTACGCCGCACGCAGCGATGCGCCTCAGCGTCGAACTCGATTCCGACGTTCCATTGGCAAAGGACGGTTTCCAAAACGTGCTGGCGATTGCGCCGGACGACCGCCGCCTGGTCTTTACGACCCGCGCTGCTGATGGCGTGACGAAACTGGCAACGAGGATTCTCGACCAGGATCGCTCGACGGTACTGAGCGGTACGGAACACGCCGAGGGTCCATTCTTCTCTCCAGACGGCGGGTGGATCGGCTTTTTCGCCGATGGCAAGCTGAAGAAGATTTCTGTTCGAGGAGGCACACCGGTATCTCTGAGCGACGCGCCCGGATCCCGAGGCGCGAGCTGGGGGGAAGATGGCAACATCATCGCCGCCCTCTCTCTGGGCACACTGTCGCGAATTCCCGCTGCGGGCGGCCGGTTCACTCCAGTAGCGGAGGCGAGTCGCCCGAACGGGGCCGACCGCTGGCCGCAAGTGCTTCCCGGCGGCCAGTCCGTGCTCTTCAACTCGTACCAGCATGGAGAGGATCCGGAGAACGCGCGAATCGAGATCCTCTCGTTCGCGACCGGCACGCGAAAGACCGTCGCGCGCGGATATTTCCCTCGCTATCTTCGCAGCGGGCACCTCGTCTTCGTCCGTCAGAACACGCTGTTCGCGGCCCCCTTCGATCTCGGTCGTCTGGAATTGCGCGGCACGCCGCAGCCCATCCTGGATGAGATCAGCGGAGGCACCAAGTCAGGCGCGAGGCATCTCGATGTCTCGAACAGCGGAACGCTGGTCTATCTGAGTGGCACGGAGCGCATCCACGAAGTGATCGCCTGGCTCGACAGCGACGGGAAGGTGCAGCCGCTGCGTCCCGAAGCCGGCGAGTACTATCAGCCGCGGTTCTCTCCAGACGGGAAGCACTTGGCGTTTGCAACCGCCACGGCGCACGGCATCGAGATCTGGGTGCAGGATCTCGATCGCGGCACCGCATCGCCGAGAACCTTTCTGGCCGGCCGCAGCTGGTGGCCCCTGTGGATGCCTCAGGGCGATCGGATCCTCTTCACCTCCGACCATGAAAATCGAGGTCGCCTGTACTCGGTTCGCGCGGACGGGTCGGGGCAAGCGAAGCCGCTTCCCGAAAGCAATGCGCGCGAGGTTCCGCGTTCGATTTCACCGGACGGGAAACGGCTGGCCTTCGACACCGAAAGCGAGATCTGGATCGCGCCGATCGAAGGCGATGCCGAGCATCCGCGCCTCGGCACAGGCGCGAAGTTCCTCGACGCGGCGACGCCGATTCCGGAGGCGCAGTTCTCGCCGGACGGCCGGTGGATCGCGTACGTATCGGCCGAATTGGGCAGTTCGGACGTGTTCGTCCAGCCGTATCCAGGGACGGGCGGCAGATGGCAGATCTCGAGCGGCGGCGGACGCTTTCCGATCTGGTCGGAAAACGGCCACGAGCTCTTCTTTCTGGGTCCGGATCACCGGATTCGAGGGGTCGAGTACACCGTCGACGGCCATTCCTTTTCTCCGGGCAAACCCCGCGTGTGGTCGGAGACGCGCGTGGCCGACCTCGGTGTGAACAGCGCCTACGACCTGGCGCCGGACGGCAAACGATTCGCCGTGATTCTGAACGCGGATCAAGGTGCCGAGTCGAAAGGGCACGTGAGCGTGACGGTCCTGGTCAACTTCCCTGACGAACTGCGTCAGCGACTCGGAAAGCAGTGAGTTGCAGTGGAGACTTCGTACCATAGTGCGTGCAGCCCGTGACGACATTGGGCCTACGCATCTGCAGTCGTCGGGCCTGAATCGGCCAATTTCAAGGCCTGTTCCCTGACTCTCGGCAGCCGTTGCAAACCGCTGCCTTCCTCTCGACCACCTCCCGCACACCTCCACGTATACGTGGGTGATCGGCTCACATATTCACCGCGTTGCATGCGATCGCCAGCCGGTCAGAAGCGTGAGGGGCGACGTACGGGTGGGCAACGTGTTGATGAGAAAACGGCCGTCAGGTGCCACATCATATTGGAATCCGGCCAGGGCGGTCGCAACGATCCGCGTCACGAACATGGCGCGCGGTGCCGTGGCCTGGCCAGTCACGGGATCGAACCCGACGGCCATCAACTTCTTGTCGCCCGTCACATAGAAAATTTCCCGTCCATCTCGCCGCCAGCGAGGCTGCGAGCCTCCGTAGCCCGCAATCTGGACGCGAGCGCCGCTCTCCTGAACACGCTGCGCGACGATTCCCTCCTGTCCGCCGGAGAGCAGCCACTGGCCGTCAGCCGAAAACTGTCCTTCTGAGCCAGGACCGAGCGAGGCGATCGCACCGGTAGTTCGGCGGTAAAGCCCGAGCGAGACGTTGTCCCGCGTCGCACCGAAGAACAGGAGGTCATCGCCGGGGGATCGACTCGTCGGAATTCCCACCGTCTCGGGTAAGCGGCGCGCCGGTGTCGAGCGGTCGACGGCAATCTCGTAGACGCGAG
>DATAEK010000245.1:0-4982 GCA_036258055.1 Vicinamibacterales bacterium
GTCATCGTCGCTGTGTGGAAGAAGCGGCCCTTCCAGCCAGGTAGACGCTCGACGACCTTGAGTCCACTCGTGTCCAAGAACGGCATGCCGCCCTCCTATGAAGGGGTGGTGTGCTGACGAACCGTCTGGCTTATGCGACTCGATCCGCTCTTCGGCTCGGAAGCTCGCATCTCTCTTTGAATCCTTGCCTGGTCAATCCGATGGCCGAGTTGAACCGCGATCGGAGATTCTCGAGGCACACGATCGCCGTCAGCTCGACCAGTTGCGCCTCGTCAAGGTAGTCCCGAATCTTTCTGACGAGCTCATCGTCGACCGTTGGCGGCGTGTCGGTCATGGCCTCCGCGTACTCTATGACCAGCCGTTCCAGCGGATCGAACAATCTGCTGTCACGCCAATGCGGCACCGCCTCGATCTTCTCCCGCGGAATCCCGTGTGAGTGCAGGATCCAGTAGCCGAAGTCCATGCACCACGAACAGCCGACGTGGACGGCTGCCGCCATATCGGCCAGATCTCTGATGTGGGGATCCAGGGTGGTCCACTTGGCCGCGCGCTGCTCCAATTTGGCAAACGCCTGCGCGACCGGCATGTTGTGCCCCAGGGCGCGGAAGGGGTCGAGCACCGCACCGAACTGCCGCCGGAGGAACCATCGTCCAACTCTGTATGAAAACGTTCGGGGTGGATCGAGCGAAATCCGCGCCATCTCGGCCTCCTTGTCACATCGACCCGTGCTCGTGGGTCATTCTTATGACACGGTGCAATTGGAGAACGTGACCAATGCTCGAGCAGGAATGGCTGGCTGAACGTTTCGAAGAGCACCGCCCCTATCTGCGGGCAGTGGCCTATCGGATGCTCGGATCGCTGAGCGAAGCCGACGACGCGACCCAGGACACCTGGCTGCGTCTCAGCCGCGCCGATGCGAGTGAAGTCCAGAACCTCAGGGCATGGCTGACGACGGTCGTGGGACGAGTGTGCCTGAACGTGCTCAGATCGCGAAAGGTCAGACGAGAGGAACCCCTTGACGTGCACATCCCGGAGCCCATCGTGAGCCGTCAGGACCAGGCCGATCCGGAGCACGAGACACTGCTGGCCGACTCGGTCGGGCTGGCGTTGTTCGTCGTGCTCGAGAGGCTGGCTCCTGCCGAGCGTCTGGCGTTCGTGCTGCACGACATGTTTGGCGTGAGTTTCGACGAGATTGGCCGCATCGCCGGACGCTCGGCCGTCGCGGCACGCCAGCTCGCGAGCCGCGCGCGCCGGCGCGTCCGAGGAGACGCCCCGACGCCAGACGCCGATCTCGTGCGGCAGCGCGAAGTGGTCGATGCCTTCCTCGCCGCCGCACGCGGCGGTGACTACGAGGCGCTGCTCGCGGTGCTCGACCCGGACGTCGTACTCCGCGCCGACCGAGGCTCCCTGGCGCCGGCTGCGCCGAGAGTAATTCGCGGCGCACGAGCGGTTGTCGAGCAGGCGCTCACCTTCTCACGGTTTGCCGGACTCGCCCGGCCTGCGCTTGTGAACGGAGCCGCAGGCATCGTCAGCTTCGACCGGGAGGGACGCCCCTTTGCTGTGGTGGGCTTCACGGTCACCCGCGGGAAGATCGCCGAGATCGACATCCTCGCCGATCCCGTCCGCCTTCGCCGTCTCGACTTGACCGCGTTGCGCGACTGAGCCTGCGATCGTCGGCATGAACCGTGACGTCCGCGATGCTGCCCCGGCGGACGTCACGACCATTCACGCCAAAGGCAATTATCGTCGTGGACGATGGTCGTATGATCGGCTTCTCCGATACGATTACAGGGAACGATCCGTGAACGGGAAGAGGACTGACATCGGGAAAACCTGATCGGTTCTCTGTATCCAAGTGAGGATCACATGCCTGAGCTAGAACCAGACAACACTCAAATCACCCGCGACCGTTTGGCGGAATTGTTGAACGAGGACCTGGCCCGCGAGTATCAAGCCATAATCGCCTACGTCGTCTATTCTCAGGTGCTCACCGGCGCCGAGTACACCGACATCGCCGCGCAGCTCGAGATCCACGCCAGGCAGGAGCTCGATCATGCCCTAATCCTCTCGCGGCAGATCGACTACCTCGGGAAGATGCCCGCCGTCGTTCCCAAACCCGTGCGCACATCGAAGAACGCGAAGGACATGCTCCGATTCGATCTGGACAACGAAAACGAGACCATCCGCAATTACCGCGATCGCGTTCGGCAATGTGAAGCGCTGGGCGAGTACGCGCTGGCAGAACAGATCCGCCAGATCCTCGTCCAAGAGCAGGACCACCAGATCGACTTGGCCTCAGCGCTCGGCGTGGATGTGCCGGACGTGAGCAGCGGTCCCAAAGCCCGTCCCCTCCGCAAGCGTCGCTGACGGCCCGGAAAGCTTCTGCCGCACCGCCCGCGCACAGTACGCGGGAGACTAATGCGTAATCCGCGGTGTCAGGCGGCGATGCTCATCCTCTGAAGAGGTGTGAGCTCGCTTGTATGGCAGGCTCGCGATGGCGCCCGCGACGCCAAGCCCAACGACGAGCAGCGACACACCAATATCGGGCTTCGCGATCATCACGTAAACGACAGCCAGACCAAGACCGACGCGGAGCCGAAGCGAAGCACGCAGCATCGGGTCCGCCACGGAGCGCTGCACCGCCGCCACCATCCCGGCTCCGTCGCCGCTCGCAGCCTTGAAGATGGCTCGCGTCCGCGACCGGATGACTGGTCCGCCGAGGATCCCCATCAGGATCAAGGTGACGAAGGGCACTCGCACCCATGCGAAGTCGTAGGCGCCAACCCGCGCGGCCAGGTAGATCCCGGACAACAAGATCAGTGCAGATCCGATTCCGTAGACGCGCGACAGGCTCGCCCACGCGCGAATCCAGGAAGATGCCTCGCGGTACGCATCAACACGCCGCAGCGATGCCAGACAGAGCCACTCCACGGCCAGCCCGGCGAACAGCGTGAGCATGCCGAACACATGTGCAAACAGAACTATCGATCGAATCATTGGTGACCTCTATGCCGGCGCTCGACCGCAAGTGCGTTGGCCGCCGCCGCAACTGAGACGTTTCGCAGGTCGATGCTCGGGTCAGCCGGCCATGCCGACGATCTGTCGTGTGTGCATACCGAGCTCGAGCTCGCCGAGGAGAAAGTGCGCCACGTCGGCGCGACTGATCGTCAGCCTGCCGCGCGGCAGCCGGCCGTCCTCAACGGTGTAGTGCGTCGTCAGGGGGCCGTTGGTCAGGCGCGGCGGGCGCGCGATCGTCCAGTTCAGGCCGCTCGCCTCGATGATGCGCTCCATCTCAGCCGCGTCCTCGGCGATGTTTCGCAGCAGCGTGGCGCGCATCAATGCCACCAGGAGCCCCGCGTCACGGAACAGGATCGCCGCGGACACGACGAGCAGCCGACGCGAGCCTGCCGCCTCCATGGCCGCGACAATGCTTCGCGCGCACTCGCGGAGGATTGTCGTCCGTCCCGGTCCAGGTGGGCCGAGGGCCGAGAACACCGCATCGTGGTCTACGAGTGCCGTACGCAACTCGGCGACGTTGCGTGGATCGCCACGTAACACCGCGAGCCCCTTCCTGGGCGGCCCAAGCTTCTGGGGCGAGCGGACGAACGCGGTGACTTGATGGCCTCGCTCGAGCGCTTGATCGAGGAACGCTCGCCCCGTGCCGCCAGTCGCCCCGAGAATGAACAGCCGCATGGTGATGACCTCTCACTGGAGAAGACCCGTCAGCCCCTGCCTGTGTGACAGGCGGTGTTCAGAGACGGAGGGAGGCGGGTGCAGCCGGGAGCGGAGCCCGGTCGCTCGTCAGGAAACCGAGAAGGAACCTCAAGCGTGTGATGAAAGAAGGGAAAGCAGGTCCGCAGCCATCGACGAACGACCAGAACACAGGCGGCTCTTTCTGGTCAAGGACTTAGCCGATACAACGGGATTTGAACGCGATTTTCACACGCGACGGCCGTCTATTCCCTAAGCTAAGAGGGCCAGCTCACGCAGAAAGTCGAGTCAGAAGATGTACCACGTGGACGAGCCCTTCATTATGACAGACCACGTCGAACAAGCACGACGCTCGCTGACGCTTGTTCCCAGACCGGACAGGCGGGGCACCGTGATCTTCGTTGAAGACCCCTTTCGAGCACCGCTCACGGGCGAGTTGCGGCACCGAGTGCTCGAGTTCCTCCGTCGTGGAGAGCGCACCATCGTCCTGGACCTGTCACGCGTCTCGAGAATCGACGCGGCGGGAGTTAGTCAGTTGGTCCGCGCATACAACGTGACGGTCGCCGCCAAGGGCACGCTGCAGCTCGTCCACGCCACGGCCTGGGTGCGCGAAATCCTCGAGCGAGCTGGCTTGTTCGATTTGCTGAGCGCTGGCCGGGAACACGAACTTCACTGACACCACGTTCGACGCTATCGGGTTGAGGGCCCCCGCCGGCTTAGCGGACGGCGGGGCGCGTCCGTCCTGCGGCACTCACGCGGCGCTCGAGCCGTGCGTGTTCCTCGCGTGCTTGGAGCAGAACCGGAATGTCACCGTCCGCCTCTGCCCACGCGGCGAGGAACCGCTCGTAGGCGCGCAGGCTGCCGGCCGCATCACCGGTCATGGCAAGGGCCCGTGCCAGCCCCAACGGTGCCACGGCATGGAACGGCGAGAAGGGGTCGCTCCCTCGGTGATCCAGGATGCGTTGAAACTCCGCGGCGGCCTGGGAACCGGAACCGAGCATCAAATACGCCAGACCCCGGAGGTAGAGCGGAGCGAGCGCGGCGATGAAGCCCAACTCGTATGGAGCAACGGCGCGTAGCTGTTCGATCGCTGCCTCGGGATGCTTCTGACCAAGCTCGTTCCCGGCTCTG
Organism: Vicinamibacterales bacterium; assembly: GCA_036258055.1. Lineage (GTDB taxonomy): Bacteria > Acidobacteriota > Vicinamibacteria > Vicinamibacterales > 2-12-FULL-66-21 > DATAEK01. Next base: position 4,843 of record DATAEK010000245.1, read on the forward strand.
ACAATTGGCGCGAGCACCGAGTTGATGAAGGTATGCTCGGGGTTCATCGCCGACAATTCGTTGACGATCGCCTGCGCCTCGCATTTGGAGCCGGTCATAGCCAGGACCAGGGCCACGCGCAATCGCGGATCGTAGGTCGG
>DATAEK010000247.1:0-2463 GCA_036258055.1 Vicinamibacterales bacterium
TGTGTGCTCGGGGATCGCGGCTACGACGCGGCGGCGCTACGGCGCGGCCTCCGAACTCGTCACATCGTGCCCTTGCTGGCCGTGCGGCGCACCGAGCATGGCAGTGGTCTGGGCCGGTGGCGGTGGGTCGTGGAGCGCACCATTTCCTGGCTGAACCAGTTCCGGCGCTTGCGTGTCCGTTACGACAAGCGCGCCGACATCCACGAAGCGTTCCTCTCGCTCGGTTGCGCGCTGATTTGCTGGCAGTCGTTGCGCAAGACGTGGAGGACGGCCTGAGGGGATGCCCGTTCTCCCGACGCCCATCGCTAGGTCGCGTTTTCCTGCGGTAATCGCGTCCGCGGTGCCTACTCGGGCCTCCGGGGTCTCGAGCCCGGATTACCAAACCGTACGGCGTACGAGGAGTAATCCCATCCGCACCACCACTGCGCCCGTATAATCGCGCAGACATTGCTCGTTGCACCCGGCACACGCCTCGGCGTTTACGACATCACCGCGCAGATCGGCGAAGGCGGGATGGGTCAGGTGTATCGGGCGACGGACACCAAGCTGAAACGTCAGGTCGCGATTAAGATCCTGCCACCCTCGCTCGCGGCTGATGCCGATCGGCTCGCGCGCTTTCAGCGCGAAGCGGAAATGCTCGCCTCGCTCAATCATCCGCATATCGCCGCCATCTACGGGCTTGAAGAAAGTGCGGCCGCCACCGCGCTCGTCATGGAACTCATTGAGGGCGACGATCTCTCGCAGCGCATCGCGCGCGGCGCGATTCCACTCGATGAAGCCCTTCCCATCGCCAAGCAGATCGCCGACGCGCTGGAAGCGGCGCACGAGCAGGGGATCATTCACCGCGATCTGAAACCCGCGAACATCAAGGTCCGCGATGACGGCACCGTCAAGGTGCTCGACTTCGGCCTCGCGAAAGCGCTCGATCCGGCTGGTGGGGCAGGTCGGGCGGGTGAGGCAGGTAGGGTCGGCCTCTCGATGTCACCGACGATCACGTCGCCCGCGCAGATGACGGGCAGCGGCGTGATCCTCGGCACCGCCGCCTACATGGCGCCCGAGCAGGCGCGCGGCAAGCCAGTCGACAAGCGTGCAGACATCTGGGCGTTCGGCTGCGTGCTGTTCGAGATGCTCGCCGGCCGCCGTGCGTTTCCCGCCGACGACATCACCGATGCGATCGTCGGCATCGTCAGCAAGGAACCCGACTGGAGCGCGCTGCCGGACACCGTTCCAGCCGTCGTGCTCACGTATCTAAAACGCTGCCTGCAGAAAGACGTGCGCCAGCGCGTGCGCGACATCGGCGACGTGCGGCTGGCGCTGGAGGGCGCATTCGAGCCGGCCGTCGTGTCCGGCGTCGATGCGCGTGAATCCCGCGCTCCACAGCGCACGTGGCTGTCCTGGAGCCTCGCCGCTGCAGCGGTTGTTGTGATCGTTGCGCTCACTGTGCCGGCGCTGCGGCACCTCCGCGAAACGTCCGCCCCCGGGCTGCCCGAGACGCGCGCCGACATCGTCACGCCCGAGACGGACGAACCGACCTCGTTTGCACTGTCGCCCGACGGACGGCAGATCGTGTTCGTCGCCTCGGCGAACGGTGTTTCACGATTGTGGCTTCGTCCTCTTTCCGGCACGCAAGCGCAACCGCTCGCGGGCACGGACGGCGCACGAGCGCCGTTCTGGTCGCCCGACGGCCGCGCGATCGCCTTCTTCGCGTCCGCCACGCTCAAGCGGTTCGATCTCGGATCGGACACACCGCGAGTGCTCGCCCCGGTCATCATCGGCCAGGGCGGGACATGGAACACGGACGGCGTCATCCTGTTTGCACCTTCACTGCTGACGCCGGTGATGCGCGTGTCGGCGAGCGGAGGACCCGCCCAGCCAGTGACCACCCTCGCGTCGGGCCAGATTAACCACCTCGCGCCGACGTTTCTGCCCGACGGGCGCAGGTTTCTGTACCTCGTCTCGGGATCGGCGGACACCGCGGGTATCTACCTGGGGTCAATCGACAATCCTCGCGCGCCCACACGTTTGACCGCTGCTGACGGCAGGGCTGCGTACCTGGCAGCCGACGCGCGCGATGGCGGCTGGCTGCTGTGGACGCGCGGAGGCGCCCTCCTGGCACAGCGTCTCGACACCGATCGCGCGATGCTGACCGGCACGCCGCTGACGCTGGGCGATCGCATCAACGGGGTCTCGACCGCCTCCTCAGGACTCATCGCCTACCGAGCCATGGCCGCGCCACGCAGACAATTGACGTGGGTGGACAGGGACGGCATCGCGCGCGGCACAGTCGGAGAGATCGAGAACGCCGACCTGGGGCCGAGCCCCCGCGTGTCACCGGACGGCAGGCGGATCGCCGTAACCCGATTGATGCAAGGGAACGATGACGTCTGGATTCTGGAGGGCGGCCGCAGTTCGCGGCTGACCTTCGACCCGGCAAGCGACGCCAGCGGCGTCTGGTCTCCGGAT
>DATAEK010000254.1:0-101949 GCA_036258055.1 Vicinamibacterales bacterium
CGGCAGTCGGCAGTCGACAGTCGCAGTCGCCAGTCAGTCGACAGTCGCCAGTCGGCCCGCCACAATCGCCAGCCGACTGGTCGCGGCGACTGACGATTGACTAACGACTCTAACTGCCGACTCCCGATTGACTAACGACTCTGACTGCCGACTCGACTGACTGACGACTCTGACTGTCGACTCCCGACTGACTGACGACTGTGACTGCCGACTCCCGACTGCCGACTCCCGACTGCCGACTATCGACTGACGTGTTCCCTTTCTCCACCCTTCCCGAGAACCTCGTCGCGTTCTGCGATCGGCTGCGACGCGATTACGGCTTTCGCGTCGGTCCCCGCGAGCTCGCGGACGCCGCGCGGGCACTCACCATCGTCTCGCTCGCCGACGAGCGGATCGTTCGCAACTCGCTGCGACCGATCCTCAGCCACACACGCGCCGACGCGCTCGCGTTCGATGATGCGTTCGATCGATTCTTTTATCCGCGCCCACTCGACGCTGGCGACGACCCGCGTCGGCAGGATCGCGATCGGCCCGCTCCCTCGTTCGGATCCCCGCGTCACTCGATGAACGTGGCCGCGCAGCCGCACGAAGAGGTCACCGAGGACACCGAAAGCACCTCAGCCGGGAGTGATGCTCAGGCAATGGCAGCCGACCGCGGAGCGGGCGACGAGACGGAGTCCGGAGCAGCGCGGCTTCGATACAGCCCGCTCGAAGGCGAAGCGCCGCCGCCCGTGCTCCAGCCGCCGAACGACGAGTGGCGGTCCGCCGCGCGGACGTTCGTCCATCAATTGCGGGCGGGTTTCTCGCGCCGCTGGCGCCCGTCAGCGCGCGGTCAACGGTTCGACCTGCGCCGCACGTTGCGGAGCAGCCTGCACACCAGCGGCGAACCGGTTCTTCCTCGATGGCGTGCCCGCGATCGGCGTCGGCCGCGATTCGTGATCCTCGTGGACGGCAGCCGTTCGATGGGCGAGCAGGCGGCGGTTGCCCTGCGGTGCGCGGCGGCTATTGCCAGTGCGACCCCGCACGTCGACGTCTTCACGTTCTCGACGGCGGTTCAGCGCGTGACGCCGGAGGTCACCCGTGCGGCCGCTGGCGCGCGCGTCCGGCTCCCGCCGCTTCATCACGCGTGGGGCGGTGGAACGAGCATCGGCGCCTGCCTGCGCGAGCTGCTCCAGCAATGGGGCGATCGGCTGCTCGGACCGAACACCGTCGTCATCATCGCGAGCGACGGGCTCGAGGCCGGCGACCCGGCCGTCCTTCACGACGCGATGTCACGCCTGCGGCGCGAGTCCGCGGCGATCATCTGGTTGAATCCACTCCTCGAGACGTCCGGCTACGAGCCGTCCGCGCAGGGCATGCGCACCGCGCGCCCGTTCGTAACGACCTTATCGTGGGTCGGCGACGCCGCGTCCCTTCTGCATCTCGCGCGTACGGCACGCGCTCGCGCCTAATGACGATGGGACATGGATCGAATGATCGGAAGCTTTGCCTTCCACCATGGCCCATGGCCCATCGCCCATGTCGGGTCATCACACCAGTCGTCTCCGCCGCGCCGGCGCGGGGCGACCCAGTGGCCAATTTCGGGGCGGCCGGGGCATAATCCCGGCCGAGGGCAGGAGGAACACCATGCGCCGAACGATCCGCCAGATGAGTCTCGCCACCGCCGCCGCCGTGCTCGTTGCCGTCGCGATGCCGCTCGCGCAGCGCGGTCCGCTCTCGCCCGATCAATCGGCCAAGCGCTGGGACACCGAGAAAGAGCTGCAATCGCTCGCCGTCGTCGATCGCAAGGTGATGATCCCGATGCGCGACGGCGTGCGGCTGGCGACCGACGTCTATCGGCCGAAGAACGCGTCAGGGAAGGTGGCGACGATCTGGGTCAGGACGCCCTACAACTTCAACTTCTGGGACGTGCGCAACGGCGTGCCCGCGGACATGACCGCGGCCCTGACCGCCGTCAAACGCGGCTACGCCTACGTCGTCCAGAACGAGCGGGGCCACTTCTTCTCGGAGGGCAACTACGACATCCTCGGGTCACGGACCGACGGGTCGGACACGCTCACCTGGATCTCGTCGCAGCCGTGGTCGAACGGCAAGGTTGGCACCACCGGCTGCTCCTCGACCGCGGAGTATCAGATGGGTGTGGCCGCGATGGGGAACCCGGCGTATGCGGCGATGAACGTGCAAGGGTTTGGCGCCGGCGTCGGACGGGTCGGCCCGTATTACGAGCAAGGCAACTGGTATCGCGGCGGCGCGATCCAGATGCTCTTCATCACCTGGCTCTACGGCGAGCAGAACCAGGTGCGGCCGATGTTTCCGCCCAACACCTCGCAGGAAGATCTGATTCGCGCGTCCAAGGCGTTCGACCTGGCGCAGCAGCTCCCGCCGGTCGACTGGTCGAAGGCCCTCTGGCACCTGCCGGTGCAGGACATCATGAAGAACGTCGACGGTCCGCACGGCATCTTCGCGGACCAGATGCCGGTGGACACCGGCGGCGCGATGATCCAGCGGGCACCGAACGATCCGGCCTGGTACAAGGGCGGGCTGTACCACGACAACATGCCGCTCAACGTGCCTGGACTCTGGTTCATGTCCTGGTACGACGTGTCGGTAGGACCCAACCTCGCGCTCTACAACCACGTTCGGAAGAGCGCCCCGCCGGCAATTGCCGATCAGCAGTGGGCGGTGATTGCGCCGGTCGCGCACTGCTCGTACGCTCGCGCGACCGAGAACACGATCGTCGGCGAGCGCAGCATGGGAGACGCGCGGCTGAACTACGCCGAGCTCACCTACGGCTTCTTCGATCGGTTCCTGAAGGGCGAGGCCAGCCCTGCGCTCGACGCGCTGCCGAAGGTGACCTACTTCACGATGGGCCTGAACAAGTGGCAGACGTCCGACACCTGGCCGCCGCGCGGCGCCCAGCCGCAGACGCTGTACCTGTCGAGTGGAGGCAAGGCCAACACGCTCAACGGCGACGGCACGCTGGTCGCGGCGGCACCGGCCGCCGACACACCGGACGAGTTCACCTACGATCCCATGAACCCGGTGACGTCGTACGGCGGCAACGTCTGCTGCACGGGAACCGCCATCACCGCCGGCTCGTTCGACCAGCGCAAGATGGAAGCGCGTCCCGACATCCTGGTCTATACGTCGGAACCGTTCAAGGAGACCACCGAGGTCAGCGGGCCGATCGAGCCGACGATCTACGTGTCGTCCGACGTCAAAGACACCGACATCACGGTCAAGGTGATCGACGTCTACCCGGACGGCACGGCCTACAACCTCGACGAGTCGATTCAGCGGCTGCGTTATCGCAACGGTTACGACAAGCCGCTCGCGTGGATGGAACCCGGCAAAGTGTACAAGGTGACGCTCCAGCCGCTCACGACCAGCAACTACTTTCCGGCAGGACACCGGCTGCGGATCGAAGTCTCGAGCAGCAACTTCCCGCGCTTCGATCGCAATCTGAACACCGGTGGCAACAACTACGACGAGTCCAAGGGGGTCGTCGCCCACACTCAGATCCACCACTCCAAGCAGTATCCGTCGCAGGTGATGTTTACGGTGGTGAAACGGGAACAGTCGACGGTCGTCAGTCGGTAGTCGCCGGTCGCAGTCGTCAGACAGTCGACAGTCGGTAGTCGCCGGTCGCGGTCGTCAGACAGTCGACAGTCGGTAGTCGCCGGTCGCAGTCGTCAGACAGTCGGCAGTCGGTAGTCGCCGGTCGCAGTCGTCAGACAGTCGACAGTCGGCAGTCGCCGGTCGCAGTCGTCAGTCAGTCGGAAGTCGTCGGTCGGAATCGATAGTCGGTCGGCAGTCGCCGAGACGGAGATTGTCTGGCGACAGCGCCCGTCAACCGTCGACTGTGTGGCGACGGCGGCGGTCAACCGTCGACTGTGTGGCGAGAGCGCCGGTCAAACGTCGACTGTGTGGCGACGGCGACGAGCGACGGCCGACTGTCTGTCGACTGCCTGACCGACGACTCTCGACTGTCTGTCGACTGAGACTGGCGACCGCCGACTGCCGACCGCCGACTGCCGACTGACTCCCGACTGTGACTGCCGACTAGCGACTGCCGACTGCCGACTGACTCAGGCTCCCTCGTCGCGGCCTCGCAGATCCGCCGGGGTCATCGCATCTTCGATCCGCTTGGCGAGCCGCTCCTGTTCGTCGCGGATGCCGCGGGGCAGCCGCGCGCCGAAGGAGTCGAAGAAGTCGCGCTGCCCGCTGACCGCTTCCGCCCATTCCGCCGGATCGACCTTGAGCAGCGTCGCCATGTCGGCGTCGGAGAGCTTGAGGCCGCTGCGATCGATCGCGGCTCGCGTCGGGACGAACCCGATCGGCGTTTCGACCGCCGCGCCCTTGCCCTCGCAGCGCTCGAGGATCCACTTCAGCACGCGCAGGTTGTCGCCGAACCCGGGCCAGAGGAACTTCCCGTCGTCGCCGGTGCGAAACCAGTTCACCCGGAAGATCTTCGGCAGCGCGCTGAGTCGTTCGAACGAGAGCCAGTGGCCGAAATAGTCCGCCATGTTGTAGCCGCAGAACGGCGACATCGCCATGGAGTCCCGGCGCAGCACGCCGACGCGTCCGGTGGCGGCGGCGGTCGTTTCCGACGAGAGGCTCGCGCCGAGGAAGGTGCCGTGCTGCCAGTTGCGCGCCTGATAGACGAGCGGCACACGCCGTTGCCGGCGGGCGCCGAAGAGGATGGCGTCGATCGGCACGCCGTTGGGGTTGTCGAACTCTGGCGAGAGCGACGCGCACTGCGACGCGGGCGTCGTGAACCGGCTGTTCGGATGCGCTGCCTTCTCGGGTGACGCTGGCGTCCAGGGTCGTCCTTGCCAGTCAATCGCCTCCGCGGGCGGCGGATCGTCGTGCCCCTCCCACCACGGCGTGCCGTCCGGCCGCAGCGCCACGTTCGTGAAGATCGTGTTGCGCTGAATCATGTCGAACGCGTTCGGATTCGTCGCGCGGCTCGTGCCCGGAACGACACCGAAAAAACCCGCCTCCGGGTTGACCGCCCACAATCGCCCGTCGTCTCCGGGGCGCAGCCACGCGATGTCGTCACCCACCGTCCACGCCTGCCAGCCGGGCATCGATGACGGCGGGACGAGCATCGCGAGGTTCGTCTTGCCACATGCCGACGGAAATGCGCCGGTGATGTAGCGGGTCGTATCGGATCCCGGCGCCTTCAGCCCGAGGATCAGCATGTGCTCCGCGAGCCATCCTTCACGCTTGGCCAGCCAGCTCGCGATCCTGAGCGCCATACACTTCTTGCCCAGCAGCGCATTGCCGCCGTACCCGGACCCGATCGACCACACCGTATTCCGCTCGGGAAAGTGGACGATGTAGCGGCGGTCGGGGCTGAGATCGCCGAGCGAGTGGAGGCACCGCGTGAAGTCGCCGGATGTCCCGAGGTGATCGAGTGCGACCTGCCCGACGCGGGTCATGGTCCGCATGCTCAACACGACGTAACGACTGTCGGTGATTTCGACGCCGACGCGCGAGAACTTCGAGCCCGGCGGTCCCATCAGAAACGGCACGGCGAACATCGTCCGTCCCTTCATCGCGCCTTTGAAAAGCGGCGTCAGCTTCGCGACGGCATCCTCGGGTGACATCCAGTTGTTGTTTGGTCCGGCGTCCTCCTTGTCCTTCGTGCTGACAAACGTCAGGTGCTCGGTGCGCGCCACGTCGTGCGCGGCGCTCCGATGGAGGTAACAGCCCGGGAGCTTCTTCTGATTGAGCTCGATGAGCTCCCCCGAAGCGAGACATTCTGCGATCAGGCGGTCCTTCTCGCCGTCCGTGCCGTCGCAATACACGACCCGGTCGGGCGTGGTCAGCGAAGAGATTTCATCGACCCAGGTGCGGATGGAATCGGGAATCGTGGAAGACATGACCCTTCATCATATCCTGCCGCGCGGCGCGGCCCGCCGGAGCGGAGCGGGGCGAAGGGGGCCCGCAAGCGACGGCGAAGGGGTCCGGCGGGGACGAAGTCCCTCCGGGTTACATCAGAAGGCGAACCTGACTTCCACCTGGCGCAGGTGCAGCTCCGGGATCGGCCGCGGCTCGATGAGCGGGCATCCGCTGACGACACAGTCCTGCCAGGGCGGAATTCGATCGGTCTGGTAATACCGTTCGACGTAGCGCCAGTCGGTCTGGACGAAGTCGCTGTACCACTGATCGAGTCCAGTGACGCCGCAGTCGCGGAGCAGCTGCATGCCGAACCCGGCGGCCTCGAACTCGTAATCGTGCAGAACCCGCATGAACCGCGCTTTGTCGGTCGTATTCCGCAGATCCTCGAGCTTGTGCTCGATCGACGGCGCCACCCACTGCGCCGAGTGTCCGAAGAGGTGCAACAGGAGGAAGCACTGCATCTCGAAACCGACGTCCGGATCGATCACGATGCGAAGGCCGTCGAAGATCCCGGTCCGCGGCGGTTCCAGGTCGCGGTACTCGATCACGAAGCCGTGCTTGACGATCCCCGATGGGACCTTGGACCAGAGGTCCACCATGTCGGTGCTGGGCAGGTGACCGACCAGACGAGACCCCACGAGCTCATGTCCTGGCAGCAGCTTCACGTGAGATCTCCCCACACGCGTGTGCTCATCGCAGAAGCATTGTATGAGAGCTCTGGATGATCGATTCACCGGCTGATCCGGTGAGGACTCCGTGGCGCGTATGATGTGAGGAGCGAAACCGCCGTCAGGAAGGAGGCCAGTGATGGCCCGCTCGAATGAGTTTTTCCTCGAGGGCACCGACAGACGTACCTTCCTGCGCACCGGCTGGGTCGCCGGCGCGGGTTTGTTCGTTCCGGCAGTGACGGAAGGCGCGCAGCGCGCGCGCGGCACCCAGCCCGGCAAAGGCGAAACGGAGGAAGAGGTCGCGCCGCCCGAGGATCTGATGCGGGAGCACGGCGTGTTGAAGCGCGTGCTGCTCGTGTACGGTGAAGCGATCCGTCGGATCGATGCCCGGCACGACCTCCCGCCGGAGGCGGTGCGCGGTGGCGCCGACGTCATCCGCACGTTCATCGAGGACTACCACGAGAAGCTCGAGGAGGATTACCTGTTCCCGCGGTTCGAGAAGGCCGGGCGCCTGACCGATCTCACGAAGGTGCTGCGCGCGCAGCACCAGGCGGGACGCCGCGTCACCGAGCAGATCACGGGCCTTGCCACGGCGCAGTCCTTGAAAGACGCGCAGAGCGCTGGCCGGCTTCGGGATCTGCTGCAGCAGTTCGTCCGGATGTACGAGCCGCACGAGGCGCGCGAAGACACGGTCCTTTTTCCAGCGCTCCGGAGCGTGGTGTCGAAGCACGAATTCGCCGCGCTCGGCGAGGACTTCGAAAAGAAGGAGCATCAGCTCTTCGGCGAGGAGGGGTTCGAGAAGATGGTCGACCGCGTGGCCACGATCGAAAAATCCCTTGGCATCTACGATCTTGCCCAGTTCACGCCAAAGATCTGAGAGAAGCCTTTGAAGGGCCGGCGAGAGCCCGCGTCGTTGCTGGTATGATCGCCCGCCTCAGGCCTCGATGGCGGAAGGCCGCGAGGGAGGTCGATCGATGGCAGTCGTGGGCGAGGCACCCCGATTCGCGGCGCCAGGGCGGCTCGACGTCATCGACGTGCTCTGGATCACGGCCGGTCTCGGCTGTGACGGCGACACGATCGCGATGACGGCCGCGACGCAGCCGAGCCTCGAAGATCTCCTCGCCGGCGCGTTTCCCTGGGTCCCCGCGATTCGGCTCCACAACGCCTTCCTCGATCCGCGCAACGGAGACGACTTCCTCAAGCCATTTCATGACGCTGCGCGCGGCGCGATGGATCCGTTCATCCTCGTCGTCGAGGGATCCATTCCCGACGAGACCAACAAGGCGGAGGGGTACTGGGCGGCGTTCGGTACAGATGCGCGGACCGGCCAGCCCATCACGACCTGTGAGTGGATCGATCGTCTCGCCCCACACGCCTGGGCGGTCGTCGCCGCCGGCACCTGCGCGACCTACGGCGGCGTTCACGCCATGGCGGGCAATCCCACCGGCGCGATGGGCTTGCCTGATTACCTCGGCTGGGCGTGGCGATCGCGCGCCGACATTCCGATCGTTTGCATTCCTGGATGCCCGACCCAGCCCGACAACCTCACCGAAACGTTGCTCTATCTCCTGACCATGGCGGCCGGCCGCGCGCCTATGATCGATCTCGATGAAGCGCTGCGGCCGACATGGCTCTTCTCGCAGACGGTGCACGAGGGCTGCGACCGCGGCGGCTTCTACGAGCAGGCGCAGTTTGCCGACGTCTACGGTTCGCCCCAATGCATCGTCAAGCTCGGGTGCTGGGGTCCGGTCGTGCAGTGCAACGTCGGAAAGCGCGGCTGGATGTCGGGCCTGGGTGGCTGTCCGAACGTCGGCGGCATCTGCATCGGCTGCACGATGCCGGGATTTCCGGACAAGTTCATGCCCTTCATGGACCAGCCGCCCGGCTCGATGCTGTCGGCGCATGCGGTCATGAGCTACGGCCGCGCGATTCACGCGCTGCGTCGATTCACGCAGGCGTCGATGAACAAGGAACCCGAGTGGCGCAAGCGCCGGTTGCCGCGCCCGCCAGCCACGTGAAGGAACGTCTCGAAGCCCGATGTCCTCCGGTATCAAGCCCTCAACTCGCGACCATGACGTCGATCCGCTGACGCTCACCGACGATCGTTTCACCTCGTCGGATGCCGAGTCGGTGCTTCGGGCGCTCGCCGGCCTCTCGGTGCGGGACTCCGCCGCGCTCAGCGGCGCGTTCATCGATGGCGGGCTCGATCAGGAACAGTCCTCGTCGCCGACCGGTGACGGGATTCCCATCCTCGAGGCGCAGTACAGGACGCTGCTCGAGCAGATGTCGGCGATCGTGTTCATGGCGTATCTCGATCGCGGCATCGGCGAGGCGTACGTGAGCCCGCAGATCGAGGCGTCGCTCGGTTTCTCGCAGCAGGAGTGGCTCGAGGATCCCGTGCGTTGGTACCTGCAGATCCACGAAGACGACAAACAGCGATGGAGCATCGAGGCAGCCGAGATGTTCCTGCTCGGCAAGCCGCTGCGCTCCGTCTATCGCGTGCGCGCGCGCGACGGGCGCGTGGTCTGGTTTCACTGCCAGGCACGGACCGTCCGGCGTGACGACGGTCGTCCGTGGTTCATCCAGGGGGTCGCGTTCGACGTCACGGATCTGAAGCAGACGGAAGCGGCGCTTCAGGAGGAACGCAACGTCATCTCGACGATTCTCGACACCGTCGGCGCGCTGGTTGTCGTGCTCGATCCGGAGGGGCGGGTCGCGCGCTTCAACCGCGCCTGCGAGTTGACGACCGGGTACGAGTTCGAGCGGGTGCGGGGCCGGACGCTGTGGCACTTCTTCCCGAATCCGGAGGAGCTCGAGGGTTTCAAGGACATGATCGCGGGCGTACAGCGCGGGGACTCGTCGCGGGAGTACGAAGCGATCTGGATGACCCGCGCCGGCGCGGCCCGCCGTATTCTGTGGACGAGCACGATCGTCGCGCGGCCCGATGGGTCGACCGAATACGTCATCGCCACCGGCATCGATGTCACCGAGCCGCGGCGCCTTCAGAAGGCGATCCTGGAGATCGCCGACGAGGAGGAGCGCCGCGTCGGACAGGATCTGCATGACGGCCTCGGTCAGCATCTGACCGGCATCGCGTTCATGAGCAAAGTCCTCGAGCAGAAGCTGGCCGATCAATCGCTGCCGGAGTCAGCCGACGCGCGAAAAATCCTGACGCTCGTGAACGAGGCCATCACCAAAACACGCGAGCTCGCGCGCGGGCTGTTGCCGGTTGTTTCGGATCACCACGGGCTGATGTCGGCGCTCAAGCAGATCGCCAGCGACGTCGAGGATCTCTTCGGCATCACCTGCCGGTTCGAGTGCGACGAACCGGTGGTCGTGAGCGATCCGAGCGCCGCCACGCAGTTGTGCCGGGTCGCGCGCGAAGCGGTGAACAACGCCATCAAGCACGGGCGCGCCCGCGAGGTGGTCATCAGCCTGTCGGCGTCCGGCGAGTCCGGAACGCTCATCGTGCAGGACGACGGGGTGGGGTTCCCCAAGCGCCGGACGATCGAGGCCGGCATGGGCCTGCACATCATGCGCTATCGCGCGAGCATCATCGGCGGTTCGCTCCAGGTCGAGCCAGGCGGCAATGGCAACACCGCGATCACCTGCACCTTCCCCGTGAACGGCCGCGAGTAGGATGCGACGATGACCATGGCGATGCGAACCGGCGCTCCACCCCACAGCCGCGTATTCGTGGTCGACGACCATCCGATCGTCCGTCAAGGGCTGACGCTGATGATCAACCGCGAGCCGGATCTCGTGGTGTGCGGTGAGGCCGAGGAAGCGCGCGGCGCTCTCGACCAGATTGCGGCCACACAGCCCGACATCGTTCTCGTCGACATCTCGCTGACGGGGCCGGACGGCATCGATCTGATCAAGGCGATTCGCGCGCGCAACGCGAACCTGCCCGTGCTCGTGCTGTCGATGCACGACGAGCTGATCTACGCGGAACGCGCGCTGCGTGCCGGCGCCAACGGCTACATCATGAAGCAGGAGGCGACCGACCGCGTGCTTATCGCGATCCGCCGCATTCTCAAGGGCGACGTCTATCTCAGCGACCGCGCCGCCAACCGGATGGCCGAGCAGTACGTGCGCGGCGGATCGGCGCCGTCGAAACCTGCGGTCGCCGTGTTGTCGGACCGCGAGCTCGAGGTCTTCCGGCTCATCGGTGCAGGACACGGCACGCGTCAGATCGCCGAGAAACTTCAACTCAGCATCAAAACCGTCGAGACCTACCAGGCCCACATCAAGGACAAACTGTCGCTTCGCTCGGCGCGCGAGCTCGTGCAGCACGCGATCGAGTGGAACCTCTCGAACCGACAGGGCTGACGTCCCTGGCTGGCGTCCGTCGCGGCGTCAGGTTTTCCCTGATGTGCGTCGCGGGGCTTCCCCGACGCCAACACGCGGCGCTCCCCGCTTGTCTGACTTTCCGTCCCGTTGTCTATTTCGACTTTCCGGGCTGCGCATCCCGCGACCATTCGTGGCCGCACGCCGCCCGAAAAGGAGTCATGCCGTATGGCAGCCACAGATCCCGTTCCGTACGGGCGATCGACGCAGAGAGCCCCGGCGGTTCCCGAGGTGCACGTCGTCTGGATGACTGCCGGGCTCGGCTGCGATGGTGATTCCGTGTCGATCACGGCCGCCATGCAGCCGAGCATCGAAGACGTCCTCCTGGGACTCATCCCCGGCCTGCCGAAAGTGCACCTGCACAACCCCGTGCTGGCGTACGAGGTCGGCGACGATTTCATGAAGTACTGGTATCAGGCCGCGGAGGGCAAGCTCGATCCGTTCGTGCTCGTCGTCGAAGGCTCGATTCCCAACGAGAAAATCAAAAAGGAGGGCTACTGGGCGGCGCTCGGGACCGATTCGAAGACGGGTCAGCCGATCACGACCAACGAATGGATTGATCGGCTCGCGCCGAAAGCGATCGCAGTGATCGGCTGCGGCACGTGCGCGACCTACGGCGGGATTCACGCAATGGCGGGAAACCCCACCGGCTGCATGGGCCTCGCCGATTACCTCGGATGGGATTGGCGCTCGAAGGCGGGCCTGCCGATCGTCAACGTCCCTGGTTGTCCGGTGCAGCCGGACAACTTCATGGAGACGATTCTCTATCTGCTCTACCAGGTCGCCGGCCTCGCCCCGATGATTCCGCTCGACGATCAGCTTCGCCCGCTGTGGTTGTTCGGCAGCACCGTGCACGAGGGCTGCGACCGTGCCGGCTACTACGAGCAGGGAGACTTCGCCTCCGAGTACGGCTCGCCGAAGTGCATCGTGAAGCTCGGATGCTGGGGTCCGGTCGTGAACTGCAACGTGCCCAAGCGCGGGTGGATGGCCGGCATCGGCGGCTGCCCGAACGTCGGCGGTATCTGCATCGGATGCACGATGCCAGGGTTCCCCGACAAGTTCATGCCGTTCATGGACGAGCCGCCCGGGGCGAAGTTCTCCTCGGGCGCTGTGAACTTGTACGGTCGCGCGATCAGCGCGTTGAGGTCGTACACGAAGACGACGTTGAACAAAGAGCCGCGGTGGCGGCACGCCAGACCCGAACTCACCACGGGCTATCACCCTCGGTCGTAGCGAATTGAGCTGAAGGAGTTGCAACGATGAGTGTCGTCACTCAGTCCGACAAGCCAGCGGCGACCAAGGGCACCAACCTCGTCGAGATGAACTGGGATCCGATCACGCGGATCGTCGGCAGTCTCGGCATCTTCACCAAAATCGACTTCGGGACGCGCAAGGTGGCCGAGTGCCACAGCACGTCGTCGATTTTCCGCGGCTACAGCATCTTCATGAAGGGGAAGGATCCGCGGGACGCCCACTTCATCACCAGCCGGATCTGCGGGATCTGCGGCGACAACCACGCGACGTGCGCCACCTACGCGCAGAACATGGCCTTCGGGATCCGCCCGCCGGCGATGGCCGAGTGGATCGTGAACCTCGGCGAAGCCGCCGAGTACATGTTCGACCACAACATCTTCCAGGACAACCTGGTCGGCGTGGACTTCTGCGAGCAGATGGTCAAGGAGACCAACCCGGGCGTCTTCGCGAAGGCGGAAAAGACCGAGTCGCCCCACGCGGGGCTGCACGGCTATCGAACGATCGCCGACATCATGCGCGCGCTGAACCCCTTCACTGGTGCGTTCTACCGCGAAGCGCTGCAGATGAGCCGGATGACGCGTGAGATGTTCTGCCTGATGGAAGGGCGGCACGTGCACCCGTCAACGCTCTATCCGGGTGGAGTCGGAACGGTGCCGACGGTGCAGCTCTTCACCGACTACATCGTGCGGCTGATGAAGTACGTGGAGTTCATGAAGAAGGTCGTGCCGCTCCACGATGATCTGTTCGACTTCTTCTACGAGGCGCTGCCGGGATACGAGGAAGTGGGACGTCGGCGCATCCTGCTCGGCTGCTGGGGATCGTTCAACGATCCCGACCACTGCGACTACACCTACCAGAACATGACGAACTGGGGCCGCAAGATGTACGTGACTCCGGGCGTCATCGTCGACGGGAAGCTCGTGACGACGGATCTCGTCGACATCAACCTGAACATCCGCATTCTGCTCGGGCACTCGTATTACGACGATTGGGAGAAGGGCGAGACGTTCGTGAAGAACGATCCGCTCGGCAATCCGGTCGACCAGCGACATCCGTGGAACCAGACGACGATCCCCAAGCCGCAGAAGCGTGACTTCGCGGGGAACTACAGCTGGGTGATGTGCCCGCGCTGGTACGACAAACGCACCGGCGACTACCTTGCGCTCGATACCGGCGGCGGACCGATCGCCAGGTTCTGGGCGACGGCTCTCGCGGGAATGGTCGACATCGGCTACGTGAAGGCGACCGGGCACAGCGTGAAGATGTACCTGCCGAAGACGGCGTCGCTGCCCGAGGTCGAGTTCGAGTGGAAGATTCCGAAGTGGAGCAACGCCATCGAACGCGATCGGGCACGGACGTACTTCCAGGCGTACGCGGCGTGCTGCGCGCTGCACTTTGCCGAAAAGGCACTCGAGGAACTGCACGCGGGACGCACGCGCACCTGGACGGACTTCAAGGTGCCCAAAGACGCGATCGGTTGCGGCTTCCACGAAGCGGTGCGGGGCGTGCTGTCGCATCACGTCGTCATCCGCGACGGGAAGATCGCGAACTACCACCCCTATCCCCCGACCCCCTGGAACGGCAACCCGCGTGACATCTTCGGCACGCCGGGACCGTATGAGGACGCGGTGCAGAACACGCCAATCTTCGAGGAGAACCCGCCGGACAAGTTCAAGGGGATCGACATCATGCGCGCCGTGCGCAGCTTCGATCCGTGTCTGCCGTGCGGTGTGCACATGTATCTGGGCAACGGGAAATCGATCCAGACGATGCACTCGCCGATGTTCGGTGTGCCGCGCTGACGCGAGCCATGGACGAGGAAAGGGAATTCCAGCAGCGCATGCAGCGGGTCGAGGCGCTCGTCCACGAGCTGGAGCGTGCGCCCGATCCGCGGCTTCGGGCCGACGCGCAGGAACTGGTGCGGGCGCTGATGGACCTGCATCAGGCCGGCCTCGCGAAGGTCCTCGAGACCATTCGTGCGTCAGGCGATTCAGGGGCAGCGCTCGTTGACCGGCTCGCCGACGACGAGGTCGTGTCGAGCGTGCTGCTGCTGCACGGGCTGCACCCGCTCGACTTCGACACCCGCGTGCGGCGTGCTATCGAAGGGGTCTGCGGCGTCCTCCACAAGAGCCATGCGCTCGTCGAGATCGTCGCCATCCGCGACGGTGTGATCTCTCTGCGATTGTCCTCGACGGCATCGCCGGGAACGTGCGGCTCGTCGCTCGCGGCGGCGCGGCAGCGGGTCGAGGACGCCGTGTATCAGGCGGCGCCGGACCTCGCCGGGCTCGAAATCGAGCAGCCGATGGAATCGCCGGCGCCCGTCGGCTTCGTGCCGCTCGAGAAGTTGACGCGCCGGAAGGAGAAACCGAGCGAACAGGCGGAAGGACTGCCGGTCTGATATGGACGGACCGATCGCCACCGGACGGCCGAGCGACGCGCTGGCTACGCTGCGGCGGTACGCGGCGCCGCGGCCGGCCGTGGAGCGCTGCGATCTGTGCAGCCAGCCGGTTGCGGGCGAGCATCAGCATCTGTTCGAGCCGCCGAGCCGGCGCGTGCTCTGCGCGTGCGATGCGTGCGCGATCCTGTTCGGCGGCTCGGATGCGAAATACACGCGGATCCCGCGCAGAGTCCTGTCGCTGCCGGGCGCGGTCATCAGTGATGGGCAGTGGGACGCGCTGGCGATCCCGATCGGCATGGCTTTCTTCACCTTCAGCACGCCACTCGGACGGATGGAGGCGTGGTATCCGGGACCCGCCGGCGCGATCGAGTCGCTGCTTCCACTCGACACCTGGAACGACATCGTGCGGACGTGCGAGCCCCTCGCCCGGATGGAGCGGGACGTCGAGGCGCTGCTGGTCAACCGGACCGGACCCTCGCGCGGGAGCGTCACGCCCGCGCAGTACCTCGTTCCGATCGATCAGTGCTACCGGCTGGTCGGACTGATCCGGACGCACTGGAAGGGGTTCACAGGCGGGGCGGAGGTCTGGAGTGCGATCGATGGTTTCTTCGCCGAGCTCGATCGGCGCGCGGACGTGTACCAGTGATCGGCCGGGGACCTGACGTCACGTTCACCGTGGACGAGGCGTCCGTCGTCCCGTTTGCGGCCGTGCCGATGCTGGCATTCCGGCTCAAGGCGAAGGCGTCGACACCGGAACAGCAGATTCACAGCATCGCCTTGCGATGTCAGATCCAGATCGAAGCACCCCGTCGAGAGTACTCGGCCGAGGAGCGTGCACGGCTCATCGATTTGTTCGGCGAACCCGATCGATGGAGCCAGACGCTGCGCGGGCTGCTCTGGACGCACGCAAGCGCCGTCGTTCCCCGATTCACCGGCGGCACGGAGATCGAGCTGCAGGTGCCGTGCACGTTCGACTTCAACGTCGGTGCGACGAAGTACTTCTACGGGGTGAGCGGCGGTCACGTGCCGCTGTGCTTCCTGTTCAGCGGCACTGTGTTCTACGAGGGGGAGAACGGCGTGCTGCAGGTCGCGCCGATCTCATGGGAGAAAGAGGCGCGCTTCCGTCTGCCGCAGGACGTGTGGCGCAGCCTGATCGACGCGTACTACCCGAACACCGCCTGGCTGGTGTTGCGCCGTGATGTGTTCGATCGCCTGTATCAGCTGAAGCTCCGCGACGGCATTCCGACCTGGGACGAGACGATCGAACGCGTGCTCGCAACGGCCGGCGAGAGAGTGAGCTCATGAACGCGTCGCGCGTCACCGAGATCGCCAACGCAATCCTGTACGAGGGCTACATCCTCTATCCCTACCGGGCGTCCGCGATGAAGAACCGGCAGCGATTCAACTTCGGCGTCGTGGTGCCGCAGGCCTACTGCAACGCGGGCGGTTCGGGAGAAATCTCGTCACTCCGGACGGAGTGTCTGGTACGGGGTGACGCGGCGGCCCGCCTGACCGTGAGGATCAGGTTTCTGCACCTGATGTCACGGACGATCGAACCGGCCGAGCCCGGCGTGCCCGGCGAATGGCAGGAAGCGTCGGAGCGCGATGTCGGCCTGCATGCCGTGCTCGGCGAACTCTCAGCGGATCCCGTTCAGCGCGGCTTTCACTTCTTCGCCCAGCGCCTTGTCCATCCCGCCGGAGCATCCTTGACGGTGCGGACGCAGCACGCGCTCACCGGCGAGGTGGAAGTCACCGGTCACCAGGTCCGCGACAGTGTGTTCCGCGTTCGTGTCCGCGTCTCGAATACCACGGCGCTCGCACGCGGGGAGCCGTGCGACCGCGACGATCTGTTGATGCGGGCACTGGTCTCGACCCACGCGATCCTGCAGATCGAAGGAGGCGAGTTTCTGTCGCTGCTCGACCCGCCCGGCGGCTTCGAGGAGCTCGCCGAGAGCTGCAGCCAGGCCGGGCTCTTTCCGGTGCTGGCCGGCGAAGCGTCCGACCGCGACGCGATGCTGGCGTCGCCGATCATCTTGTACGACTATCCGCAGGTCGCGCCGGAGAGCGCCGGCGATTTCTTCGATGGCACAGAAATCGACGAGATGCTCGCCCTGCGCGTGTTGACGATGACCGACGGCGAAAAAGCCGAGATGCGTCAGGTCGACGACCACGCGCGTCAGATCCTGGAGCGAACCGAGCGGCTCTCCGCTCTGGACCTCATGAATCTTCATGGCACGCTGCGCAACCCACGCGCGAAGGATGCGGACCGATGAATGAGTGGGAATGGAATCTGCTCGAGGACAAGACGCCGCTCGAGACGGTCCGCGTCGCGGGAGTCGATCTCAAGCCGGGTGATCGTGTACGGCTCCGGCCGCGCCCGCGCGGCGACGTCTTCGATCTCGCGCTCGCGGGGAAGATCGCGACGATCGAGGCGCTCGAGCAGGATTACGAAGGGCAGGTGCACGTCGCCATCGTGATCGAGGACGACCCGGGGCGTGACCTGGGCTTCCAGCGGCAGCCCGGGCACCGCTTCTTCTTCAGTCCTGCGGAAATTGAACCGGTTGTTGCCGAGCAGCCCGAGCCGGCGGCGCGCACTCCCAGAATCCTCGTGGCCGGGATCGGCAACATCTTCTGCGGAGACGACGCCTTTGGAGTGGAGGTCGCGCAGCGCATGACCGCGCGCCCGCTGCCGCCGGGCGTGACGGTCACGGACTTCGGAATTCGTGGATTCGATCTGGCTTGTGCGCTGCTCGACGGCTACGACCTCGTCGTGATGGTCGATGCGTGTCCGCGAGGAACACCGCCCGGCACCCTGCACGTCATCGAACCCGACTTGGCGGATCTCGACGCCGAAGGGCAGACCTGGGTCGAGCCGCACGGCCTCGATCCGCTGAACGTGCTGCGACTGGCGCGCGGGATGGGCGGTGCCCTCAGCCCGATCGTGCTCGTCGGCTGCGAGCCGGAAACGCTCGGCGGTGAGGACGGGGTGATGGGACTGAGCGATCGCGTGGCGAGTGCCGTCACCGAGGCGCTGGGGCTCATCGATTCACTCCTGGCTGACGCGGTGAGGGGTCAGGAAAGCCGGACGCCGAATGCAGGAGAGCCCTAACGTGACGAGGGAAGCACAGGCTTCCAAGGAGTGACCGATGGAGAGAAACGCGCAGAACGGAAATAGTCAGATGAGCGACCGTGACACGCTCTTCCTGCTCGGCGGTGCCGCGTTCGTGCTCTTCGGCGCGGGGCTGCTCCTCTCGACCGACACAGTGAAGCGGTACCTCGGTCAGGTCGGCGTCGGCGATCTGGTTCAGGCCACGATGCCGGACGTGGACAAGTACCTGAAGCTGCGATCGATGTAGCGTCCGATGGAGGCCTGGTGACTGATTCAGTGGTGACGACCCGGACGCTATACGCGATCGAAGGAAAACTGAGCCGGTTCGTGGTGCAGGCCTTTGCCACCGGATTCCTGTCGATGTTCGCGCACAGCCCGAAGATCGCGATTCGCGGGCTCAGCGGCGAGATCCAGTTCGATCCGGACGCGCCTGGCGAGGCGTCGATGAGGGTTGTGGTCGATCCCACGGCGATGTCGGTGGTCGACGAGACCAGGGACAAGGCCGAGATCGAACGCGTGATGCGCGCGGACGTGCTCGAGGTCTCCCGGTTCCACGAGATTGTGTTCGAGAGCACGCGCGTCACCGCCGTCAAGACGGGTGACACGCGATACCGCGTCGACATCGACGGCCGCCTCTCGTTGCACGGTGTGACCCGCGATCACTCGTTCTCGGCGGACGCAATCCTGATGGGCGATCTCCTGCGCAGCAACGGCGAGTTCACGGTGTTGCAGTCGGACTACGGCATGAAGCTCGTGTCGGTCGGTGGGAGCGCGATCAAGGTAAAGGACGAGTTGAAGTTCACGTTCGATCTTGTCGCCCGCAAGCGGACGTAGAGGCGAGCGGGCAGGACCAGGCCCATGAGCGGAGATTGCCGTATGTGCTTAGCCATTCCGGGAAAAATCGTCGAAGTGTTCCCTGGCGATCTGCCGTCGGCTGTCGTGGACGTCGCCGGTGTCCGGCGCCGCGTCGAGTTGGGACTGCTGGACGACCCGACCGTAGCCGGCGAATGGGTGCTCATCCACGTGGGGTTCGCGATGAGCAAGATCAGCGAGGAGGACGCGATCGATCAAATGAGGATGCTCGCTGTGCTTGGAGAGACGGCGGCCGCCCTCGAGGAAGTCCGCGGCTACGGCAGTGTGGAACGATCCGAAACCGCTGCGGCTGAACCGGGCAGTCCTGCTGTCGGTGACGACTGAGGGTCTCATGAAGTTCGTCGACGAATTCCGCCAGCCTGAGCTCATTCGACGGACGGCCGATGAGGTAAGGCATCTGGCCGACCCGAGCCGGCATTTCCGGCTGATGGAAGTGTGCGGCGGACACACGCACGCCATCTACCGGTTCGGTCTCAAGGATCTGCTCCCCCCGAACATCGAGCTCATTCACGGCCCGGGTTGTCCGGTCTGCGTGCTGCCCATGGGGCGTATCGACGACGGTCTGTCGATGGCGGAGCGCGACGACGTGATCCTCACGGCATTCGGCGACATGATGCGCGTGCCCGGCACGAAGGGGAGTCCGCTCGAACGCAAGGCACTTGGGATGGACGTCCGGATCATCTACTCCCCGATGGACGCGCTCAAGCTGGCGCAGACGAACCCCACGAAGCACGTCGTCTTCTTTGCCATTGGCTTCGAGACGACGGCGCCGTCCACGGCCCTGACGCTCAAACGTGCGCGTGCGCTCGGTATCGAGAACTTCTCCATCTTCTGCAACCACGTCACGATCGTGCCGGCGATCCGCGCCATCCTCGACTCGCCCGACATGCGCCTCGACGGCTTCATCGGTCCCGGCCACGTCTCCACGGTGATTGGCTGCCGCCCGTACGAATGGATTGCGCGCAACGAGCGCAAGCCGATCGTCGTGTCGGGTTTCGAGCCGCTCGATATCCTCCAATCGATCGTGATGATTCTCCGGCAGCTGCAAGCCGGCGACGCGCGCGTCGAGAATCAGTACCGGCGTGTCGTGCCGTGGGAAGGCAACCGCGCCGCCCTGACGGCGATGGCGGATGTCTTTCAGCTCCGGCCGTTCTTCGAATGGCGCGGGATGGGTTTCATTTCGCAATCGGCTCTTCGGATCAAGGACGATTACACCGCCTGGGACGCAGAGGCGCGTTTCCACATACCTGGTCTGCGCGTGACGGATCCAAAAGCGGCGCAGTGCGGCGAGGTGCTCAAGGGCGTCCTCAAGCCGGCCCAGTGCAAACTCTTCGGCTGCGAGTGCACGCCAGAGCACCCGGTGGGCGCACTGATGGTCTCCTCGGAGGGCTCGTGCGCGGCGTACTACAACTACGAGCATCGCAAGGCGGCTGTCCTGCAGATCCAGACGACACCCGCGTGAGGACCCAATCCCCATGGCTACCACTACCGCGGCGCCGACTCCTGCCGTGCGGTTCAAGGACCCGCAAATCGAGATGGCGCATGGCGCCGGGGGAAAGGCCAGCCGCCGACTGATCGAAGGACTCTTCGCGCCGCTTCTCCTCGACTCACGTCCTGCACCGCTGACGGATGCCGCGATCGTGCAGCTGGGCGGTGCCCGGCTCGCCATCACCACTGACAGCTTCGTCGTCAGGCCGCTGAGTTTTCCAGGCGGCTCGATCGGCGAGCTCGCCGTCAACGGCACCGTCAACGATCTTGCGGTGGGCGGCGCACGCGCCGAAGCCATCGTCACGACGTTCGTGCTCGAAGCCGGCCTGTCGAGCGCGGTCCTCGAAGCGGAAGTGCGCGCGATGGCGCGTGCCGCGCGTGATGCCGGCGTGGTCATCGTCGGCGGCGACACCAAGGTCGTCGAGCACGGCAAGGCCGACGGGATGTACGTCACGACCGCCGGGATCGGCCGGCCGATGCCGGGCGTGAGTCTCGACGCCCGGACCGTCAGGATAGGAGACAAGGTCCTGCTCTCGGGTCCCATCGGCGATCACGGCATCACCATTCTCCTCGCGCGGGGCGAGCTGGATCTCGAGGCGGACCTGCGATCCGACACGCGGTCGGTCCTGCCGTTGGTTGACGCAATTGTCACCGCCGCGGGCGACGGCATCCGCTGGATGCGGGATCCGACGCGCGGCGGCGTCGCGACGTCCCTGAACGAGCTCGCGCGCGACGCTGGCGTCTCGATTCACATCGAGGAAGACGACGTACCGGTTCACGACGCGGTCAGGGGCGCATGCGAGCTGCTCGGGCTCGATCCGCTCCACATCGCGAACGAAGGGCAGTTCCTCGCCATCATTGCTCCCGATCGTGCCGAGCGGGCGCTCGACGCGCTGCGGACAACACGCGGCGGCGAACAGGCTCGAATCATCGGGCGGGTTGAAGCGCAACCGGCCGCGGCCGTGCTCGCGGCCACAGGTTACGGCGCCAGCCGCATCGTGGACATGCTCATCGGCGATCCGCTTCCGCGGATCTGCTGACCGCGGGATCCGGAGGAATCAATGCCGATTGGTTGCGACGTGACGACCCTCGTCGAGCGGAGTCTGCTCGCGCGGAACGGCGTCATCCAGTCGTTCTTCGCGCGCGAGTCACGTCGCCTGGCCGACGCCTGCCGCGAGATGTCCGGGCGGTTTCTCGCCGGAGGGCGTCTCCTCGCGTTCGGCCGGGGTCCCTGTGCGACCGATGCGCAGCACGTCTCCGTGGAGTTCGTCCACCCGGTCATCGTCGGGAAGCGCGCGCTCCCGGCGCTGGATCTCTCACTTGACTTCGAGTTCTGGTCCGCCGCGCTCGTCCGACCCGAAGACATGGTGATGGGCTTCGGGCCGCCTGGCGGTGACGCGGCCATCGCGGCGGCACTCGACGTCGCGGATCGTCGCGGCGCGATGACCTTCGCGCTCCCCGGCGTTCGCGCCGCGTACGCGATGGACGTGCCGACGGCTGATCCTTTCGTCCACCAGGAGATCGTCGAAATCCTCTATCACACGCTCTGGGAGACGGTGCATGTCTTCTTCGAGCACCGCGAGCTGGGGCAGGATGTCGGTGAGGCCGGGTTCCTGTATCCGTTCCTTGGCGACGCGAAGCAGGACATGGCCGATCTGGTCACCGAGGTTGCGGCGTCGGTCGAGATGAAGGCCGAAGACGACGCCGCGCTCCGGGCGCGTGCGGCGGCGACGGATTCCGAGCGGATCGGCACGGCCGTGCTCGCGATCCACGAGCGCCTGGAACGGGGCGGCAAGCTGATCATCTTTGGCAACGGCGGGTCCGCAACGGATGCCAACGACTGGACGCTCGACTGTATCCACCCTCCAGGCGGCTACCATCCGATTCCGGCTATCTCGCTCTCGATGGAGCCGGCCAACATCACGGCCATCGGGAACGATGTGGGCATGGAACTCACGTTCCTGCGTCAGCTGATTGCCCACGCGGAGCCGGAAGATGTTGCGATCGCCATCTCGACGAGCGGCGGCTCGCACAACGCCGTCACCGCACTCGAGGAAGCGCGCCGGCGGGGACTCTTGACTGTCGGTCTGCTCGGATACGACGGGGGACACATCGTGCGGCACGGCCTCGTGGACTATCCGATCGTCGTGCGATCCGACTACATCCCGCGCATCCAAGAAGTGCAGGCGTCGATCTATCACGTCATGCGTGAGGCGGAAGAGGCGCTCCGCCGTGGCTAGGCTCGAGCTGTACGGAACGTCGCGCTGCGAGCACACGCGCGAGATGCGAGAGTCGCTCGAATGGCGGGGCATCGAATTCGTCGAATACGACGTCGAGGAGGATCCGGATGCGCACGCGCGGCTGATGGCGCTCGCCAACGGACAACGACTCGTGCCGGTGCTCGTCGAAGACGGTGCCGTGATCCAGGTGGGCTGGCAGGGGCGCGGGTGCGTCATCGCTGCGGAGTCGTGATCCGATGGTAAGCGCCTGTTCGATTCGCGTCCGTGGTGTCGTTCAGGGAGTGGGCTTCCGGCCGTTCGTCTTCCGCCTCGCGCGCGAGCACACGCTCGCGGGTTGGGTACTCAACGCGGCCGAGGGCGTGGACATCCACCTCGAAGGACCCGAGCCCGACCTCCGCGCGTTCGTCCGCGAGCTCGAGCAGGTGCCACCGAAGGCCGCGGTCGTTACGACCATCGAGATCCTCCCGGCAGTCCCCGAGGGTCTTCGCGACTTCAGCATCCTCGAAAGCCGGACGGTCGGTGAACCCACGGTTCGCATCTCACCGGACCTTCCCCTCTGCGAGGATTGCCTGCGGGAGCTGTTCGATCCTGCCGATCGGCGTTTCGGATACGCCTACATCACCTGCACGAACTGCGGCCCGCGATACAGCGTGATCCTCGGCTTGCCGTACGACCGCGCCAACACGACGATGAAGGATTGGCCGCTCGACGAGGCTTGCGCGGCCGAGTATCACGATCCGGCCGACCGCAGGTTTCATGCCGAGCCACTGGCCTGCGCGGCGTGCGGTCCAGGATTCGAGTTGCACACGGCAGAGACGACGATTGCCGAGACGCACGAAGCCATCCGTCAGACCGCGCAGTTGTTGAATGACGGGGCGATCGTCGCGATCAAGGGAATCGGCGGTTATCACCTGGCGTGCGATGCGCGAAACACGCGCACCGTGGACTGCCTCCGGCAGCGCAAATACCGCAAGGAAAAGCCGTTCGCCGTCATGGTCCGCGATCGCGCCGCGGCGGACCAGATCGCGGAGCTTTCGGCGCTCGCACTCGATCAGCTCCTGTCCGTTGCCCGGCCGATCGTGCTGGCGCCGGCGCGCGAGCGCTTGCCGGGCGTGGCGCTCGATACCACGGAGATCGGGTTGATGCTGCCGTACACCCCGCTGCACTATCTGCTCTTCGCCGCCGGGGCGCCTGACGTCCTGGTGATGACCAGCGCCAACCGGTCGAGCGAGCCGATCGCCTACGACGATCGGGATGCGCTGGAGCAGTTGTCGGGCATTGCCGACGCGTTTCTGATCGGCCAACGGCCGATCGCGCGCCGGGTGGACGACTCGGTCGTGCGGGCAGGGCGCGGGGGACCGATGGTGTTGCGCCGTGCCCGCGGCTACGCGCCCGGAGTCGCCGCGACGCTGCCCACCAGCGCGCCGATCCTCGCGCTCGGCGCCGATCTGAAGAACACGATCACGCTGGTCGTTTCGGGTCAGGCGATCGTCAGCCAGCACATCGGCGATCTCGACCACTATCCCGCGCGGCAGGCATTCGCGAGAACGATCGCGGACCTCACATCGATGTACGGCGCTCGCTGGGAGGACGTCGTGGTCGCGCACGACGCGCATCCTGAATACGCTTCGACCGCCGCCGCACGCGAACTGCCCGGCGGGTCGATCGTCGCGGTACAGCACCATCGCGCGCACATCGCGTCGGTGATCGCCGAACGAGGCGCCTGGGACCGCCGCGTCCTCGGCGTCAGCCTGGACGGTACCGGGTACGGCGACGACGGCACGATCTGGGGTGGTGAGATCTTCGCGGGTAGCGTCGTCGAGGGGTTCGAACGCGTCGCGCACCTGCGATCCGCGGCTCTCGTCGGCGGCGATGCGGCCGCGCGCCACCCGGTTCAGGCAGCCACCGGATTCGTGGCGCAGGTTCGGACCCCCGATCTCACGGCCGCGCCTTTCCATTTCGGCGAGCGCTACACGCAGTGCCTCGACCTGCTGGACAAGGGTGTCCGGACGTTCTCGACGACGTCGATGGGGCGGCTGTTCGACGCGGCGGCGGCGCTCGCAGGCTTCACGCGCAGCATCACGTTCGAGGGACAGGCCGCGATGTGGCTCGAGCAGCAGGCTCGACTCAGCAACGGTGCGGAGCCATATGCGTTCCCGTTCGATGGCAGCGAGCTCGACTTCAGACCGCTCCTGCAGGCCTTCGCCTGGGATCGGCGGCGAGGACGAAAGGTCACCGAGATTGCACTCGCGTTCCATCGGGGTGTCGCGTTGGGGATGGCCCAGGCGATCGTCAAACTTTCGCGTCGCCTTGGACTTGATACGATCGTGCTTTCGGGCGGCGTGTTCCAGAACGCGGTGTTGCTGAACGATCTGATCGCGCGCCTCGACGAACGCGGGCTGTGCGCCTGGATCAACCGCGCAGTGCCGCCCAACGATGGCGGGATCAGCCTGGGGCAGGCAGCGCTGGTGGCGTGTCGCCATCCCGCACCGGTCCTTTCGCGGGCCGCCGGAGGCTGACGTGCACGAGCTCTCGATTGCCATGAGCATCGTCGAACTCGCCCAGGAGGAGTCCAAACGGCTCGGCGCGGAACGGGTCGAGGCGGTTCATCTGCGCGTGGGTGCGCTCGCAGGGATCGTGAAAGACTCGCTGCTTTTCTCCTACGAAATGGCGGCGCAGGACACCGAGCTTGCGGGATCGCGCCTCGTGATCGAGGAGGTGCCGGGCGTGGTCCATTGCGCTCGATGCAACGCGGAGCGGCCCATCGAGTCGGCGCAGTCGTGCTGTTGTGCCGAGTGCGGCACGCCGGCGCTCGACGTCGTGTCCGGCCGCGAGTTGCAGGTGACCGCTCTCGAGGTCTGGCCATGACGACCGAACCACGGCTGGTCGAGGTCCGGCGGAATGTCCTCAAGCAGAACGACATCGTGGCCAGGACGCTGCGTCAGCGGTTCCACGACGATGGCGTCTTCACGACGAGCGTGGTGTCGAGCCCCGGATCCGGAAAGACGGCGCTGTTCGAGCAGACGCTGACCAGGCTCGGCGCGCGGTTCAGAGTGGCCGCGCTGGTGGGCGATCTCGCCACGGAAAACGACGCGGCGCGATTGGCCCGAAGCCGGGCACCGGTGAAGCAGATCCTGACCAACACGATGTGCCATCTCGAGGCGGCGATGATTCAGCGCGCCCTCGGAGACTGGAACCTTGCCGACCTGGACTTTCTCTTCATCGAGAACGTCGGCAATCTCGTGTGCCCCTCGTCATACGATCTCGGCGAGCAGCTGCGGCTCGTGCTGATCGCGGTGACGGAGGGCGAAGACAAGCCCCTCAAGTACCCGACGATTTTCAACACCGCCGACGTCGCCGTCGTGACGAAGATGGATCTGGCCGCCGTGGCAGAGTTCGATCGCGAGCTGCTGGTGCGCAACGTCCACGCGGTACGTCCGGAGATGCCGATCCTTTTCGTCTCGTCGAAGACCGGCGCCGGGATGGACGAGTACCTCTCGTGCCTGGAATCGCGCCGCGATTCGTTCTACGATGTCGAAGCGGCCGGCGCCAGGCGTCGGCCTCATCATGCTTAGTGCGCTGTCGATCGTCATGTTCGGCTTCTTCCTGGGAATGCGTCACGCGACCGACGCGGATCACGTGGTGGCGGTGTCGACCATCGTGAGCCGCGAGCGTTCCATCTGGCGTGCCGCAGGCATCGGCGCGTTGTGGGGCATCGGTCACACGCTCACCATCCTCGTGGTCGGCGGCGCGATCATTCTTCTGAAGTGGGAGATTCCGCCGCGCATCGGTCTTTCGATGGAGCTGGGCGTCGGCGTGATGCTGGTGCTGCTCGGACTTTTGAACCTTACCGGGATCGTCGATTCGACGAGGCGCTCGTTGGCGTTGGTGCGCGGCTGGCGCGCATGGCTGCACTGGCATCCCTTTTCCGGGGGAGGCATGCTCGCTCCGCACCGGCACCAGGATCGACTCGACGAGCCGTCCGATCGTGGCGTCGTCCAATCCCTTCGACCGCTCGCGATTGGCGTCGTGCACGGCCTCGCCGGATCGGCGGCGATCACGCTCCTCGTGCTCGCGACGATTCGCAATTCCGTCTGGGCCGCCGCATACCTCCTCGTGTTCGGCATCGGGACGGTTGCGGGGATGGTTCTGGTCACGACGACCATCGCGCTGCCGTTCATGGTGGCCGGTGAGCGCTTCGCGAAACCGAACCGCCGGCTCCAGGTCGTCACGGGACTTCTCAGCGTGGGGTTCGGGCTCTTCCTCGCCTACAAGATTGGCTTCGTGAACGGTCTTTTCACGGCTAGCCCAACCTGGACTCCACAGTAGCCAGGAGCGCAGAGTGCTGGTAACGTGAGCACGCTGTGATTCCGTATCACGATGAGAACGCGGCGCAGCGGACGGCAGTCGTCACGCTCGCCATCATCGCGGTCAACGTGTTCATGTGGCTCTTCGTACAAGGGGCTGGGTCCGAAGTGCCACTCGCCGCGTCCGTCTGTAACCTCGGCCTTATCCCCGGTGAACTGACCGGGCTCGTCGGTCCTGGTGCAAGCTTTCCGATGGGCCGCGGGCTGGCGTGTGTGACCGATCCTGGCCCGCAGGCGTTCAACGTCCTCACGTCGATGTTCCTCCACGGTTCGTGGATGCACCTCATCGGCAACATGTGGTTCCTCTGGCTCTTCGGCAACAACGTCGAGGACGCCATGACCCGACCGAGGTTCCTGCTCTTCTATCTCATCTGCGGTCTTGCCGCGGCGCTCCTCCAGGTTGGTATCGAGCCCAGGTCAATCGTCCCGATGGTCGGCGCGTCGGGCGCCATCAGCGGCGTCATGGGCGCGTATCTCGTCCTCTACCCGCGCGTGCGCGTTTTCACGCTCGTCCCGCTCGGGTTCTTCATCACGACCGTCGCGCTGCCTGCGTGGGTCATGTTGATCTACTGGGGTGGGCTGCAGCTGCTCGGCGGGCTGTCGAGGACGATCGGCGACCCGGGCGGCGGCGTCGCGTTCTGGGCGCACATCGGCGGCTTCGCGGCTGGCGTCGTGCTCGTCAGAGCATTCGTCCGATCGGATCACCTCAGCGATCATCGTGCCGGAAGCTGGCGTCCGAATCGAGTTGGCTGGAGCTGACACCTTCGGATGGCAAATGGCAAATGGTAAAGGGTAAAGGGCATGGTAAGGGTGAAGGGTAAACGGTAAACGGGAAATGGAAGCCGATGGTTAGCTCCTGACACGAGACCTTCCCTCCGGGTGAACCATTCAGTCAATTCAGCCGTCCTAACACCGCAAGCTCCCACGCTCTACGTGGTCTGCGACCGCCGGGATCGTGGACCGACGTTTCTTCACGAGGACCTCACGGTGAATCGATTCGAAGCGTTCTTCAAGGATCTGCGGCACTCACTGCGGATGATGCGGCAAAGCGCTACTTCGAAGTCTTCAACATTCCCGTCAAGTGGCGCTCCGCTACGAATAGCTCATCGGTGAGCTGGCACCGTTGTTGATAGAGTCGGCTGAGCGCTGCGTCGAGCCACTCGGCTCGCCACGCCCAACTCGATGCCGACATCGCCTGATTCTCGCCGCTCCTTTTTCGGCCGGCACCGTTGGACCATCATCGCGGGCGCCGCGGCGGTCGTCCTCCTCCTCGCCGTCCTGGCAATCGCGTCCATCGTGCCGCTACGGTCGGACACGGCGCGTCGGAAGTTGATTGCCGTTCTTTCGGATCGGCTCGAGAGCGACGTTCAGCTCGACTCGCTGGAGTTGCGCGTGTTCCCGGCGCTTAGAGCTGAAGGTACGGGGCTGGCGATCAAACGGCGTGACACCACGACGCGCGCGCCCCTCATCTCGGTCAAGCGTTTCACCGTCCACGGCAGCTTGACGACGCTGCTGCACCGGCACGTGAGCAGGGTCGTGCTCGAAGGGCTCGCCATCGAGATTCCGCCGAAGCCGAAGAGCGATTCGGGCAGATCGTCGCCGAAGTCGGGCGGCACCCGGCCGGGCCTGCCGCGCTCGCTGGTCATCGACGAGATGGAGGCGACCGGCGCGACGTTGGCAATCGTGCCGCGCGATCCGAACAAGCGGCCGAAGATCTGGGCGATCCACACGCTGCACATGCAATCCGTCGCATTCGACAGCCCGATACCCTTCGAGGCCACGCTGACCAACGACGTTCCACCAGGAGAGATTCAGACCAGCGGATCCTTCGGTCCCTGGGATGTCGACGATCCGGGAGCGACGCCCATCGACGGAAAGTTCACGTTCGACAAGGCGAACCTGGGTGTGTTCGAAGGGATTTCCGGACTGCTCTCGTCACGCGGCACGTTTGGCGGGACGCTCGAACGCCTCGATGTGCGGGGTGACACCGCAACCCCTGACTTCACGGTTGCCGCTGGCGGGCACCCCGTGCTGCTGAAAGCGAAGTATCACGCGATCGTCGATGGCACCAATGGCGACACGATCCTCGAGCAGGTCGACGGGTCCTTTCTGAACACGTCGCTGACGGCCTCCGGCGGAATCATCGACGCGCCCGGTCCGGAAGGACGCACGGTTCGACTCGATGTCACGATGGATTCCGCGAGGATCGAAGACGTGCTGCACCTGGCCGTCAAAGCCAGCCGGCCGCCGATGACGGGCGCCCTCAAGCTCAAGACGAACTTCGTTCTGCCGCCCGGTAAGATCGACGTCGTCAAGAAACTGAAGCTCGACGGCCGATTCTCGATCGCGCGCGCGATGTTCACGAACCCTGACGTCCAAACCAAGATCACTGCGCTCAGTCTGCGAAGCCGGGGGAACCAGGCCGAGGCGTCGGCGCAGAAGCCGGTGCCATCGGATTTCGAAGGCACGTTCAAGCTTGGCGGCGGCGTGCTCACGATCCCGTCGGTCGCCTTCGACGTGCCGGGATCCGTGGTGCGCTTATCGGGGACCTACGGCCTGGTCTCGGAGCAGCTCGACTTCAGCGGGACGCTGATCATGCAGGCAAAGATCTCCGAGACCATGACCGGCATCAAGAGTGTGTTGTTGAAGGCCGTCGATCCCCTCTTCCGCCACAAGGGTGGTGGCAGCGAGATTCCCATTCGGATCGGCGGCACGGTCGGGTCGCCGTCGTTCGGGTTGGATTCGAAGCGCGTGTTCTCCAAGAAATAGCCGGTCGGCGTAGATTGAATAGCTCAGCCGCCTCGAGGCTGGACCTCGACGATCCGTGCCGGAGGACGGCACTAATCTGGCTTGTTAAGACGTGGAGGTGTTCGATGGTCCGGTGGTTGGCTTTTGGATTGACCGTGCTCGGGGCGTTCCTGATCGTGCAGAACGCGAAGGACATCGCGAGAATGGCCCGCATTCATTCCATGTAGTGGCGGTCTGTCCGCGGCGAGGAACGGCGGTGGCGCGCCAACACGGTTCACCGCGCAGGCGCGAGCATTCGCGCCACGTCATCCGGCATCTGACCCGTGAGTTCCCACCTCAGAAGAGACACCGGGATCAGTCCCGCCGCGTTGTATTCGTCCATGAAGCGCTTGAGGGTGAACGCGTCGCCGAGCTGACGCCTGCGGGCGGCAATGAGCGTGTCGATTTCAATCTTCCCGATCAAGTAGCTCGTTCCGTACGCCGGTTGCTGCAGGTACAGGTGCTGTTCGTCGCGCACCGTGTTGCCTTCGAGCCGCAGCCAGCCGCGCGGTGTGTTGGCTGACGCCGACTGCGCGGCCTGTTCGAGCGTGAACGTGTTCGCGTGCATGCGCAGATCGCCGAGCGCGCGCGCGGCGCGCTGGCCGACCAGGACGTAGATCAGCTCGCGTGATCGCGGCCGCGCATCGAACATTCCCGCCTGCAGCATCAGCTCTTCCCACGCGGTCGCGTGCCCTTCGGTTCGCGTGTTGAAGATGTTGTAGAGGAGCGGTCCGCGCCTGATCGGGTCGGCGTGCGGCACGTG
Source organism: Vicinamibacterales bacterium (assembly GCA_036258055.1). GTDB lineage: Bacteria > Acidobacteriota > Vicinamibacteria > Vicinamibacterales > 2-12-FULL-66-21 > DATAEK01. The sequence goes on from DATAEK010000254.1 coordinate 30,205, forward strand.
CTGCATCTGCGCAAGGTCGAACCAGTGGTACCCGTGCGTGCGCATGACCTCCGGGTCGCGATAGTCCACTTCGGTGAAGAACTCCCGCGGCCCGGGATTGAAACGGCCGATCTTCGCGCGGAGTGCCGGCTCCATGTAGTCCTTGACCGTCAGGATTTCGTGATCCTTGAGGAACGCCATGTACTCGGTGACGCCGGCGCTGAACCGGGTGGCGTGTTCCTCTTGACTGGCCACGGGCACCTGCTGCGGCAGCGACGCGTTGCGTCGTTCCTCGAGCGCGAGGAACGAGTGCGCGCGTCCGAGCTCCCGCTCCATCAGGATCACCTCGTCGTGCCAGGTATACGGCACGAGCTGGACGTTCTTCAGGTACCAGTCGTAGTTCTCGACGCCGATGCCTGATGGCCCGGTTTTCGATGCCGCACGCGATTGGAGCCACGAGATGAGAGCATCCGTCGATTCCTTCGCGCGCTGCACGTCGGCTTTCAGACTCCCTGGTGCATCCGCGACACGCGGGAGCAGGCTGTCGAGCGCCTGGCTCTGATCCTTGAGGCTCGTGATCCCGAAGACCCACAGGTCGCGTTGATTGCCGGTCAGGTTGACCTTGGCCTGCTCGAGGAGTTTCGGGACGGCGCGAAGCCCCGCGGCCATACGCTCGGCGTTTGCCGCATCGAGCGGAAACGAGTAGCTCCACACTTCGACAGCGCCGTAGGCGAGCGGTCCCTCGCGCGCCGGCTGGTCGCTCTGGCTGCCGAACACCGTCACGTAGAACGCCGGGTTGTTGACCCAGGGCTTGAGGACCCGGTGATCGAAGTCGAGCCCGTTCATCTCGGCGCGGATGATGTGCCAGTCGACCTGCTGCGGAACCGGCCATCCTGTCTTGTCCATCGCCGCGAGCCGGCGCTGGAAGTCGGCGAGCCCGGTTCGCTGCGCGGTCATCGCCGCCGGCCGGTAGTCCGGTACGCCGTCCACGAGCTTTGGTTTTTGAAAGGCACGCCACTCCGCGAAGAACCCCGCCAAATCAACGTCCTGGCGTGTCTGAGCGCGTGCGCCCTGGAGGGACGTCGCGACGGTCAGCGCGACGACGGCAAGAACGCAGAATCGCCGCATGCTATTTCGCTCCTGCCTTGATCCGGTACGAACCATCATCGAAACGCTCGCGGTAGGCGCCGTGGCACGTCTGACACGTCTTTCCGAGATCGGTCGCGGCGGTCTTCACGTCATCCCATTTCGCCGCGGCGAGGCCGTGGTCGATCTGATCCACGAGCTTCCGTGCCTCCGCCGTCCACTGCACGGCCTCGGCCGTGCCTCGCTTCTTCCAGAACGCTTCCGCTTCGGTGAAGCCCTGTTTCAGGATCGCGATCTGCTCCTTCGTTGCGACCGCGTTCGGTTCCTGAATCGCCTGACGGAACGCGGTGAAGGACGGACCGATCCGTTTCATCGTCTTCGAAAAGGCTTCCTCCTCGGCGGTCATCGGTGGCGGCAGACGCCTGGCGACATCGATTCCTGCGGCGTTGATCACGGCAGTGGCGAGGACGACGGGGCGTCCCTGAAACTTCGCCTGGAGATCCGCGGAGAGGTCGAGCGTGTAGTCGCGCGCGCGGCGGGCGATTTCCACGGGATCGAACTTCATGACCTCGCCGAGGACCGTGACGTACGCGTTCGGATCGACTGTTCCGGTCATTGTCGGCGCCAGAACCAACACCGACTGCGCCGCGTGTTTCGATCTGTCCTGGTCAACCGAGAAAGCCGATTTCGACAGGAGCTCGTCGACCGTCGCGGTCAGCGAGACGTAGTCGCCGTAGAAGGTCTCGGGATTCGCCGCCAGCGAGCTCGCCGCAACCGGCACGACAGGCTTCTGCGGCGTCGTGTTCGCCGGTGCCTGCTGCGCAGCCGGAGCCGCCAGCCACGCGCACTCGATGACCGTGACTGCCCACGCCGCGACACAAACACGTAGTAGATGGGCCATGTTCAGAACCTTGGCAACAGCTTTCCCGGATTCATCAAGTTGTCCGGGTCGAGTGCCCGCTTGATGGCGTGCATGACCGCAAGTCCCTCGCCGTGCTCGGCGCCGAGAAAATGTTGCTTGCCAATCCCGACGCCGTGTTCACCCGAACAGGTGCCGTCCATGCGTAACGCCCGCTCGACCAGGCGATCGGTCAGCCGCTGCGCTTCGGCGAGCTCCGACGGATCGTCGGGGTTCAGGGGAAAGATCACGTGGAAGTTGCCGTCGCCGACGTGCCCGACCAGTGCATGCGCGAGCGGCGATGCGGCGACGTCACGGTTGGTTTCCTCGATGCACTCGGCGAGCCTCGAGATGGGCACGCACACGTCGGTCGTCCAGCCGCGGGATCCGGGTCGGAGGGCGAGGGCCGCATAATACGCGTCATGACGCGCCTGCCACAATCGCGCCCGGTCCTCGGGCGAGACGGCGCGGTTGAAACCGGCGGCGCCCTGCTCGTGCGCGATAGCTTCGACGGTGTCCGCCTGTTCGAGGACGTCGCGCTCGCTGAGACCGTGGAATTCGAAGAAGAGCGTGGGCGCGACCGGATAGGTGAGCTTCGAATGGCGGTTGACCGCGTCGACCAGGATCTCGTCCATCAGCTCGATCCGTGCGACCGGGATTCCGAGCTGGATCGTGGTGATCACCGTGCGCACTGCCGCGTCGATCGAGCCGAAGTGGCACGTCGCCGAGGCAACGGCTTCCGGACGGCCGTGGAGCCGCAGCGTCGCTTCGACGATCACGCCCAGTGTGCCCTCGGCACCGACGAAGAGGCGGGTCAGGTCGTAGCCAGAAGAGGATTTGCGCGCGCGGCTTCCGGTGTGAATCAGGCGCCCGTCCGCCAGCACGACCTTCAGGCCGAGGACGACCTCGCGCATCGTGCCGTACCGGACGGCTGTTGTCCCGGATGCCCGCGTGGAGGCCATGCCCCCGATCGTGGCGTCGGCGCCGGGATCGAGATGAAAGGTGAGGCCGCTCGACTGGAGGTGCCGCTCTAGTTGCTTCCGCGTCACGCCGGCTTCTACGGTGACGTCCAGGTCGTCGACGCTCAGGCGAAGGATCCGATTCAGGCGGGTGAGGTCGATCGTCACGCCGCCGCTCAGAGGAATCACGTGGCCCTCGAGCGACGTTCCCGCGCCGAAGGGCACCATCGGACACCTATGCCGGGCGCAGGCGCGCACGACCGCCTGCACTTCTTCGACATTGACGGGAAGCACGACCGCATCGGGCAGATGTCCGGGATGATGCGACTCGTCGTGGCTGTGGTGCTCGCGCACCGCGGCGGAGGTCAACAGACGATCGCCGACGGCCTGCCGAAGGTCGTCGATCAGCGCATCGGAGAACGAAACGGATGCCACGAGGGGTAGCTTACACGCGCGTGTGCGGGCGATCCAGAACGTCAGCGAATCGGTTGGCCAGCCTGCGGACGAAGCGCCACCCAATCCACACCCAGCCAGGAGGCAATCGTTGCCGCGACCTGGTTGGTGTGCACTGCGGGCCGATCACGCCATTCCCCGCGCGCGGACATCGAGGGAGAGACGAAGGCCATCCACACGTTCTGGGCTCCTTCGACACGGGCTCCGTGGTTGCGCCAGTCCTTCGCCCTGTGGCCACGGCCGTGATCGGTCGTGATCAGGAGATGCGTCCGATCCTTGTAATCGGGCTGTGACTGAATCCACGTCCACAACTGCTGGAGAAAACCGTCCGTTCGCGCGTAGGCCTCGAGGACGCGATCGTACCGGCCGTCGTGCGCCCAGTCATCGGTCTCGTCGAACGCGATGTACAGCAGTCGGGCTCTCGCGGTCTTGAGATGCGCCATCGCCAGCAGGAATGTGAACGCGTCGTGCCGAACCCCGTCCCAGGGAGTGGGTGTGAGCAGCTGCATGCGGCTCAGCATCTGCGTTTCGGGATCCGGCGCGTCGACCGGTACCGGTCCTGCGTTCACGGTGATGTTTCCCGGCGTGTGCGTCGCGATCGCGTCGAAGACGTTCCATGACGTGAAGACGGCCGCTTGCGGCGGCGTCAACCCAAGCTTCGTACGCAGTTCCTCGAAGACGGTCGGGTACGGATTCCGGATCGGATCGTTGTTCTTGATCACGTCGTCGTGCGCTTCACCCAGCAGGATTTCGGAGTAGCCCGGATACGAGACGCGATGCCTGTTCGTGAGCGTCGCCGCGCTGCCTGCGGCCACGTTGCCGGCAATCGAGCCGTGCTCGGCCATCAGCGTCCGCCAGAAAAACGGCATCAGCTTCTCGCGGCGCGCCACGGGCGTGTCTGCCCAGAACCGCCGATAGACCGGCTGTTCCTCGATCTTCTGATTCGATCGGAGCGTGGACTGCAGGATGTCGCGATCGAGGCCGGCGAAGATTTCTTCGGTCCGTGCGCCGTCGAGCGTGATCAGGATGACGGCGTCCCCCGTCGACGAGGCGCGCTGGTCGCGCGTGGCACCGGCAATGATGAGGATCAAGCCCAGGCAGGCGATCAGCGTTGGTTTCATGTGGCGCAAGTCTACCGCTGCATGAAGCCGGACGTTCTGTTGGCATTTGCCGTGCAATTTAGGAAGGGCGGCCCCGGCTTTCCGGTCGCCGCCGCCGGCGCGTCACCCGGGACGTGCCGAACCTGGGGTCGTACTGGGGCGATCGCATTTCGTCGATACGAGTCTTCTAGCGTCGCACCTTGAACCTTTCCCTCGACGTCCATTACAGTCCGCACCGGGCGTTCGCGTGACAGGACTGCGAACGCGATGCCACGGGAGGATCTGTCATGCATCGTCTGCTCGCCATGGTTCTCATGCTTGGAATGTCAGCGACGGCCGGCGTCGCACAGACCCCGTCAAAGGCGGCGGCCAAAACCCCGGCGCGCGCGGCCGCGAAGGAGCCGCTCGTCGAGTTCGAGATGATGACCTGGCAGGAGGTCAAAGCGGCCCTCGAGGCCGGGAAGACGACGGCGCTCCTCTACACCGGCGGCACCGAGCAGCGTGGACCGCAGAACGTCAACGGCGGCCACAATCTGATGGCGCGCGACACGGTCAGGGCCATCGCCCTGAAGCTCGGGAACGCGATCGCGCTGCCGGTGCTGGCGTACACACCAAACAACGCCAGCGCCACTCTGCCCGGTACGCTCGGCCTGACCAACGAGATTCTTGCCGCCGTGCTCGAGCGGATCTCGGAACAGGCCATCGTCACCGGCTTCAAGAACGTGATTCTGATGGGCGATCACGGCGGCGGTCAGCCCGACGTCTACCGCGACGTCGCGAAGAAGCTCGAGGAGAAGTACGCGCCCCAGGGGATTCACATCTTCTACTGCGACGAGGTCTATTCGAAGGCCCAGGATGACTTCAACAAATATCTCGAAGGGAAGGGCTTTCCCCGAAGCGGCCACGCCGCGATCCCGGACACGTCAGAGATGATCTACCTCGGCGGCGACAAGGGCTGGGTGCGCAAGGAGCTGCTCAAGACGGCCGTGGGCGATCCCGTCCCGCCGCCGGGGGAACGGGGCCGCGGGCGTGGGCAGGCCGATCCGAACGCGCCACCGCGCGTGAACAACGGCATCACCGGTGACGCCCGCCCGTCAACGGCCGCGCTCGGCAAGATGGCCTTCGACATGAAGGTCGAGTACGCCGTGAAGCAGATCCGACAGTTCCTTGGGCAGACTTAGCCGTAGGTACTCGGACGCTCGGGGCTCGTCGGGGCGGCAGGAAGTAAAGACGAGCTTTGTTGAAAAAGCAGGCTGTCTCCTCAAACCAGCGGCGCGAGTGTAAGCGAGCGCTGGCAGGTCGTGGGGGTGGGGCCCCACGACAGGCTGAATAATGCTGGCCTTTCTGGGCTCAAAACCCGGTTGCGCGGCCACCGGACGGGCCGGCCGCCCACATCAATCGGCTATACTACGCGGGGAGTTTTGTCGCGATTCGAAGGCCGCGAATGAGCAGATCCGGGCTGGCCGTTGTCGGGAGCCTGTTTCTCGGGTTGAGCGTCGTCGCCGACGCCCAGCTGGGTGCCCGCCCGGAACCGTCGGCCCTCACGCGATCCGCGCGCGTCGACCGCGCCGCCCGGCCGCTTTCGCCGGCCCACACGCCAGCGCCGACGATTCCGGTTGCCGCGCAACGTGCGCTCATCGGCGAGTACTGCCTCACCTGTCACGACGAAGATCACAAGAAAGGCGAGCTCTCCCTCGAGCAATTCGATCCTGCCAAAGCTGATCGGAACGCGGACGTCGCCGAGAAGATGATCCGGAAGTTGCGGGCGGGGATGATGCCCCCGTCAGGCGCCGACCGGCCAGACGCCGCGACGCTCGCCGCCTTCACGACATCGCTCGAGACCCTGATCGATCAGGCCGCGGCCGCCCATCCGAATCCGGGGCGGCGGACCTTTCAGCGGTTGAATCGCGCCGAGTACGGCCGCTCGATTCACGAGCTGCTCGGCATCGACGTCGATGTGACCGCCTACCTGCCGGCGGACACCATCAGCCACAACTTCGACAACATCGCCGACGTCCAGTCGTTCTCACCGACGCTTCTCGAAGGCTACCTGCACGCTGCCAGCAAGATCAGCCGCGAGGCGATTGGGGATCCCGAGGCCAGCCCCGGATCGACGACCTACAAAGTGGCGAGGACCGCGTCGCAGCTCGCGCACGTCGACGGCGCGCCGTTCGGGACACGGGGGGGACTCTCGGTCATCCACACGTTCCCGGCTGATGGCGACTACGTCTTCAAAATGATGCTGCACTCGATTCCGACCGGGCAGCTTTACGGAAGCACGGTTCGAGGCGAGCAGCTCGAAGTGTCGATCAGCGGACAGCGCGTGGCGCTCCTCGACATCAACCCGCGCATGAGCGAATCGGATCCGAACGGGATGACCCTGCAGACGCCGCCGATCACGGTCAAGGCGGGTCCGCAGCGGGTTTCTGCCGCGTTCATTCAGCGGGGTGAGGGGCCGGTCGACGACCTCCTCGCTCCGATCGAGCACACGCTCGCGGATACACAGATCGGGAGCGCCATCGGCGTGACGACCGTTCCGCACCTGCGCGACCTCGCCGTGATCGGCCCGCAGAAAGTCACCGGCGTGTCCGAAACTGTGAGCCGCCGCCGTGTGTTCACGTGCCGCCCCGTCTCGCAGGAGGAAGAGACACCCTGCGCGACGAAAATCGTTTCGAACCTCGCGCGTCAGGCCTACCGTCGTCCGCTGACGCCGGAGGATCTCAAGGGTCTGATGACGTTCTATGACGAGGGCAGGAAGGGCGGCGACTTCGAGAGCGGCATCCGCACGGCGCTGCAGGCCGTCCTGGCCAGCCCGCATTTCATCTTCAGGCTCGAGGAGCTTCCCGCCGGGACGAAGCCGGGACAGAACTACCGCGTCGGCGATCTCGATCTCGCATCGCGGCTGTCGTTCTTCCTGTGGGCGGGTCCACCCGACGACGAGCTCGTTTCGGCCGCGGCGCGCGGGCTCCTCAAGGGAGCGGGATTCGACACACAGGTCCGGCGGATGCTCGCTGACCCGCGGGCTGCGTCGCTGGCCACCCGCTTCGGGAGTCAGTGGCTCCGCCTTCAGGATCTCGAGAAGATTCATCCCGATCCGCTGCAGTACCCCCAGTACGACTACACGCTCGGTGAGGCGATGCAGCGCGAGACCGAGCTTTTCTTCGAGAATCTCGTCCGCGAAGATCGCAGCGTTCTCGATCTGCTGACGGCCGACTACACGTTCGTGAACGAGCGTCTGGCGCGGCACTACGGGATCCCTGGCATCGCCGGTACAACCTTTCAGCGCGTGACGCTCGCAGACGAGAACCGCCGCGGGTTGCTCGGCCAGGGCAGCATCCTGACCATGACCTCGGTCGCCGATCGCACGTCACCCGTGCTGCGCGGCAAGTGGGTGATGGAGGTGCTCCTCGGTTCACCGCCGCCACCGCCGCCGCCGAACGTACCGGATCTCGCGGCAACGAAAGCGAACACGGGGGCACGGCTGCTCTCGGTGCGGGAGCGCATGGAACAGCACCGCGCGGACCCGGCGTGCCGATCGTGCCATCGCGTCATCGATCCGCTCGGCCTCGCGCTCGAGAATTTCGACGTCACCGGAGCGTGGCGCATCAAGGATCACGGATCGCCGGTCGATCCGTCCGGCGAGCTCTACGACGGCTCGTCGGTGAACGGTCCGATCCAGCTCAGACAGGCATTGCTCAAGCGGCAGGAAGTGGTGCTGCGCACGTTCACCGAGAACCTGATGGCGTATGCGCTGGGGCGACGCGTCGAAGCCTACGACATGCCGACGGTTCGCGCCGTCGTACGCGATGCCGGCCTGACCGACAACCGTTTCTCGGCGTACGTGCTCGGCATCGTGCGGAGTCCCGCCTTCCAGATGAGCAGGGCGGAGGATCGACTCACGACGGACGCCGAGGCGTCCGGGTCGCACGGCGGCGGCAAGGATTCGAGGAGGTAGCGGCGATGTTCCTCACGAAGAAGCACATCTCTCGACGGACGGTGCTCCGCGGGATGGGCGCGACGATCGCGCTGCCGTTCCTCGACGCCATGGTGCCCGCGCGCACGCTGTTTGCGAAGAGCGCCGGCGCAGGGACGCGTCTGTCGTGCATCGAGATGGTGCATGGCGCGGCTGGCAGCACAGTGTACGGTCTCGCGAAGAACATGTGGTCGCCGGCCGCCGTCGGCCGCAGCTTCGATCTGTCGCCCAGCAGCCTCAGCCCGCTGGAGCCCTTCCGCGACTACGTGACGATTGTCAGCAACACCGACGTCCGTAACGCCGAAGCGTTCGCCCCGAAAGAAATCGGCGGCGATCACTTTCGGTCGAGCGCGGTCTTCCTGACCCAGATGCACCCGAAGCAGACCGAAGGATCCGACGTTCAGGTTGGGGTCTCGCTCGATCAGGTCTACGCGCAACGGTTCGGTCAGGACACCGCGATTCCATCGATGCAACTCTGCATCGAGAACGTCGATCAGTCGGGTGGCTGCGCGTACGGCTATGCGTGCGTCTACACCGACACGATCAGCTGGGCGGGTCCGAAGGAGCCGCTCCCGATGGTGCGGGATCCTCGCGCCGCCTTCGACCAGTTGTTCGGCGTCGGCGCCACGCCGGAACAGCGCGCCGCCAACCGCCGCACCAACCAGAGCATCCTCGATTGGGTGTCGTCCGAGGTATCGCGAATGCGCCGGGATCTCGGCCCGACCGACCGCGGCCGTCTCAACGAGTATCTCGACGACGTGCGCGAGATCGAGCGGCGGATTCAGAAGATCGAGGCCCACAACGCGAGCGGGGCGCCTCGGGATCTGCCGGGCGCGCCGATTGGCGTGCCGGATTCGTTCGAAGAGCACGTGCGCCTGATGTACGACCTGCAGGTGCTCGCCTTCGCGGGTGACGTCACGCGGGTCTTCTCGTTCAAGCTCGGTCGCGACGGCTCGGCGCGCGTCTACCCGGAGAGCGGCGTCCCGCTGCCATTCCACCCGGCGTCACACCACGGCGAGCGTGAGGATCGCATCGCCCAGTTCGCGCAGATCAACAAGCACCACGTCAGCCTCGTGCCGTACTTCCTGGACAAGCTGAAGAGGACCCAGGATGGCGACGGGACGCTCCTCGACAAGACGCTGATCATCTACGGGTCCCCGATGGGGAACTCGAACGTGCACAATCACAAGCGGTGTCCGCTGTTCCTCGCGGGCCGCGCCAACGGCCACCTGAAGGGAAACCTGCACCTCAAGGCCCCGGAAGGCACGCCGATGGCCAACGTCTGGTTGACGATCCTGCACGACCTCGGCCTCGACGATCTTCAGACTTTCGGCGACAGCACGGGCACGTTCGATCTGACGACGGTGCCCACGACCCTGACCGACGCGCAGGCGAGTCAGAAAGGCTAACCGATGCAGCGCACGTGGCCCGGATGCCTTGCCGGTCTCGGCCTCGCCGTCTGCCTGTCGGTCTGGCTGCAGGCGTCCTCGAGTGACTCGCGCGTAGCGGATGCAGCTATGGGCGGAGACGCCTCGACCGTCAAATCGCTGCTGAAGCAGGGCGCCGACGTCAACGCTGCGCAAGGCGACGGGATGACCGCCCTGCATTGGGCCGCGCGTCAGGGGGACGTCGATCTGACGAGCATGCTCGTGTACGCAGGGGCAAACGTCAGGGCCGTCACCCGGCTTGGCGGCTACACGCCGCTCCTCATGGCGAGCGAGCGCGGCTACGCCAGCGTGATGGACGTGCTGCTGAAGGCCGGATCGGATCCGAAGATTGCCACCTCGTCCGGTACGACGCCGCTGATGCTCGCCGCCGCCTCCGGGCGGGCGGACGCGATAAAACTCCTCCTCGACAAGGGTGCGGACGTCAACGCCGCTGAGTCGGCGAGAGGCGAGACCGCCCTCATGTTCGCAACGGCTTCGAATCGCGTTGATGCGATGAAGATGCTCATCGCCAGCGGCGCGAACGTGAAAGCTGCCACGAAAGTGGTGGACCTGAAGTCGCAGACGAACCCCGAGGAAGAGGCATTTCTCCGCGCGCAGCAGGGTGGCGGGCAGCGTCAGAGCGCGGCGCCGGCCAGCGGTCGCGGTGGCGCCGCGGACGCTGCGCCAACAGCTGCCCCGCAGGCGGCTGCGCCCGCTGAAGCCGGCGGCGGACGCGGTCGCGACGGTCGCGCAGGTGGCGGGCAACCTGCCGGCCGAGGTGCGGAGTCCGGCGGCGTCGCCGGGCTGAGCCGGCAGTTCCGTTTCGCCGAGCTGGTCACCGCGCAGGGCGGACTCACGCCGCTGCTCTTCGCAGCGCGACAGGGATTCACTGAAGCGGCTCAGATTCTTCTCGATGCCGGCGCCGACGTGAACCAGATCAGCGGTGGCGACAAAACCAGCCCGCTGCTAATGGCGGTCATCAATGGTCACTTCGATCTCGCCCGAACGCTGGTCGACAGGGGTGCGAATGCGACACGCGCGAGCGACAACGGCGTCACGCCGCTCTACGCGGTGCTGAACGTCGTGTGGGCGCCGAAGGCGCTGTACCCGCAGCCGCAGGCCTACCTGCAGCAGAAGACCACCTACCTCGATCTGATGAAGGTGCTGCTCGACAAGGGCGTCGACGTCAACGCGCGGTTGACGAAGAAGGTCTGGTACTCCGGCTACAACTTCGATCTGTCCGGCGTCGACGAGATCGGGGCGACGCCGTTCTGGCGCGCCGCGTACGCGAGCGATGTCGAGGCGATGCGTCTCCTCATCTCGTACGGGGCGGACCCGAACATCCCGACCGTCAAGCCCGCCGGGCGGCCCCGTACCGGCGACGGCGGCCGCGAGACCGTGGAGGATGTGTCAGGCGTACCGCCCGTGCCGATCGGCGGTCCCGGTGTAACGCCACTTCAGGCGGCGTCGGGCGTGGGCTACGGCGAAGGCTTCGCCGCGAACTCCCACCGGAACTCGCCCGCGGGTTTCCTGCCTGCGGTCAAGTACCTCGTCGAGGAGCTGGGCGCTGACGTGAATGCGAGAGATCACGAGGGCAACACCGCGCTGCACCACGCCGCCGCCAGGGGAGACAACGAGCTGATTCTGTACCTGGTGTCGAAGGGCGCCGATGTCAAGGCTGTGAACCGCGCTGGCGAGACGACCGTCGACATGGCGAATGGTCCCGTGCAGCGCACGCAGCCGTTCCCCGAAACCATCGCGCTGCTGGAAAAACTGGGGGCAAAGAACAATCATCGGTGCAAGTCGTGCTGAGGCAATCCGGCTCTTTCCTGACACACTCCGTCTGACCGACGATCGTTTTCTGCGCCAGTCGCCAACACGGCGAGGGTCTGGCGGCGATCCGTTGCAGCGCCGCGGCGGGAAGGTGATGTACTGAGTAATGGTCTGCCCTACCTGCGGTAACGACGTCGCCGCGCCGGGACGCTGTCCGGTGTGTGGCACCGACGTGTCCGGTACGGGTGCGGGCGACACCGTCGCCTCGTCGAGTGCGCCGGCGCCGGACGCCGAGACACGTCTCGCGACGAAGACGGAGGTCAGCGCTGCGAGTCTCGGGCAGACGGGGCGCACGGCGATCCCCAACAGCGGTCCGCTGCAAGTCGGACAGAACTTCGGCGCGCGGTATCACGTGATCCGCCCGCTCGGCATCGGCGGAATGGGCGCCGTTTATCAGGCGTGGGATCAGGAGCTCGAGGTCGCGGTTGCCATCAAGGTGATTCGGCCCGACGTCACCGCCGATCCGGCCGCCGCGCAGGATCTCGAGCGACGCTTCAAGCGCGAGCTCCTCCTCGCCCGTCAGGTCACCCACAAGAACGTCGTCCGCATCCACGATATCGGCGAGATCGACGGCATCAAGTACATCACGATGCCGTTCGTGCACGGCGCCGATCTGGCGAGCATCCTGCGGCGCGACGGCAGGCTGCCGATTCCCCGCGCGCTGTCACTCGCGCGCCAGATCGTCGCGGGTCTCGTCGCCGCGCACGATGCCGGCGTCGTCCACCGGGACTTGAAGCCCGCCAACATCATGGTGGACGCCGAGGACCACGCGCTCATCATGGACTTCGGAATCGCCCGATCCGCCACCGGAACCGGCGGCTTCGCCGCGACCGTCGCCGGCGCGGTGATCGGCACGGTCGAGTACATGGCGCCCGAGCAGGCGAAAGGACTGCCAGCCGATCAGCGTGCCGACATCTACGCGCTCGGCTTGATCGTCTACGACATGCTGCGCGGCGGGCGGCATGCGGGCGCGACCACCGCGGTCGCTGAGCTGATGTCGCGGATGCAGCATGCGCCGCCCTCGCTGCGCACGCAGGACCCCCAGATCCCGGAAGCGGTGGATGCGGTGATCACGCGCTGCCTGCAGCCGGAACCGGTGGCGCGCTACCAGACGAGCGCCGATCTGCTGCGCGACCTCGACCGCGCGAGCGAGGGCCAGGCGATTGCACCTCCGCCGACCACTACCGTCGTCGTCGAACGTCCCTCGGGCGCGAAGAAGTACCTGATACCGGCTGCGGCAGCGCTGGGGCTGCTGCTGATCGCGGGCGGGGCGGCGTACTACCTGTCGAACCGACCGTCGACACCGAAGACCACCGCCGCAGTTGCTGCACCCTCCGGTCCGGCCGTCTCTCTGGCCGTGCTGCCGTTCCGGAATGCTTCGGGCGATTCGAGCCTCGATTCGCTGGGCACCAGCTTGAGCGAAGTGCTGGCGACCGACCTCGGCGAATCCTCACAGGTCCGGACGATCCCGTCGGACCGCTTGCACCAGGTGCTGGGCGACCTCCAAATCGCTCGCAGCGCGAACCTGTCGCCCGGCGAGCTCGCCCGCATCGCGGAGTTTGCCAACGCGCAGACGATCCTGTGGGGACAGTTCGTCAAGTTCGGCGACGAAATCCGGATCGACGCCACGCTCCAGGACCTTGCCCAACGCAAGACGACGCCCCTCAAGGCTACTGCCCCGAGTCAGTCGGCGCTGCTCACGACGATTGCGGAGCTGGCTGCGTCCGTGCAGCAGTCGCTGGCCGCTGGATCGGCCGACGTGCTGAACGAGCTGAAATCGACGGCCTGGCGTCCATCGACGCAGTCATTCGAAGCGCTCCGGCAGTTCAACGAGGGACAGCAGTTCGAACGCGACGGCAACTATCCGAACGCGATCCAGCGCTTCACCGCGGCGACCGCGGAGGATCCGAACTTTGCGCTCGCGTACTCCGCTCTGGCACAGGCGTACCGCGATTCGGGATCCGATGCGCAGGCAGCGCAGTTCTCGCGCCGCGCCGTCGGGTTGAGCGGATCGCTCCCGCCACAGGAGAAATACCTGATCGCCGCGACGCACTATCGCATCACGAATGACGCGCCGAAGGCGATCGAGACCTACGAACAACTGGTGAAGGTGTCACCCAACAATCCGCGGATCCAGTACGAGCTTGCGGGACTCTACGAGCAGGCCGGCCAGCTCGACAAGGCGCAGGAACACTACCAGCGCGTCGTGCAGCTCGATCCGAAGTACGTGGACGGCCTGACCGCGGTTGGACGTGTCGCCATCCTGCGCGGCGACCCGCAGGCATCGCTCGATCCGCTCACGAATGCGCTCAGTCTCTCCATTCAGCTGAATAACGACGTCGCGCGAGGGAATGTGCTGCAGGCGATGGGGGTTGCGTATAAACGTCTTGGGCGCCCCAACGATGCGCTCAAGAACTATCAGGAGTCGCTGGCCATCCGACGTCAGCTTGGACAGAAGCGTGCGATGGCGAGGAGCCTGAGCGAGATCGGCCAGATCCAGGAGCAACTCGGATCGCCGAACGAGGCGGTCAAGAGCTACAACGACGCCTTGACGCTGCAGCGCGAAATTGGCGACAAGTCCGGGATCAGCAGCACGCTCAACAACCTGGGTGCCCTCCTCACCGACGTCGGCAAGCCCGACGAAGCGCTGCCGCTCCTGCGCGAGTCGCTCGGCATCGCGCGAGACGATGGTCGCCGCACGACGGAGTCGCTGGCGCTCAACAATATCGGGACGGCGTATCTTGGCAAGGGTCAGTACTCGGACGCCCAGACATACTTCGAACGGGCGCTCGAGCTGCGCGAGCAGTCCAAGGTGCCACGCGAGATCGCGGACACGCTGCACAATCTCGGCGAAACGCTCAACAAGATGGGCAAGTACGATCTGTCGATCAGCCGCTACCTGCGCGCGCTCGAGATGCGGCGGTCGGACGGCGACAAGCGCGGCGAGGCGATCGAGTCCTACTCGATCGGCGCCATCTTCGACTACCAGGGACGGTATGGCGCCGCCGTCAAGTCAAAGGGGGAAGCGCTGAAGGCGTTTCGGGATCTCAAACAGAAGGATTTCTGGTACGGCGAGATTCTCAGCGGCTATGGTTACAGCGCGGCGCTCGCGGGGCGCCTCGACGATGCGGCCAAGGCCCTCGACGAAGCGTCAGGCGTGGCGAAGGATCTGAAGAATCAGGGATTGATCGCGCAGGTCCTTCGCTTCCAGGCTGTGCGTCTCTCCCTCGCCGGGGATCCCCGCGCGGCGATCCGGATGTCGGAACAATCGGCGCAGGCGGCCACGCGCGCGTCCGACCGGACGCTGGATCTCTGGGCCCGCGCAGAAGTCGCGGTGACGGCGGCGGCTGCGCAGCCGACGCGCGCGCTCGCCGCAACGCTCGCAAGCATCGCCAGCCAGGCGGACGTGCAGGGTCTCACATACCTGTCGGTCTACGCGTCGCTGCAAAGCGCTGATACGCACCTTCGTACGGGGAACTTCCAGCAGGCGCGGCAGGACGTGGAACGGACGCTCGCGAGAGCGGAGACGCTCGGCTTGCGCGAGCTGCAGGCGCGCGCCGAGTACGTCCTGGCATCAGCTCTCAGGGCTGCCAAAGATCTGCAGGCGCGCCGGCACTACGCGACGGCCCAGCAGCTTTTCGACGAGATGAAACGCGACGACGGCAATCAGAAGGTGCTCGAGCGCGCCGACGTCAAAGCCATCTACGCCGAGTGCGTGCAGTGGTCAAAGGCCTCGTGAGCTGGACTGCGTGCCATAACACCCCCACCGGGCAAACCCCTGATCGATGGGCACGTCGGGCACCGAAAATGTCTCCGCCGCCGCCGCACCGAGCCGGACGCGGTCGCTGAGGTCGTACAGCGCTGCGTAGGCGCCGTTCGAGGGAAGATTCGATGTCGCACGCTCCTCGATCGTTTCGATCCTCCGCCCGATCGTGTCCAGGTAGCGGAAGATCGCCAGCAGCTCGGACACGCCGAGTCTGGCGTGCGTGCCGATGATCCACACGCGCCGGAAGCCACGGAACCGATCGACGTCTCTCAGGTACGCGCGAAGATCCGTGACCGAGCAGCGCCCGAGGACGTAGGGCACACGCGCGAGACCGAATCGCTCGGCGTAGTACTGGAACGGCTGGCTCCCACCGTAATACACATACACCTCATCGTCTGGCTGGATGTGCTGAGCAACGCGCGCGAGCACGGGCCGAATGTGCTCCATCCGTTCGGGGGGCAACGCGGCCAGCGACGCCACGAGCGGAGAACCGACCATCACCGCAAGTACTGCCGCGGATGCCAATGCGCGGTTGGGAAGCCAGACGCGCAGGACATGATCGGTGCCGGCTGCTACGGTCAGGATCATCAAGGGAAGAAGGAAGGTCACCACCCTTCCGGAGAAGGGATAGACGCGGAGGCCCGCGGCGATGATAGCCAGGACGACGGGCAGCGCGACCGCCACCGCGAGGTCACGTCGTTTCCGCCAAAGGGCGAACGTCCCGATCACGCTCACGATGACGAACAGCTGCGACCACGGGTATCCGAGCCCGCCGTTCGTCCTGCGCAAACCTGTCGTGAATGCTCCGAACAGCCAGGTCAATCGCTCCCAGATCCAGATCGCGTACGTCACGCTCCATGGACGCGGCATCAGGCCGCCGCTCCAGAACCAGTCCAGGTATTCGCGATCGGCGGCCGAGACAGTTCGGAACGCGAGCGTCACGGCAATCGCACAGCTGACGATCCAGACCGCGATTACGATCAGAGTCGCGCGAGTATTTTCGGAGCGTCGATCCAGAACCGCGGCGACTGTCAGGGCAGCTGCGGCGCCCATCACGACGAAGATGGCCGGCTGAGAAATCCACACAGCGGCCGCGCCCAAAAAAGCCACCAGGCTCACCCTTCGAGGACTGCCGGGTACGCGACGAAGCCAGAGCACGGCCCAGATGATGGCGGTCGTCGCGGCGGCATCGCTCGAGTACTGCTTCACCTGCGACGAGAAGAACACGAGCGGTGTCGCCAGCGAGAAAAGGCCAACCGCATAGGTCACCGCCCAACCGTCGAGGATCCAGCTCGCGATGCGCCAGACGATCAGGATCGACGCCACGCCGCAGAGCAGTGGAAAGAGCCGGAGCGACCACTCCGAGTTCCCGAAGAGGCCGACGGCACCCTTCTCGATCAGCAGAAATCCAGGCGGCGCGACTTGCGCGTAGTCGAGCGACTGCAGGAATCCGGAAGGCGACCGATCGACGATGTTACGCGCGAGTGCGGCCTCGTCGACCCACAGCGAGCTATTGGCCAGGTACTGCCAGAGGCGAAGGGCGAAGCCGGCGATGGCGAGAAGAGCGGTGACCGTGAAAATGGAAACGCCGGCTCGAGCAGAGCCGGCGTCTACGAAGCGATCGTGTCGTGAGGAGCGCCTACCGATTCGATTTCCGCCTGCGTACACGGTGGAGCAAACCGGCGACGCCCATGCCCAGCAGTGCCAGGCTGCCCGGCTCGGGCACGTTGAACGCGCCGAAGGTCGAGAAGTCGTCACCCCGCCCGCTGATCCCGGGGTCAGTCGGTGTCGGGTTCGGATCGAAGATGATGTTTGCCAGTTCGTTTCCAAAGACGCTCGATGAGCCGTGTGCCTGCAGGATCGTATTGCGCCCGCTGGTCGGGTTGGAGAGCGGGTCGCTGTTGGTGAACCAGGTGATCGTCAGCACGTAGCCATTGACCCACGACGCAGTGCCGCCGACCTCGAAGACGCGGAAGAGACCGCACTGGCCCGCATCGAACGTCGGGATGCACACGGCAGTCGGAAAGTTGGCCAAGGCGCCGGTATCATCCAGGAAGTTCTGCGTCGTGACGAAGTCGATGGCGTCCAGGCTGAAATTTGAGGTGGGATCGCCGGCGATCTGCAGCGTGTATTTCAAGACGCCATCATCAAAGAACTTCCATGTGTTGCTCTGGATACCTGAACCGCTCGCGGTATAGCCGCCGAGCCCGCTGCACCCCGCTCCGCTGCTCCCGCCAGCGGTGCTGGTGCACGTGATTGTTGCTGTTTCGACGGCAACCGAGCCGAGCGGAACGAGTACCGCGGCGAGCGCTGCCGCGTGGATCAGTCTGGCTGCTTTCGTCGAGGTCGCCGTGGGTCGCGCCTGTTCAGTGCCCGCTGCCGATCTGGACATGTGTGCCCCCCTGAAGCTGTGCAAGATGCGGGCGGACTCACGGTGCCGAAGGTCAGGTGTGATGGGTCTCGCCGAGGGCCCATGTCGGCGCGACGAAGGTTTTTGGTTAGCAACCCCTCAGCCAAATGGAGTACCCGAGGTCTCGCGCGAAGTGCAACAGACAGAACGATTTCTGGAGTCGAGGGCTAACCACAGCGGTAAAAGTCATCGATGTAACGAACTTTTGTCCACGATCCTCATCCTCACGAAGCTCTTCATTTGGCGTCAATCGAAGAGAGGCTCGGCAGCATCCAGCGATTCGAAGTACTCGAGATACTTCGCGCGCATGATCGCTTCGTCGTACCGACGCGCAGCGGTTGCGCGAGCACGCGCGGATGCTGCCTCGTACCGATCGTCGTGGTCCCAGAGATCGCAGATGGTCTCCAGCCACGGCCGGACATCCTCTTCGCTCGGGAGCTCGCGCGACTCGGGCGTGATCCAGTCCGGCAGCGGCACGACGACCCCACCCTCCTCGACAGTCTGGGGCAGCGCGCCGCGATTGCTGACGAGGACCGGGATCCCATTGATCAGCGATTCAGCCGCCACGCGACCGAAAGGTTCCGCGAAGACCGAGGGGACGAGCAGCAGACGGGTGAGCGCAAAGAAATCCGCCGGGCGTGGCGTCGCGGGCGCAGCCATGATCTGCGGATACTTGCGGAAGTCGAGGCCGGGAATCGCGTTCAGCTTGCCCGCGGAGCTCGCCGACTGCACGACGAGCAACGGGATGTCGGGCCGGCGCGAGCCGAGCGTGTCGGCCAGCCTGGCGAAAACCATCGCGCCCTTGGCCAACGACGGGTTCACGAAGGTCACGAACCGTCGCAGCTCCTCCGGCGCTTCCACCTCGGACCAATCGATCGGCGAATCGATCCCGATGCTCCGTAAGCCAATTCGCTCGCGGTAGAACTCCGTCAGGTAGGGGCTGGTCGTGAACACGTGATCGACGTGCTCGAAGCAACGCCGATCCTCGTAGCCGTAGTTGCGCAGCGTGAAGATGGTCCGAATGCCTCGCTCGCGCGCCAGCCGCATCACCTCATACACGAGCGGGTGGCCGCCATACGTCAACAGCACGTCAGGCCGTGCGCCTTCGAACTGCTGGCTGAGCATGAAGAGAAACTGATCCGCTTCGAACCGATCGGCCGGCGTGTTCGGCCGCCCGTTCGTCCAGAGCATGGTCACCGGAACGTCGTGGAGCGTGAAGTCGAGTCGCGGGCGTCCGGGCCCGAGGTTCTGCGATCGCCGGCTCGATCGGGCGAACGCCTTGGGCGGAGCCGTACGACGCACGTCGAGCCCGTGTTCAGAGAGATGGTTCAGGATGTTCGACGGCGGCTTCGCGTCGAATCGCGCCGTGCACAGCACCGACACGTCGTGGCCGGCCTCACGCAACCACTGCATCAGGATCCGCATGCTGTGCGCCGCGCCGCTCGTGTGATCGGTGTAGGCGTTGTGGATGGCGAGGAGGAGCCGCATCCCGGCGCCGGAGTGTAGCAGGGGGCGTGTCTATTGCGAAGGGGAGCCCGGACGGAGTGTACGGAGAGGGGGAGGCGGAGGGTACGGAGGGCGCGGAGGATCTCTACACGGAGGGCGCGGAGGAGATGACTCTAGGGCAATCTTGCGGTAGCTGATTCGAATCAATCAGGAGCGCTCGGCGCTTTCAACCGCGTAAAAATTTCACCGGCCGCGTTTGCGGGCCACGCCCAACGCGCCGATGAGGGTTCGCAGCTGTTTCGTTCCAACGTGACCGAGCTGGCGCTTGTGCACACCGATCACCACGTCGTCGAGCCGCTCGAGTGTCCGTAGGCCGTCGCGCGTGATGCGCGTCGTCATATACCGCCGGTCGTCGTCGCTCCGTTCGCGTGCGATTTGCCCGGCGTCCTCCAGTCGATCGAGCAGCCGCGTGACGTCGGGTACCTGCCGCACCAGGCGCGCGCCGAGTTCGTTGCGGCACAGCCCTTCCGGTCCTCCACCACGGAGAATGCGGAGCACGTTGTACTGCGTTGGTGTGATTCCAGCCGGCTTCAGCGCCTCCGCCAGCTCGTGCTCGAGAACCGCTGCCGTCCGTACGATGCTGAGGTACGCTTCGACTTCCGGGCTCGGGAAGTCCTTCGTCTGCTTGAGCTCGTCCTTGAGGTCACGCGCCACGAACGAGAACATACGTGTTTAAACACACAGTGTCAATGTTGAAGGCGCTGACTCTATCCACGATTCCGCCGCCCGCAGTTTCGATTGGCGGCAGCCGGCAGCCGGCAGCGGTCAGCGAACAGCGATAACCAGTCTCCTAGGGCCGATGAGGAGCGCGTGGCAACGCGTCTGCGCCTCCGACCCAGCGATGCTCGCGAGTGGCGTGAAGCGCCGCATCGACGCTGAACGCGCCAGAGCCTCGAGCGGCGACATACAGGAAGATGAAGCAGTACAGCACCGCGAGCTCACCCTGGTTCTGGATCGGCCACAGCGCTCTGGGCTGGTGCATCATGAACTAGGCGAATGCCATCTCGCCGCTTGCGAGAATTGCCGCCAGACCGCCGAAGAGGCCCACCATGATCAGCAGGCCGCAGACTGTTTCGATGACCCCGGCCGCACCCATCAACGACCCGATCGGCTGAGCATGACCGCCGAAGGCGCCGAAGAGCTTCTGTGCGCCGTGGAAAACGAACAGCCCTCCCGCGACGATCCGCAGGACTGCGTATAGCGGTTCCGAAAACCGGCCGAGCGGGGAATTCATGCGTTGCCTCCTCAATCAGTCAGTTGCTCGCGCAGACGATCGTGCTTGCCGAATCCAATCTCCTGAACTGCCGCGCTACTCGGACAAACACAGGATTCACGAACGATGCCGCTCGAACCAGCCCATCGGGATGCACACGTGACGCTGGATGACTTCGGGGCCCATTCCGACGACTGGGCTGGAGCGCCGGGAGTGGTATCATCAACCTTCTCTAAAGACCAACCGTGGCCGACCACTCTGGAAGAAAGACGACAAGGGCTGCCGCAGCGCCGCTCATCACCATCGACCCTTCGTCGCGCGCGCCGCTGCAGCAGCAGATCTATCAGGGGCTCCGGCGCGCGATTCTCAGTGGCAGCCTGACGCCGGGCACGCGGCTCCTGTCCTCGCGCGCGCTGGCGACGGAGCTCGCCGTCTCGCGGACGACCACGCTGCTGGCCTTCGATCAACTACTCGCCGAAGGCTACGTGTCGGCGCGGCACGGGTCGGGTACGTTCGTCGCGATCGAGCTTCCTGACGATTTACCTCGGGTGGCACGCGTACGATCGCCATCCCGAGGGACGCTTCCGGGCCTCGCGCGTCGCGGTCTCGCGTTGGCGTCGATGCCTCCTGCCGCACGACGCCTGGGTGCATCGCCGCGCGCCTTCCGACTCGGTGTCCCGGCGCTCGACCTCGTGCCGACGCGGCTCTGGTCGCAGCTGCTGGCGCGGCGCACGCGGTCCGCCACCCTCGCGCAACTGGACTACGGGGATCCCGCCGGTCTCAAGGCGCTTCGCGAGGCGATTGCAGCCCACGTCTCGACGACGCGGGGCACGCACTGCACGGCGGATCAAGTATTCGTCGTCGCCGGCGCGCAGCGGGGACTGGAGTGGATCTGCCGGTTGCTCCTCGATCCGGGCGATGCCGTGTGGCTCGAAGAGCCCGGGTATCCCGGCGCGCGGAGCGCTCTCGTCGGCGCGGGCGCGCGGATTCTGCCGGCACGTGTGGACGCGTCAGGGCTGGACGTCGAGGCGGCGGCTCGGCATGCCGGCCACGCGCGGCTCGCCTACGTGACCCCCTCGCATCAGTTTCCTTTGGGCGTACCCATGACGCTGCCGCGCCGTCTGGCGCTGCTCAAGTGGGCGAGCGAAGCGCGCGCGTGGATTCTCGAAGACGATTACGACAGCGAGTTCCGCTACGCGACGCGTGCGATTCCGTGTCTGCATGGCCTTGCCGCGGATGGCCGCGTCATCTACGTCGGGAGCTTCAGCAAGACCTTCTTCCCCTCGCTCCGGCTCGGGTTTCTGATCGTGCCCGAAGTCGTGCACGAAGCGCTGGTGGCGGTGCGGCGTGGGGCCGACCTGCATCCGCCGACGCTCGATCAGGCCGCGCTGGCGGATTTCATGATCGAAGGGCACTACGAACGTCATCTTCGCCGCATGCGCGCGGTCTACGCGGAAAGGTTGGAAGCCCTGGCGGCCGCCGCAGATCGCTACGGCCGCGGTGCGATCACGTTGCGACCGGTGCGTACCGGATTACACGCGGTGGCGGATCTGCACGCGGGAAGCCCGGAGGCTGTGTGCGAAGAGGCGATGTCTCGGGGTCTCGAGGTGATGCCGCTGTCCGCGTACTTCGTTGGTGAGCCGCACGACGCGCACGCGCTGGTGCTGGGCTTCGGCGCCGTCCGGCCAGAGGCGATGGCGGCGGCCGTGCAGCGGCTCGTCGCTGCGATCGATGCCGTGCGCTCGCGGCGGCTACGCCCCGATGCGCGCGCCGCCGGGGCGAGGCGCCGGTAGCGGATCTCCAGTACGGACGTCGGACATCCACGACGCGAACAGCGCGCTCGGAATCCCGATCCCGAAGATGTGGA
Organism: Vicinamibacterales bacterium; assembly: GCA_036258055.1. GTDB lineage: Bacteria > Acidobacteriota > Vicinamibacteria > Vicinamibacterales > 2-12-FULL-66-21 > DATAEK01. Next base: position 52,675 of record DATAEK010000254.1, read on the forward strand.
TGAGGAGTCCGTTCACAATCGAGAACGTGCTCAACCTGATCACGCCGATCACCGACAGCGGAATCACCACGAAATTCATGAACAGCCACACCAGGACGCCGTAGATCGGGCCGTACAGGAGTGGGCGCTCGGCCAGCATGCGGAGCCGCCGGCTCGCGAGGTTGTAGGTCAGCACGACACAGAACGCGATGAAGAAATGGATGAGGACGCCGAACAGCGCCGTCGCCGCTCCGCCTTGCATGGAAGATGGGCCCAGGAGTCCGCTGGCGACGTACTGGAACACGCGCTCGGGGTTCGATCCCCGCAGCGTGGACACGATCGCGGCGTCGAGGCCGTCGAGGGTGCCGACGACGAGCCATCCGTACAGGATCGCGCGTGACGGAGACAGCGTGGGTGCCGACCAGCGAACAGATCCCTGCGCCATGGGTGTGCCTCCAGACCGTCACCGATCCTTGACGATTCTGCGCGTGAACGGCGCGGCGCGCAAAGGCCACTTGAGAAGGACGGGATGGGACCACTTCGTCGCCGTCCGGCTTGTCTCTCGCCCGACCGCAGGCTAGACTCGTACCTGCAAACAGGTTGCACCCCGTCCGCGGAAAGGGATTATCCCACCTGCGTCGTTTCGTCGTTCGACCATAGACCTCCCTCTGCCCGATCGAGCGGACGACGGGCGTTACAGAAGGAGGGCTTGTGTCTGCCGACCTTCCCGCGCGTCCCAGCCTCGAACATCTCCGCAAACAGGCAAAGTCGTTGCTCGCCCAATACGAGCAACAACTCCCCGACGCTCTTCGCCGCTTCAGCGGGCTGGCGCACCCGCCACGTTCCGGTGACGCAAAGCTCGCCGACGCGCAACACGTCATCGCACGCGAACACGGCTTCGAGACGTGGGCGGCGCTCAAAGCGCACGTAGAAGCCGCGGCACCGCCAGTCGATCCGATGGAGGCGTTGGCCGCTGTCGTCCGGACCAACGATGTGGTGCAGGTCGGCCGCGTCCTCCAGCAGCACCGCGAGCTGCGATCCAGGTTGGATGAGGCGATACCCGGCGGTGCGTTCGGAGCGACGGCGCTCCTGACCGCGGTCCACCGCGGCAACAAGGAGATGGTCGATCTCCTGCTGCGCGAGGGCGCGAACATCAACGGCCGCAGCCACTGGTGGGCCGGCAGCTTCGGCGTGCTGGACGGCGACCACGCTCTGGTGCCGTACCTGATCGAGCGCGGCGCGCACGTCGATGCGTATGCGGCCGCGCGGCTCGGTATGCTCGACCGGCTTCGCGGGCTCGTGAACGAGAACGCCGCGCTGGTCCACATGCGCGGCGGCGACGGTCAGACGCCTCTGCACGTGGCTGCGAACCTGGAAATCGCGCGGTTTCTGGTCGACCACGGCGCCGAGATCGACGCACGCGACGTCGATCACGAATCCACACCGGCGCAGTACATGGTTCGCGACCGCCAGGAGATCGCGCGCTACCTCGTCGGACTCGGCGCGCGGACAGACATCCTGATGTCAGCTGCGCTCGGCGACCTCGAGCGAGTGCGCGGTCATCTCGATGCCGATCCCGCGAGCATACGCACCGAAGTCTCCGAGGAGTTCTTCCCGAAGATCGATCGTCGCGCCGGCGGCACGATCTACATCTGGACGCTCGGCGCGCACAAGACCGCCCACGTGATCGCGCGGGAGTTCGGGCACGAAGACGTCTTTCGCTTCCTGATGGAGCGGAGTCCCGCTGAACTGAAGCTGGCGCTCGCGTCAGAGCTTGGCGACGAAGCGCTGCTGCATTCGCTGCTCGAACGCGAACCGGATCTCGTCCATCGGCTCCCGGAGAGCGATCGCCGGCGCTTTGTAAACGCGGCTCAGGACAACAACCTCGCCGCAGTAAGGCTGATGCTCAGCGTGGGATGGCCTCTCGACGCGCGCGGGCAGCACGGCGCGACGGCGCTGCACTGGGCGGCTTTCCATGGCAACGCGGAAATGGCGCGGGAAATCTTGCGCTACGGTCCTCCACTGGAGCTTGCGGATCGCGACTTCAACGGGAGACCGCTGGGATGGGCCATTCACGCGTCGCTTCACGGCTGGCATCCTGAGGCGGGCGATTACGCGGGGGTCGTCCGCGCGTTACTCGACGCCGGCGCGATGGCTCCCGAAGTCGATGATTCGCTGCGCGCGAGCGAAGCGGTGATGAAGGAGCTAGCAGGGAGGCAGGAGGGCAGGAGATAAGGGCCGAAGCTACGTCACGAGGTCCAACGACGAGGTTCCGCGTCGAAAATGCAGCGTGCTGCCGGGGACGACGCCGAGATCCTGGAGCGTCGTCGCGACGGCGTCTTTCAATCGATGCACGGGCTGGTCGAGGGTCGGCGCCGGGCTGACCTGGACCATCCAGTGCTCGGGCGAGAGATTCATCTCGCTGACGATCGCAGAGAGCGGCAGATCGTGCCGTACCTGGAAGAGCCGCCGCTCGACGTCGCCGGAATCCGTGAGGATCTCGGCCCAGAACCCGACGTCTGCGCAACTCAGGAGCTCGAGCACATCGACGCGTCCGCTGGCGATCTCCATGTAGACGGACGGTGCGACGAGGTGCAATGCGAGGCGGCACCGAACATCCGGGTGCTCACGGCGCCACGCACCCCAGGCGCGAACGATCTGAATGAAGGAGAAGCGCTCGGGAAATGGACGGACGCTCCAGTCCGCGACGCCGTCCTCGCGTTTGTCCGTGCCTCCCGAGGCGAGCAGCTGCATGCGAATGCAGCGATACCGCGTCGCGACATGCTCGAAGAGCGCCATCGACGCGCGGTAGATGTCGGCGAGTCCGCGCGTGTCGGTCTCGGATCGCGCGCGCACGGCAAAAACGTCGCGCCCGTCGTACAGGCCGAGATATCGCGACTTCGATGGCGCCGGTTGCTCGGTCTGACCCACGCCCCACGCGACCATCAGCTCGCGAATCCCGCGCGTGAACACGAAGGAATTGCTGCCGCCGGCGCTCACGGCCAGGCATTCATCCGGCGCCGGAGTCTCCGGCAGTGGTCCTCGTACGACCTCGAGCTCCGGTACGCTGTTCCAGTTGTTATCCTGCCTGGTCTGAATCTTCCCCCAGCTCCACGTGACCGCGGCGCGCGTTGCACCATTCAGCGCCGAGGCCAGCGTGTTCAGCCACTCGGTAATCGTTCCGTGCTGCCCCTTCGGATACTCGACGACGACGATCTGAAAGCGCGCCAGCATGAACTGTGGATCGACTTCGCCTTCCGGGATGAACGCGTAGTGCGGTCTCGCGCTGGGACCGTAGAGCTCGAGCACCTCGCCGAAGAGTTCCTGAAGATACGTTTCGCGGATGCCTGAACCCAGGAAGAACAGCGAACGTTGACGGAAGACTTCGGCAAAGGCGCGGCGGAAGTGCAGCTCGCGATAGGTGACCCGCCGGTACTCATCGTGTCCGACCACGAGTTGATCGATCAGATCGGGGCGAGCCGACACGTCTGGTACCTTGCAGGGCTGATCGAGATAGCCCTGCAACGCCCACAAGAGCGCGCGGCCTGCCGACGACAGCGAGCTCAAGACGCGCTGACAGTCCTCGGGGTTGCGGCCGACGACCGCGAAGAGCCTTGACTCCGGACGCTCTCTGAACGCCGCCGCGTAGTAGTTGTCGTAGTTGGTCGTGACCACGAGCGGCCACCAGATGCGGGCGAGCGCGCGGGTCTGCGCAGGAATGTCACCCCCTCGATCGAGCAGCGCCGTGCTCATGGCGCGGACGAACGTGTCGCGGTCCCGCGACTTCAGCGAACGCACGGCCGTGTTCCCGCGCCGGATCATCTCAGCTGGATCGGTACTTGCCGGGATGGCCGGCGTCGTCGGACCGCTGAGCGCCTGCTCCAACGCGTGCACGAGTCCCGGCCAGTCGCTGCAGGCGATGCGGCTCATCCCGGCGCCAATGAAGGGCGTGAGACGGCCAATCTCGTAGGTCGCGACCAGACGTGGTAAGACTGTCTCGAAGTCCATCAGCGTGTGATTGAAGATCCGGATCCTACGTTCACGCTTGAGGCGTGTAAAGCGATCGAATCGCGCTCCGCACGGCGAAATACAATTGAATGATCTGCCGACTCCGGATCGGCGGAACTGGCCAGCATGCTTGAGCTAGTGCGTCAGTCAGGGTTAGGAGGGTTCCGTGAGTAAAGTCGAGGTCGATGAAATCATGCGGAAAGCGACACCCATCACCGAGCAGAAGGGTCACGAGATCCAGCCGTTCGGTCACATCGTGCGGATGCCGATCGCGCTGGATCTGAAGGCGTGTCAGCAGAGCGTGGAGAACCTGAACCAGGTGCTTGCGGACACCATGACCCTTCGCGATCTGTACAAGAAACATCACTGGCAGGTCGTTGGCCACACCTTCTATCAGCTCCATCTGCTCTTCGACAAGCACTACGCCGAGCAGAACGAGCTGGTGGACGGGATCGCCGAACGGATTCAACTGCTGGGAGGCGTGAGCCTCGCAATGGCTGCCGACGTCGCGGAGCGCACATTGATTCCGCGGGTGCCGCTCGGGCGCGAACCGGTCCCGGTGCAGATCTCGCGGCTCCTGCACGCGCACGAGATCATCATCAAGGAAGCGCGCGCGATGGCGCGGATCGCGGACGAGGGCGGTGACGATGGGACCAACGATCTCCTGGTCAGCGACGTCATCCGCACAAACGAGCTGCAGGTCTGGTTCCTGGCCGAGCACGTCGTTGACGTCCCGCTCGTGCGAGCGGGCAAGTAACGCGGAGCCGGTTCATGCCGGCTCCGCGATCTCTTCGCGTACGTTCCGGTCCTCCCATCTCGACCGTGGCACTCCGTTTGCGACGTTGCTTCCCGACGTCGCAGCTCGTCAGGGTCGAGCCGTCGCCAGTCCGGCGCGGTCTGCTGATGAGGACCACGATCTGCAGACGTGACGTCGGCGGCCAAAGGGGAGGGCCGTCCGCGTATGTCTCACCGTAAATACATCAGGCTGAAGTATTTCGGCCTGGCATCGGCGGTTGTGTGCGCGCTCGCAGCGTCGTCGGCTGGCGTGCAGACGACCGAAGATCTCGTCATCCGCGGGCAGCGGCAGGTGCTGCATCTCTACGGGCCGCCGGGCGGCGAGCCGGTTGTGGTGTCGAGCGGTGACGGCGGCTGGATGCACCTCGCGCCACATGTGGCGGAAACGCTCGCGTCGCGGGGATTCTTCGTCGTCGGCTTCGACGTGAAGGCCTATCTCGAGAGTTTCACCTCTTCAGCAGGGACGCTCAAAGCGGAGGATGAGCCCGCCGACTACAGGCGACTCGTCGAGCGCGCCGCTGGTGCGACACATCACAAACCTGCGTTGATCGGCGTCTCGGAGGGCGCAGGATTGTCCGTCCTGGCCGCCACGGATCCGGAGACTCGCGTGCTCATCACCGGCGTCATCGGTCTTGGCCTGCCGAATCTCAACGAGCTCGGCTGGCGGTGGAAGGACTCGATGATCTACGTCACGCATGGCCTTCCACACGAGCCGACCTTCAGCACACGCGCGATCGTGAATCTGCTCAACCCGTTGCCGCTCGCGGCGATCCACTCGACGCGTGACGAGTTCGTCCCCGTGTCAGAGGTCGAAGAGGTTCTGAACCAGGCGACGGGCCCGAAGCGGTTGTGGATCGTACCGGCGGCCAATCACCGCTTCAGCGACAACCTCGACGAGTTCGACAAGCGTCTGTTCGAAGCGATCGACTGGGTGAAACAGACCGCGCCGCGCTGACCGCGCTGCCATGCTTGACAGACTCCGCCGGTGGATGCCCGCAGCGCTCAGCCTCGCGCTGTTCGTCGTGGCGCTCGAGGTCCTGCGGGTCGAGTTGCGCGCGCTGACGTGGCGCGAGTTGAGCGCGGACATCGTGCAGACGCCACCCGCGCGCCTCGCGCTCGCCGCGCTCCTCACCGCCGTCAATTATCTCGTCCTGACCGGCTACGACTTCCTCGCGTTCGCGTCGATTCAGAAAGTCCTCTCACGGACGCGGATCGCCGCCGCATCGCTCCTGGCGTACGCGATCGCGAACAACGTCGGGTTCGCGATGCTCTCCGGCGCCTCGGTGCGCTATCGCTTCTACACGCGCTGGGGAGTGACCGCTGAGGAACTCTCTCGGATCGTCGTCTCCTACTCGGTGACGTTCTGGCTCGGTCTTCTCGCCCTCGGCGGCGTCAGCCTGGCGATCAGTCCGCCTTCCGGCCACGGTCTTCCCGCACGCGAGCTCACCGCGGCCGCAGGGTGGCTGCTGGTCGGCGTCACGGTGGCCTACATTGCGACGACAGCGGCGCGACGGACGCCGATTCGCGTCGGCCCCCTTGAGATCCCCTTGCCGCCACCGTCGATTGCGATCGCCCAGCTCGTGATCTCCGCGCTCGACTGGACGCTGGCGGGTGCAGTGCTCTACGTGCTCTTGCCGCCGGGTAGCGTCTCGTTCTTCACGTTCCTCGGCGCGTTCCTCGCGGCGGTCCTGCTCGGCCTCGTCAGCCACGTGCCGGGGGGCATCGGCGTCTTCGAGGGCTTGATGGTCGTGCTCATGCGGCCATACGTCGACTCGGCCGGTCTGCTGCCCGCGCTGGTCGTGTTCCGGGTCGTCTACTACCTCGTTCCTCTTGCGATCGCATTGATCGTGCTGGTCGCCGACGAGTTGCGTCAGCGTCGATCGCAGGCCGCGAGGCTGACCGCCATCCTCGGCAGGATCGAGGAGCAGGTGACGCCGCGGCTGCTGGCGGCATTCACGTTCCTGGCGGGCATCGTCCTGCTATTGTCGGGCGCGACGCCAGCGGCACCCGGCCGTCTCGAACGGCTCGAACGGTTCCTTCCGCTCGGCGTCATCGAGGTCTCTCATTTCGTCGGCAGCGTGATTGGCGTGGTGCTGCTGCTCGTGTCGCAGGGACTCGCGCGGCGGCTCGACGCAGCGTACTACTTGGCGTCGAGCGGGATTCTCGTCGGCATTGCCGCCTCGATCCTGAAAGGTCTCGACTACGAGGAGGCGATACTCCTGACAGGCGTGCTCTTTCTGCTCGGGCGTGCGCGTCCCGCGTTCGATCGGCGCGCCGCTTTCTTCGATACGCGGTTCTCGGTCGGATGGGTGGCGTCGCTGATTGCTGCCGTCGGCGCGTCGATGTGGCTCGGCCTCTTCGCGTTCAAGCACGTGGCGTACTCGAACGAGCTGTGGTGGCAGTTCGAGCTTCGCGGCGAAGCGTCGCGGTTCCTGCGCGCATCGGTTGGCGCCGCGCTCGTGGTCATGCTCTTCGCGTTTGCCCGTCTCATCCGGCCGGCACCCCACGAAGTGGTCCTGCCGACCGACGAGGATCTGGCAGCGGCCGATGCGATTATCCGGACGCAACCAGCCACGTTCGCGAACCTCGTACACCTCCGGGACAAAGCGCTGCTCTTCGACGAGGGCAGGACGGCCTTCTTGATGTACGGCGTACAGGGAAACACATGGGTCGCGCTCGGCGATCCGGTTGGCTCCTGCGAGGGCAAGACCGCGCTCATCCGACAGTTCCTCGAGCGGTGCGACGACTTCGATGGCGTGCCCGTGTTCTACGAGGTCAGGCCCGGGGACTTGCACCGATACGCGGACTTTGGTCTCACGTTCGTCAAGCTGGGAGAAGAGGCGCGCGTGGATCTCAAGCGGTTCGCGCTCGAAGGGAGCCATGGCGCCCGTTACCGGAAGACGATACGGCGGCTCGAGCGCGATGGCGGTACGTTCCGCATCATCGAACCCCCGCAGACAACCGAGACCCTGCGTCAGCTGCGTACGGTCTCGGATAACTGGCTCGAGCAGCGTGCAGCAGCCGAAAAGGGCTTCTCCCTCGGCTTCTTCGACGAGGCCTACGTCGCGCGTTTTCCGATCGCCGTCATCGAGTTCAATGGACAGGTCCGTGCGTTCGCCAATATCTGGCCCGCCGGAGGCAAATCCGAAGTCTCCGTGGATCTCATGCGGTTCCATCACGACGCGCCGAAGAACGTGATGGAAGCGCTCTTCGCGCATCTGATGCTGTGGGGAAAGGATGCGGGATACGAGTGGTTCACGCTCGGCATGGCGCCACTCTCCGGGTTCGAGCGGTCACCGGTGGCCACGCTCTGGAACCGGCTTGGATCCTTCATCTATCAGCACGGCGAGTTCGTCTACAAATTCCAGGGGCTCCGTGCGTTCAAGGAAAAGTTCGATCCGGCGTGGGAGCCGCGCTACCTCGCCTATCCGGGAGGCATGCGGCTCCCGCGGATCCTCGCCGATCTCGCGGCGCTGGTGGCCGGCGGCTACCGGCGGATGCTGTTGCCCTGACGGTCAAGTCTATTTGCCGTCCAGGATGCGCAGGACACTCGCTATGCGCCGTGGATGACGTTGGCGACGATCTGCGCGACGTTCGGCTCGTTGACCGTGACGCTCAATTTGAGGCTCTGGCTGAAGAAAAGCGGCGCCGGGAATCCGAACGTCACCGTCTTCAGTACGGCGGAATGAAACACAGCGAGCCCGTACGGGTTGTGCTGCGTGAGGCCCTGGTTGGCCAGCGCCGCGAACGAGATGTTGGTGACATTCTGGCCATCGATGTCGAGAATGACGAACGTGATGTCGTTCGTGCCCCCCTGCTTGGTGATCTCAGCCGCGAGGAAGACCCCGGGGCCCGCAAGATTCACCAGACTGTGGGTGCCGTTCGGCACGGGTGCCTTCAGCCCCTGCGTGCGCCGCGGACGGCAGACGCCCCCGAGACACCGGTTCGTGGCCTGTTGAGCGGCGGGGGTGCGTTTCGTCGGTTGCTTCTTGGCCATGGTTCTCCTCCTCGAGCAAGTGCCAGACGGCTCATGGGGAACAACGTTCGATGCGATGGTGATCGAACGAGGGCCCGAACGCGCTAAGTGCTGACGGGTTTTACCTCATGCGTGATTCGATGACAACCTCGCCGCTGGTGGTGTCAGCCGAAGAGTTCCTGGTGAACCCGTTCCCGCTCGCGATCCATCTGTTCCGGTGTTGCGCCCAGCCGATGCAGGATCGCTGCGGTCAGGGCGAGCGCAACCTCCCCCTCACCTGAGAACACCAGATCCGCGCCCGCCGTCTTGAGGGAATCCAGATCCCGGAGATACGCGGTTCGCGCGAGCACCTGCAGGCGAGGATTCAGTTCACGCGCCAGCCGGATGACCTCGCGAGCGTTATCGACGTCGGCGGTCAGAATCAGGCTCCGCGCGGTTGGGGCACCGGCGGCTTCGAGGGTCTGTCTGAGCGTGGCGTCGCCGTACACGGCGCAGATCCCTTGCTCGCGCAACCCGCGAACTGTCTCGATGTTCATCTCGATCACACAGGGCTCGAGTCCGTTCGCATCGAGAAGTCGTGTGAGCGTCCGCCCTGTCGGTCCGTAGCCGATAACGATCGCGCGATGGGTCAGACGATCACGCGATGCGAAGCTCGCTTTCGCATGCTCACCGGTTGGCAGCGCACTCGTTGCCTGGACATCAGGCGCGCCCGCGAGGCGCGATCCTGACGCCAACCGTTGAACGAGTGGCAGCGTCCGGAAGATCAGCGGGTTCAAGACGATTGACACAATCGACACGGCCACCATCGTGTTCATCGCCTCGATGGAAAGGACACCGAGGTCCCGGCCGAGAGCAGCCACGATGAACGAGAACTCGCCGATCTGACCAAGCGCGGCGCCGACCGTCAGCGCGACGCTCAACGGATAGCCCAACAGGATCACGACGGCCACGGCGACGAGAGGTTTTCCAAGGACGACGATGGCAAGTGTGCTTGTTTGGAGCGCGGGTGCCTGCAGCAGGTAACGCGGATCCAGGAGCATGCCGACCGACACGAAGAAGAGCACTGCGAAGGCATCCCGCATCGGCAGCGCTTCGGATGCCGCACGCAGGCTGTACTCGGATCGGCCGACCACCATGCCCGCGAGAAACGCACCGAGCGCCATCGACACACCAAAGAACTCGGCCGACGCGAGGGCAATGCCGACGGCGAGGACCAGCACCGTGAGCGTGAAAAGCTCCCGCGAACCCGACGCGGCGACGCGGTCGAGCACCCACGGGATGGCTCGTGGTCCGACGATCAGCGTGAACGCGACGAGAGTCGCGACCTTGAGCCCGGTGATCGCCAGAGAGATCGCGAGACTTGCGCCTGATCCGGCGGCGCCCGCTCCGAACAAGAGTGGCAGGATCACGAGGACGATCACGGTGAAGAGGTCTTCAACGACGAGCCGGCCGACGGCGATGTGGCCGGCCGGGGTATGAAGCCGCCGAAAATCGGAAAGGACCCGAATCAGTACGACCGTGCTCGCCACTGAGAGCGCGATCCCGAATATCAACCCCGCAGACCAGCTCCAGCCCGCCCCATGGGCGACCGCCATACCGAGCACCGTGGAGACCGCGCTCTGGACGATCGCACCCGGCACGGCGACGCGGCGAACGGCGAGCAACTCCTCGAGATGAAACTGGAGGCCAACGCCGAACATCAGGAGGATGACGCCGATCTCGGCGAGCTGCTCCGCCATCGCGGTGTCGGCGACGAAACCAGGCGTGTGAGGACCGACGAGGATGCCGGCGAGCAGATAGCCGACGATCGGAGAAAGGCCGAGGCGCTGCGTGAGGTATCCGAGGACGAGTGCTGCCGAGAGCCCGCCGGCGAGTGTGGCGATTAGTCCGAAGTCGTGCATTCAGCGAGGATGCGGCACGGAGTGGCGCCCTGGCAACAGCCAGGAGACGACGACCGCGCCACCCAGCAGGCTCCCGATGATCGCGAGGGACCACTCGATTGGAAACTTGCCTCCGAATGCGTCGTTGAGCCAGACCATCTTCAGGCCCACGAAGATCAGGATGACCGCGAGCGCGTACTTCAGGAGGTGGAAGCGTTCGATTGCGCCGGCGAGTACGAAGTACATCGCCCTCAGGCCGAGAATCGCGAACACGTTCGACGTGAACACGATCAACGGCTCACGGGTAATCGCGAAGATCGCCGGGACTGAGTCGACGGCGAACACGATGTCGCTCAGCTCGATGAACAGAAGCGTCACGAGCAGCGGCGTCGCGTGCCACCGGTTCTCGAGCCGCACGAAGAACCGCTGGCCGTACAGCTGCGGCGTGACCGGCATGAGGCGGCGGAACAGCCGGATGAGCAGGTTCTTGTCCGGCTCGACCTTGGGATCAGGCGTCCGGATCATCCGCACACCCGTCACGAGCAGGAACAGGCCGAAGATCAGCACCACGATGTGGTACTGCATCAGCACCGCACCGAGCGCGATGAAGGCCGCCCGGCACACGAGAGCGCCCAGAATGCCGAAGACCAGGATGCGGTGCTGGTACTGCGCGGGAATCCCGAAGTACGCGAAGACCAGGACGAAGACGAAGATGTTGTCGATCGCCAGCGACTTTTCGACGATGTAGCCGGTCAGGAACTCGAAGGCGATGCGGCTTCCGGTCTCTGCGCCGTGCGCGGCTGCCGTATATGCATAGACCGCGAGGTTGAAGAGCAGCGCCAGCGCCACCCACACAACCGACCACGCCAGCGATTCACGGAACGAGACGACATGCGCGCGCCGGTGGAAGACGCCCAGGTCGATGACGAGCAGGAGCAGCACGAAGCCGGTGAAGACCGCATACGACCACCAGTACTGACTGAACGGGAAGAGCAGCTCCATCGCCGGTACGTCTCGGTTCCAGCGTAGAAGCCGACGGCCTGATGGACAAATAGATAGTCGAGCGCTTTACAATCGGCTTTATCTATAGCTTGCGAGCGACGCATGGAATGGCTGAACTACCATCATCTGCTCTACTTCTGGACGGTCGTGCGCGAGGGCGGCATGTCACGGGCGGCTGAACGGCTGAGGCTGGCGCAGCCGACGGTCAGCGCGCAAGTGCGGCTGCTCGAGCAGACGCTCGGCGAAAAACTCCTGGAACGGAGAGGCCGTCGCGTCGTGCCCACCGAGGTGGGGCGGGTCGTGTACGGCTACGCGGATGAGATCTTCTCGATCGGCCGGGAACTGCTCGGGACACTGAAAGGGAGACCATCCGGACGTGCGCCGCAGCTCACGGTCGGCGTCGCGAACGCCGTGCCGAAGCTGATCGTTCACCGCCTTCTTCGGCCGGCCATCGATGCCGCAGGGCCCGTCCATCTCGTGTGCCGAGAGGGAAATCCCGAGCAGCTCGTGTCCGCGCTGGCGACGCACGCCCTGGACGTGATCATCAGCGACGCGCCGGCACCGCCACACGTGCGTGTCCGCGTCTTCAATCACCTGCTCGGTGAATCCGGGTTGTCGTTCTTCGCCCGAGGCAAGCGCGTGCCGCGGCTCCGCCGCCGGTTTCCGAAGTCCCTGATGGAGTTGCCCTGGTTGCTGCCAACGAGCAATACGTCACTCCGGCGCGGACTCGATCAGTGGTTCGAAGCCCGCAACCTGCATCCTCAGGTTCTCGCAGAATTCGAAGACTCGGCGTTGATGGATGCGTTTGCCGAGGAGGGAGGGGTGGCGTTCCCGGCGCCGACGGCAATCGAGAGGCAGGTATGCCGGCACTATCGCGTGCAGGTGATCGGGAGAACCGACGCCGTCCGCGAACGCTACTACGCGGTGTCCGCCGAGCGCCGGATCAAGCATCCGGCAGTCGCCGCGATCACCGCCGCTGCGCAGGACGTCCTCAGAGCGTGACCGCGGGCGGTCGGCCCACGCGGCCGTGTGCGTCCATGATGCCTTTGAGCTTGCACAGTTGGAACGCCGCCCGATAGGCCTCATGAAGGCAGGTCACGTCGAGCGGTTCGAGGTCGAACCCGAGCTCGCGCTTCCGGCGCGCCATCGCGTCGAGCCGGCGTGCCTTCCCGACGATCAGGTCGAAGTCGCCCTCGGCCGTACGCCAGCGCGATTCCGACCCGGCAACCTCGGTCCACTGCTGCACCCGCGAGTCGCTGTGAAGCTGGCTGAAGACGAAGTTCGAACGGCCCTGCCGGACGAGCCGATCGCAGAATCCGTCGAAGGTCAGACTCCGAACCATCACACCGATCGCGCGCGCGTTGTAGACGACACGCAGACCGAACGCCGACAACCGATATCCGAGCTCGATGTCTTCGCATCCGAACCGGAAAACCTGGTTGAAGACGCCCCGCTCGACCAGGAACGCACGCTTGCACGACGTCCGGCCTCCCCAGAAGTACTCGAAATCGAGGACCGCGCCGTCGGCGAGCCCGGGATACGAGAACAGATAGCAGCCGACCTCGGTGACGAAATGCATCAACGGATCCCCGGCGATCGATGGATCCAGCCGGGTGTTGGCGAGGACTGCGACGCTCTCCTCAGGATGCGCATCGTGCGTTCGCAGATGCTCCTCGAGAAGCGTCGGTGTGGCGAGGTCGTCATCGTCCTGGAAGAGCACCACCGTCCCGCGCGAGAGGAACAGGCCGTGGTTCTTGCCAGAGGCGAGACCAGCGTGCCGCTGATACGCATATCTGACGTCGAGCGACGGTGAGTACACGTCGACTTCGGCCCTGGTCTCATCGGTCGAGCCGTCGTCGACGACGATCACCTCGAACGCCGATCGATCGAGCGTTTGTGCCGCCAGGCTTGCGAGCGTCCGTCCGAGCAGGCCTGCGCGATCGCGCGTGCAGATGACGACCGACAGCCGGGGAGTAGAGATCATCGCCGCGCGCCAGGACCTCGCTGTCGGAGCGCGCGGACAGGCGCAGGTCGCGCGCGGTCACGCATACGATTCGACGATCGTGAACGCTTCGGCTTTCGAGACGTGCGGCTGCGCGTCGAGGTAACGCTGCATCGCCTGATCGGCGCTGCCGTGATCGTAGTGAGCGACCGGCTTCCTGAAGTTGTGCACGACCGGCGTGCGATCGACGACACCCAGCTTCAACCCCGCGCGCTCCATCGTTACCGGCCAGACGAAGTCGTACCCCCATCCCATCGGCGAGGCCTCATCGAACGGGACGAGAGAGGGCACGGCGTCTCGACGGATCGAGAAGACCGGTCCGATCTCGACGAAGCGCGTCCAACGGGCCGACAGGCCGTCGAGCTGTTCGACGAACGGATGATCGATGAAGCTGTCGTGCGATCGGGCCGGCTGTGCCAGGGCGAAGTCGTACTTGCCAACAGCGTCCAGATACGCGTCGAGAAATCCGTCGGGCAGCCTCACGTCATCGTCGCAGACGACGATGTAGGCGTAGGTGCCGAGTGGAAGAGTGCGGAGGACTTCGTTGAGGATCGTGAACTTGGGCGCCGCGGTTGCGCGATGGGCGATCGTCGACTGCGCGAGCGCGTCCGGCGCGCCGCGTTCACCCAGGGCGACCCAGCGTTGATCGACGCGCCAGTCTCTGCTGCGCGCGAGCTCGTTCACGATCGCGGGCGTCTGATGCTCTTTGTCGCACAGGTACACGCCCGTCACGAGCACGCTTCCTGCCTGGCCGCCGGCGGTGGGGCCCACGCTCAGGCCACGCTCCGCCCTGCAGAATCAGGCGGAAAAATGGCGCGGAGCCGCTGACGGGTCGCACGCTCCGAGAAGCGGCTGGCGATGTGCGCGCGGCCGCGCGTCGAGAGCCGCTTCCACAATCGCGGATTCGAATACGCGCGGACGACTGCGCGTGCAAACTCCTCAGGACGGTCCGCGATCAGGGCGTGTTCCCCGTCGACTAGATCGAGTCCTTCGGCACCGACAGCTGTCGTGACGACCGGCAAGCCGCAGCTCATGCTGTGGCCGATCTTGCCTTTCATTCCCGCGCCGTAGCGCAACGGCGCAACGAAGACGCGGTGTCGAGCGAACTCGGCGTCGGCATCCGCGACGAAGCCCAGCGGCCGGATCGACGGGGAGGCCAGCGCGTTCACACGGTCGGTCATGTGACTGCCGATGATGGTCAACGTCACTTGCGGCAACTCGCGCTGGATGATCGGCAGCACATCGTTCGCGAAGTGCAGCACGGCGTCCTCGTTCGGCGCGTGCCAGAAGCTGCCGATGAAGACGAGACCTTCGCGCGCCGCGAATCCCGACGGAGCTGGTCGTGATGGATGGATGTTCGGCACGACGTGCACGGGCGCGGCCGGCGTGTCTTCGACGATCGCTGCCTGGTCGTCTGCGCTGACGGCAAGCACGGTGTCCGCACATTCGACGTTGAATCGCTCGATGCGGCGGTATCGATCGGCGTCTTCACGCATGGACGCATTCCCGGTTACGTCCGCGCCGCGCAGCAGCCGGAGCCAGTGCATGTCCACCGTGTCGTAGGTAACGTGCGCCAGCGGTGCGAGCGCACGGACCGCAAAGAAATACTGGAATGCCACGTCGGGACGACACAGAATCACGTGCCGGTAGTGAATGCCATCGGTCTGAAGATGGTGCAGCCCTTGCTCGCGTCCGAGATGAACGGCAATGCGAATCTGCGCCAGCGCATCGAGGTACTGAGGTGGTGTGTTGGTGTCGTCGGCAATCAGCGTGACGTCGTGTCCGATCTCGCGGAGTGACTTCAGCAGATGAAATAGTCGGAACGATCCCGAATCCTGATCGAAGGTCGGCACGACATCCGTCACGACAAGCAGTCGAGGGGGTCTCGGCGCAAGCTCGCGGTAGTAATTGCGGATGTGGAGCAGCCAGATGGACGGGGAGAACTCGAGCTGTCCATTGCGCCACGACGACCAGGCGCGACGGGCAGCACCGGTGAGGAACCGCGCTCCGAAAGAGAGCGAATGCGCCTGAGCTGCCGTGCCCACCGTCGAGCTTGAGCTGTCCTGTATAGCTGGTGGTCTCTCCACCGGGTAAGTCTCAGTCCCGCGCGGTCTTGTCGCAACCGCCCGGACATCAGCTCAGCAAGGCGGCATCGACACTGGTCGAAGCCCACCGAAAGTTTACGAAAATTCGCGTTGCGGGAAATGACCTAACGGAACAATAGTCTCACCTGAGACATGTCAGGCGTCTAGAGGTATCGGCAGTTGCGCGCCGGATCTTTAGTGTGTCTAGTGTTCTGCCAGCCATGTCACTGCGTTGATGCGGTGGGATTGCCGCGGCGGTTACGCGAGCAGAAGCGGAGGGGCCATGGGCAGCGAGCGGGTTCCGGCGGAACACGAACGGATTGGTTCGAGCGGATCAAAGACGACGCTACACATCGAGATGCACTCGAGTGAACGACACGTTCTGACCAGCTTTCGCGAACAGTTCATGCGTTGGGTGAACGATCGCGGCGCCAGCGGCTTCGCCCGCGACGCCGGCACGCCGCAAAAGATTTCGTTCGACGAAGGAGAGTCCGAGGCCCCGGGTTTGTCCGCGGTGCTCAACCTCGATCTCGTCTGGAACTCGCGTCACGGATCGGGCACGAAGGCGACTCAGCGCTCGCAATCGGTCTCCTCGACAGCATCCGCGATCGCGCCGCCTCCGGCTTTCCAGCCGCACCAGAAGTTTGTGTTCTTTCCGGACCCCGACAGTGAGACGCGCCATCAGATAGCATCGCTCTTCGACGGCCGAACACTCCATCATATGCCGAGCCGAACCGAGTGGGTGAGGATGGAGCGGCCTGCGCTCCTCGAGCTGCTGCACAAGAGCGTGGCCTTCACGGTCCGCACCTACCACGACATCAGACCGCGACTGGCAGCCGTCGTGAAACAGCCGTCGCGCCTGCTTTCAGACACCGCGGCATTTCGTGCCTCCCTGTTTCCGGGACCAGTGCGAGTCCGGCTGACGAAATCGACGCCTCGCGAGGACGGCTGGTACTCGGCCGTTCGTAGTGGAGGCCTCGTCGCCGCGGTGGTCTGTGCGACGTTTCTGCTGGTCACGCTGGCTTACAGGTCACGCTCGTCAGACGTCCTCGCCGCCGACCAGAACGCGCGCGCTGAATCGCCGCGGTCGCGCGACGTGTCGCGTCCGCCACAGCCTGCCCCTCTCGCGCTGGCAGTCGCCACAGCAGATGTGACGCCGGCGACTCCTGAACCATCGCTGACACTGTCTGTGCCGCCAGCGGTCGAGACGCGCGTCGCAACGAAGGGTGACGGAGTACCGGCGTCCGCGCGGCTTGACGCGATCGATTCGCCCCGTCGGGCTGCGCTGTCGACAGTACGCGACGAGTCCACCGCCAGGACGACTGTTCCCGTTGCGGTCGTAGCCCAAAACGGAATTGTCGGAAGCTTGGTGGTGGCGTCCGAGCCCGCGGGGGCCGCGGTCTCGATCAACGGTGTCACGCACGGGTACACGCCGCTGAAGATCGAAAACCTCGCGGTCGGCACGCGCGTCGTCCGCATCGATCTAGCCGGCTACGAGCGCTGGTCCTGGGCGGTCAACGTCGTGGCCAACAAACGGACTCCGGTCACGGTGAGACTGCAGCCCGAAGCACGGCGCATCGGCGCGAGCAACTGACCTCCGTCCCGCGTCCCGCATGCGAAACGATCGGTGGCGAACGGAGAGATCTGCGGCGTCGAGGTGCCTGGGATGACTCACGGGGAGATCACGAAGTTCTTTGCACAGTTGCAGGATGCCTGGGCCGCTCGCGATTGCGAAGCTCTTTCGCGCGGACACTCCGAGGACGGGACGGTCGTGAGCCCGATCTTTCGTCGCGTGACGGGCCGTCGGGCCATCCTCGACTCGTACCGGGCGCTGTTTGCGATCTTTCCTGATTGGCAATATCACGCTGACGTGCTCCTCATCGACGGCGCACGCGCCGTGCAGGCCTTCACCGTCCAGGCGACGCACGAGGGAGACTTCATGGGCATCGCCGGCTCGGGCAGGAAGTGTGAGATCCAAGGCGTGCGAATCTTCGAGATGGGCGATGGCGCCATCACCCACGAACGGCGGATCTACGACTTCACCGGTTTGCTCATTCAGCTCGGCATCCTGCGAGGGAAGCCCGCCCGTCACTAGGCATGCCACCGATCGTCGATCCTCAGCGCTGGACGCGGCCCGAGGCGTCTCCTTGAGCCAGGCGATCGACTTCGTCCACGAGCACTCGATTGAAATCGCCGGGAATCGTCTGCTTGAGTGCGCTTGCTGCGACGGCAAAGCGGAGTGACGCCTCCGGCGTACGGCCCGTCACCAGCCCGTAGATCAATCCCGCCGCAAAACTGTCCCCGCCACCGATCCGATCGACCAGTCGGACGTCGTAGCGCTGACTGTGATGGAACGTGCTGGTTGAAGCATCCCAGAGCGCGGCGCTCCAGCCGTTGTCGCTCGCCGACTGGCTCTCTCGCAGCGTGATCGCCACCAGTTTGGGCCCGAACGTCAGGGTCAGCTCCTCGGCGACGTGGCGGTAGCCGGCGAGGTTCAGCTGTCCGCTCGTCACATCCGTTTCCGGAACGTGCAGCCCCAGCACTGACTGAATGTCCTCTTCGTTGGCGACGACGACGTCGACGTGGGCCATGAGCGGCCGCATGGTCGCCTGCGCCTGCGATTCGGACCAGAGCTTCTTGCGGAAGTTGAGATCAATGCTGACGCGCGCCCCGGCGCGCTTCGCGGCTTCGAGCGCGGACCGGGTTGCCGCGGCGCCGCGGTCGCCGAGCGCCGGCGTGATCCCGGTTACGTGGAACCACTTGGCGTTGGTGAGAACAGCATTCCAGTCGATCTGGCCTGGCTCGATCTCGCTGACCGACGAATGGGCGCGATCGTAGATGACGGTGGAAGCCCGCTGCGCGGCCCCGGTCTCGGCGAAGTAGATGCCGACGCGCGATCCGCCACGGACGATCGACTCGGTGCGGACGCCTTCCGCCCTGAGCGACTTGATCGCCGCGTCGCCGATCGCGTGTTTCGGCAGACGGGTCACGAAATGGCTCTCGAGTCCGAAATGGGCGAGGCTGACGGCGACGTTGGCTTCGCCTCCACCGAATGTGGCCGAGAGCATCGGTGACTGGAAAAGCCGCTCGAAGCCCGGCGGGCTGAGGCGCAGCATGATCTCGCCGAACGTCACCACCTTGACGGTCATTTCTTCTCCCGTGCCGCGCGCACGTTCCCGACGATCCGCTGGGCGTTGGCTGTGATCGTCGAAAAGGCGGCCGAGGCGACGGCCTTCGCGTCGACGAGCGCCGTGCCGACACCGACGGCCACGGCCCCCGCCGCAATCCACTCGCCGGCGTTGTCGAGCGTCACGCCGCCGGTCGGCATCATCCGCACTTGCGGCAGCGGCCCGCGGATGTCTTTGAAGAAACCCGGGCCGAGCGCCGTGGCGGGAAACACTTTCACGACGTCGGCGCCCGCCTCCCAGGCGGTCAGGATCTCAGTCGGCGTGAAGCAGCCGGGCATCGCCGCGACATCGTAGCGATGGCAGATGGTGATCACCTCGGGCCGGAACACCGGGCTGACCACGAACTGCGCCCCGGCAAGAATGGCCAGTCTCGCCGTTTCGGCGTCCAGCACCGTGCCCGCACCGAGCAGAAAGCCTGCCGGCAGCGTCGGGGCGAGCTCGCCGATCAGGTCGATCGCGCGCGGCACCGTCATCGTGACTTCGAGCGCGCGGACACCGCCATCCGCCAGCGCATCGACGACCGCGCGCAGCTTCTCTGGCTCGCGCAGCCGGATTACCGCCACGACACCACAGTCCTCGATCACGCGCACGACGTCAGCGCGGCCAGAGACCTGTGAGCTTTTCGCGCCGGTTGCCACCGGCGTGGTTTTAGCGGGCGTGGTCATATGGCTATCCTGGGCAGATCTCGTTCCATTGCTCGAGCAGCCGTGACCTGCGCATGCCGCGCGATCGCTCGATGGTCAGGCCACGAAAAGCGGTGAGTATACGAGTGGATGGACCAGTGATGCAACACGTCGAGTCAGCGTCTGCGATCGCGACGGTGCCGTGAGCGCCGCGTTGGGCGTGTGGTATAACCACTCTCCCATCGTGCCGTCGAGACGATCGTTTCTTCGCACCGCTGGAAGTGCGGCCGCCAGCCTCGTGATTGCCAGGCGAGTGCTGACGGCGCCGGTCAGTTCACGCCCCCAGACCGCCACCCAGGACGTCATCTGGAAACGCGCTGACGAGATTCTCGCGCGGATCGTGCCCCCACGCTTCCCGTCGCGCGAGTTCCCGGTGACGCGGTTCGGCGCCGTGCCCGACGGCACCACCGACTGTACCGACGCGATTCGCAAGGCGATCACCGCCTGCCACAGTGCCGGCGGTGGGCACGTCACGATTCCTGCCGGGCGATTCGCGACCGGCGCGATTCATTTGAAGAGTCGCGTGAACCTGCACGTATCCGAAGGAGCGACCCTGCTCTTCAGCCGCGATTCGCGCAGCTACCTGCCGCTCGTCTTCACGCGGTTCGAGGGCGTGGAGCTGATGAACTACTCCCCGCTCATCTATGCGTTCGAACAGGAAGACGTCGCCGTGACCGGCGGCGGGACTCTCGACGGTCAGGCCGGCGAGCGGTACTGGTGGCCCTGGAAAGGCGCGTGGAGCGGACACTCGGCGCGCGAGGGCGCACCCACGCAAGCGGCGGCGCGCGGGCGGTTGTTCGAGATGGCGCAGCGCGGCGTTCCCGTCGCGCAGCGCACGTTCGGGGACGGCGGCTTTCTGCGCCCGAATTTCATCCAGCCGTACCGGTGCAAGAACGTGCTCATCGAGGGCGTCCGGATCGTGAACTCTCCGATGTGGGAGATCCACCCGGTGCTCTGCACCAACGTGACCGTGCGCGGCGTGACGATCGTGAGTCACGGGCCGAACAACGACGGGTGCGATCCCGAATCGTGCCGCGACGTGCTCATCGAGAAGTGCACCTTCGACACCGGCGACGACTGCATCGCGATCAAGTCCGGCCGCAACGAGGATGGACGCCGCGTCAACGCACCGGTCGAGAACGTGATCGTCCGCGACTGCGTCATGCGCGACGGTCACGGCGGCGTGGTGATCGGGAGCGAGGTCTCGGGCGGAGCGCGGAACATCTTCGCGGAGCGTTGCCAGATGGACAGCCCGCGCCTCGATCGCGCGCTCCGAATCAAGTCCAACTCGGTGCGGGGAGGGTTCGTCGAGCACGTCTACATGCGAAACGTCGCCGTCGGACAGGTCGCCGAAGCGGTGCTGACGGTGGATCTCTTCTATGAGGAAGGGGACACGGGGAAGTTCCCGCCGACCATCCGCGACATCGAGGTTCGGGACGTCACGAGCAAGAAGAGCGAGTACGTCCTGCTGCTCCGCGGATATGCCCACACGCCGCTCACCGACATCCGCGTGCTCGACTGCACCTTCGACAACGTCGCCAAACCGGATGTCACCGAGGCGGTGAAAGGATTGCGGCTGTCGAACGTCCGGGTCAACGGTCAAGTGCGGACCGAGACCATCGATCGGTGACAGCTGCTCGCGCCGCCGCCTCCGTTGCAACCAGTTTCGATGAGTGGTAAAACCTCTTTGAAGTTCAGACCATCAGAGGGGGCTGGTGTCTGGGCTCAGGTCCGCCGTTTGGAGTAATTGGTCACGCCACTTATGCGCTCGTCCTCACCGGCGATCGGTTCTCAGGGCCTGGCTGCGCACAGCAGCACCGGCCAGGTCGTCTCCCACGTTCGCGGGCTCATCGAGCGGCGCGAGCTCAGGCCGGGTGACCGCTTGCCCGCCGAGCGTGACCTGGCGACCCAGATCGGTGTGAGCCGTCCGACCGTCCGTGCCGGGCTTCGAGCCTTGGCCGCCATGGGCGTGGTCCAGTCACGACATGGATCCGGCACCTACATCCCGGACGGACCGCCGTCGCTCGGCAGCGAGTCCCTGCGCTTTCAGGCGGCGCTGCACGGGTTCACGCGTGAAGAGATGTACGAAGCGCGCCGACTCTTCGAGGTGGGCGCGGCCGGGCTCGCAGCCGAGCGCGCCACGCCCGAACAAGTCGCGACGTTGGCCGAAGAAGTGACCAACCTCTACGCGTCGCTGGCCGACCCGGTCGCCTTTCTCGTGCACGACATCGAATTCCATCGCAGCGTGGCCGCGGCATCGGGCAACCCAATCGTCGCGTCGATCGTCGAGATGGTCTCGGCGCTCTACTACGAACAGCGGCGGGAGACGGCGACGATGGCCACCGACCGGAACCTGCGGGACGCAGCGGACATGCACCGGCGCATTTACCAGAGCATCCGGGCCCGCGACGCCGAGGGAGCGCGTCGATCGATGCACGATCATCTCGTGCAGGCCCAGCGCTACCAGTCACAGGAGACGGCAACGCGCCCGGGAACGGCCCGGCGGGACCACAGTCGATCCTCGCAGGGCAACCGCGCGTCGACGGCCCGGCGATCCGTGCGCCGCCGGAAGGGTGTCAATTGATGGCGAGCAGTCTCTTCGATCTCACCAGCCGCACCGCCGTCGTCGTGGGCGGTTCGACGGGTATCGGCCGCGCGCTGGCGCTCGGCCTCGCCGATGCCGGCGCGGACGTCGTCACGACGGCGCGGCGCGAGGCGCTCGTGGAAGAGGTCGCCCGTGAGATCGAGGCGCGTGGGCGCCGGACGCTGCGCGTCGCGTCCGATGTCGGCGATGTCGCCTCGCTCGAAGCGGTCCGTGAGACCGTGCTCCGCGAGTTCGGCAAGATCGACATCCTCGTCGTGGCGGCCGGCGTCACCAGGCGGGCCCCGACGCTCGACCTCGACGAGGCCGAGTGGGATCGCATCATCGACACCAACCTGACGGGTACGTTCCACGCCTGCCGCGTGTTTGGACGGACGATGGTCGCGGCCGGCTACGGACGGATCATCAACATCGCGTCGCTCGCGTCGTTTGTCGGGCTGCTCGATGTCGCGGCCTACACCGCCAGCAAGTCCGGTGTCGCCGGGTTCACGCGTGCGCTCGCTGTCGAGTGGGCGCCGAGCGGCGTCACCGTGAACGCCATCGCACCCGGGGTGTTCCGAACGGACTTGAACCGTGCCCTCCTCGACTCTCCGCGAGGCCAGGAGCTGCTCATGCGGACGCCGATGAAGCGTTTCGGGCTGGTCGAGGAGCTCGTCGGCGCGGCGGTGTATCTGGCGTCGGACGCGTCGAGCTTCGTCACCGGGCAGCTCCTCGTCGTGGACGGCGGGTTCCTGGCGAGCGGGGTCAACCAATGAAGCCGGCCCTCGTCATCAGCGACGCCGACAATGTCGCGACGGCGCTCGAGAACCTCGAGCCCGGTGCGACGCTTGAACTGGGCGGCGTGCCGGTGACGGTCCGGCAGCCGATTCCTCGCGGGCACAAGATCGCCCGCGTGGCGATTGCCTCCGGTCAGCCAGTTGTGAAGTACGGAAGCCCGATCGGCCGCGCGACATCCGACATCGCCGCGGGGGAGCACGTCCACGCGCACAACGTGGCCAGCGAACGGGGACGCGGTGACCTGTCAGCGACGAAGGGCCAGGCTCCGCAGGGTTCGTCCCGACTCGCCGAACCGGCGGACGAGAACCTCGCGCAGAGTCAGGGCCCCGAGCAGGGTGGGGCAGGGGAAAGGACGTCGGCATGAACAGCCGTCCTGGCTTTCACGGTTACCCCCGTGCCGACGGATCGGTTGGCGTGCGCAACTACGTGCTCGTCGTGCCGACTGTGATCTGCTCGGCGGTCGTCTGCGAACGCATCGCCGCGGCGCTTCCCGACTCTGTGGTCGCCCTGCCGCACCTCGCGGGTTGCGGCCAGCTCGGCCCCGACATGCGGATGACGCACGAAACCCTCGCCGCGTACTGCCAGCATCCCAACGTCGGCGCCGTCGTCATCGTGGCCCTGGGGTGTGAGCAGGTCGTGGCGCAGACACTCGCCGACGCGGCGCGGCGCGCCGGCAAACCGCGCGAAATCGTGGCGATTCAGGGCGAGGGTGGCACGTTGCGGACGATCGCGAAGGGCACGCGCATCGCGGCGGCGTTTGCCGCCGATCTCGCGCACGCATCGCGGCAGTGGTGCGACATCGACCGGCTGATCCTTTCGCTCAAGTGCGGAGGGTCGGACTACACCTCGGGATTGGCGTCGAACCCGGCGCTGGGGCGGGTCGCCGACCGTCTGATCGAGCTCGGAGGCTCGGCCGTGCTCGGAGAGGTTGCGGAGATCATGGGCGCCGAACATCTCCTTGCCGCGCGGGCGTCGCGGCCTGACGTCGCCGCGCAGTTGATCCGGATCGTCGACCGCGTCGAGGCTGAGGCCATGGCGCTGGGGCTGGACATCCGCGGCACGCAGCCCTCACCCGGCAACATCCGCGGCGGTTTGACCACGATCGAAGAAAAGTCGCTCGGCGCCACGCACAAGGGCGGCGAGCGATCCACGCTCGAGGATGTCGTGCCGTACGCCGGGAGGATTTCCCGCAAGGGGCTGACCGTGATGGACACGCCGGGGCTCGATGTAGAGTCGGTGACGGGCATGGTTGGCGGCGGCGCGCAAGTGGTCGTCTTCACCACAGGCCTGGGTACGCCGACCGGCAACCCCATCGCGCCAGTCATCAAGATCACCGGCAACGCCCACACCGCCCAGCACCTCGCCGACAACATCGACCTCGACGTCAGCGGCATCATGGACGACTCGCAGACGCTCGATTCGGCGGCGGACGATCTGTTCGACGAGATTCTCTCGGTTGCTTCGGGTAAGCTCACAGCAGCGGAAGTGCTCGGACATCGGGAGTTCGCGATTCATCGCCGGAACCCTACGATCTAGCGCGGCCGCTCCTCAGAAAGTCGAGGCGACGCTCGCGAGATTGCATTCTTTGATGACGGCCCGCTGACGCGAGGCTAGGGCGCGCGAGGACCAGGTCGCGCGATCTCTGACAGGAGTCACGCCGTGTCGAACCCACCTGTAGCTTCGCCGGCTTCCCACACCGCCCCGCGTGCTGCCGCGGCCAGCGCCGTGAGCGCCCGCGTCGGCAAGTTCCGCTGGGTGATCTGTGGGCTCCTCTTTTTCGCGACGACGATCAACTACATCGATCGCCAGGTGATCGGCATCCTGAAGCCGACGCTTCAGCAGGAGCTGGGCTGGACGGAGGTCGACTACGGCGACATCGTGTTCGCCTTTCAGCTCGCGTATGCGGTCGGGCTGCTGCTCGCCGGCCGCATGATGGATCGCCTCGGCACGAAGCTCGGGTTCACGGTCGCGATCGTCGTGTGGAGCATTGCCGCCATCGCCCACGCGGAGGTGGCTTTCTATGGCCCCGCCGCTGCAGCCGTGCTCGGATTGGTCGGGTTGAGCTACTCGGCATCGGTGGCTGGATTCATCGCCGCCCGCCTCGCGCTCGGGTTCGGAGAGGCCGGGAATTTCCCGGCGGCCATCAAGGCGGTCGCCGAGTGGTTTCCGAAACGCGAGCGCGCGCTCGCGACCGGCATCTTCAATTCGGGCACGAACGTCGGCGCGCTGATCACGCCGCTCGCCGTGCCGTGGATCACCTACTCCTTCGGCTGGTACTGGGCCTTCATCGTGACCGGCGCGCTGGGGTTCTTCTGGCTTTTCCTCTGGTGGCCCACGTACAGCTCGCCCGAGCAGCACCCGCGTGTCTCCGCGGCGGAGATGGCGCACATCCGCAGCGACCCGCCGGAAAAGACGACGCCGATTCCGCTCAGCAAGCTACTGCCGCACCGTGAAGCTTGGGCGTTTGCGGCGGGCAAGTTCCTCACCGATCCGGTGTGGTGGCTCTACTTGTTCTGGATGCCCGATTTCTTCAGCCGCAACTACGGCCTCGACCTGAAGGGGATTGGCTTGCCGCTCGTGGTCATCTATCAGGTGGCCAGCGTCGGCAGCATCGGCGGCGGATGGCTCTCGTCATCGCTTCTTCGACGCGGCTGGAGCGTGAACTCGGCGCGGAAGACGGCGATGCTCATCTGCGCGCTCGCGGTCGTGCCGATCATGCTCGCTGCGCGCGCGCAGAGCCTGTGGGCGGCGGTTGCGCTCATCTCGCTCGCCGCCGCCGCGCATCAGGGATGGTCCGCGAACATGTTCACGCTCGCGTCCGACATGTTCCCGCGTCAGGCTGTCGGATCGGTGGTGGGCTTCGGCGGCATGGCCGGTGCGGTCGGCGGCATGCTCATCGCGCAGGTCACCGGTCACCTCTTGCAGTGGACCGGCAGCTACTACGCGGTCTTCATCGTCGCCGGCCTCGCCTATCTGGTGGCGCTCGGCACGATACACCTGCTCGTGCCACGGGTGAAGCCGGTCGCGCTCGAGTGACAGGCCACTAGCTTTTGCGAAACGCCGCAATCAGCGGTGAGGGATCGGGTCCGTTGCCGAGCGCGTGCGCCTCGCACGCTGCGCGGACCCTCGCGAGCTCCACATACATCGCGTGATGCTCCGGCCGTGGACGCACGACGGTCGCGGCGGCCGGCTCGACGAAACCCCGAATCACCTCATCCCAGGAGGCCGGCGTGCCCTTGGATGCGAGGTCGGCATGGTACGCACGCAGAGCGGCGCCCAACGCCGCCGAGTTTGCCACGTCGAGCTGATACACATCCGCGCCGAACACGTCTGACATCACCACGAGAATGTCACGGTTGACGGCGGCGCCGCCCGTCGCATGGATGGTGGCGATCGGACCACCCATCCATCGCGAGTGCGCGGCCATTCCCAGCATCTGCGACTCGACCACGGCGCGGACGTTGGCTGCTGCATCCGAGGGATCGAGCGCGTAGCGACGCACCCCTGGCGACATGATCGGCGGCGTGATCTCGGCCGCGAACCAGGGCAGCATGATCGCACCCTGATTGCCCGGAGGCGTGTGCGCCAGCGCTGCCGAGAATCCCGTCCAGTCGAGCCCGTGCTCGTCGCGAACCCGTTCGCGCGCGAGCGATCCGTTCTTGAAGACCGTAATGCCCATGTAAGCGCCGGTTGGCGATCCGAAGACGTGTCCTGCCCCCGACGGATCGGCCCCGGACGTCGACATGTACGCGAACAGCGTATCGCTCGTGCCGAGCGAAATCGCGACGCGCCCTTCCTTGATCAGGCCGACGCCGATCAGGCTGCAGGGGTTGTCGCCGGACCAGATGACGACCTGCGCCGCGGGGAAGCCGTAGCGTCGCGTCCAATACGGCGCCAGCGGACCGGCAATCGTCCACGACTCGCGGATCGGCGGCAGCTTCGCGGCCAGGTCCGGCGCCGTCGCACGGAGTGCAGCTGGCGCCCAGGTTTTCGCCGCGATGTCCATGAGGTTCATGCCCGAGCCGTCACCTGGATCGATCGGAGCGTGCCGGCCGGCGAGGAGCGACGCGAGGAACGAGCTGACGAGGTGTATTCGCTCCGTTCGCGCGTAGCCGTCGGCGTCGACGCGGGCGAACTTGCGAATCTGCGGGCCGCTGAACCGTTCGAACGCGCGTGAACCCGTGAGGCTGGCGAGGGTTGCGGCCCCGCCGATGGACTCGGTGATCGCGGCGCACTCGGTTCCGGTGCTCGAGTCCATCCAGATCGGGGAGACACTCCGCGAGAAGAGCCCGCGGAGCCCCTCGACGAGCGGACGTCCCGGATCGAATCGCGCGAGCCGATCGCCAGCGCCTTGTGCCAGATACACGGTGCCGTGCTGCTGCGCGGATCCCGAGATCGCACGGATGTCTGAAAGATCGATGCCCGATTCGGCGATGCCGGCCATCATTCGATCCAGCGCCTCCGCCCACATGAGCGGCGGCGCGCAGGCGACGAGCGGATCCGTGTCGGATAGCACCCCGTGCCGCGTGGCGTAGTGAGGCAGCGTCGTGTCGTAGTCGATGGATCGCTCGAACACCACCGACCGGCTCGATCCGTCGATCCGGATAGCCGTCGCCGTGAGCCCCTGCGTACTCGAGTCGAATCCGAGATAGATCGCCATTCACCGTCCTCGCCGGCGCCCGTGATCGCGATCGCGTGCGCCGGACCTGTTCTGGTGCCGCCGGTCCCGCCTTCCGGACGAACCGCCACTCGAGTCTCGAATTGTGCGCGGGAAAATCATAGGGTACGGCTCGGGCGCCCTGACACCTTTTCCGGGATGAACGCGTCGGGTATGCTCGGCTCGCCGGAGCGGAGCGGGGCGATGGGGCCCCGCGAGCGACGACGGTGGGGCGGCGGGGCGAAGCCCGCCGGTCTCGTTCGATGCAGACGCTCGTGCAGGATGCCCGCTACGCGTGCCGAGCCTTTCTCAGAACTCCAGGATTCACGATCGCCGCCGTCCTCTCGCTGGCGATCGGCGTCGGCGCCAACACCGCGATCTTCAGCGTCGCGAGCGCGTTGCTCATCAGGCCCCTGCCGTACGCAGACGCCGACCGGCTGGTCATCCTGTGGAACCGATCGCCCGGCCTGGGCATCACAGAAGACTGGTTTTCGACGGCGCAGTACTTCGACATCAAACGCAATCACAGCGGGTTCGAGGACGTCGCCACCGCGATCGGGAGCAACTACAACCTGACCGGCGACGGTGAGCCGGAGCGCGTCGGCACGATCCGCGTCTCGTCGAACCTCCTGCCGATGCTGGGGGCACGCGCCGTGCTCGGGAAGCTCTTCACGCCGGCAGACGACAGCCCGGGTCGAACCGGGACGGCCGTGCTCCACTACGGCACCTGGATGCGCCGGTATGGTGGCGATCCGAAGGTGATCGGCCGGTCGATCACCCTCAACGGTCAACCATTCGAGATCATCGGCGTCCTGCCGGCGTCGTTCTCGTTGCGCCGGGAGGTCATGCCGACGCTCGGCGGCGCGGAGGATGCGGAGATCCTCCTGCCGCTGCCGCTGGCGGCCAACGCCGCCGAGGTTCGCAACCGTGAGGACTACAACATCCTCGGCAAGCTGAGGCCAGGCGTCCGGGTCGCGCGGGCGCAGGCGGAGGCCGATACGATCACCGCGCGGCTTCGGCGCGAGCATCCGGACGTCTACCCGCCGAACGGCGGCCTGACCTTCAGCATCGTGCCGCTGCAGGAACAGGTCGTCGGTGACGTACGCCGCTCGCTCCTGGTCCTCATCGGTTCGGTCGGCTTCGTGCTTCTCATCGCGTGCGCCAACGTCGCGAACCTGCTGCTGTCACGCGCGCTCGCCCGACAGAAAGAGATTGCCGTCCGGGCCGCGCTCGGCGCCAGCCGCGGCCGCATCGTCGCGCAGTTTCTGACCGAGAGCGTCCTGCTCGCGCTCGCGGGCGGCGCGCTGGGGGTGGCCGTATCGATCGTGAGCCTTGCCGGGATTCGCGCCCTTGGCTCGAAGAGCGTGCCTCGCTTGCACGAGATCGCCATCAACGGGGAAGTGCTGCTCTTCACGCTCGGACTGTCGATTCTCTCCGGAATCGTGTTCGGTCTGCTGCCGGCGTTCCGTGCGAGCCGGCTGGACCTCCACGGCAACCTGAAGGACGTTGGCCGCGGCTCCGCCGGAGCCGGGGCTGTCTGGGGCCGAGGCCAGAACCTGCGCCGACTGCTCGTCATGTCGGAGCTCGCGCTCTCGGTCATGCTTCTCATCGGCGCCGGCCTGCTGATTCGCAGCTTCATTCAGCTTCAGAGCGTGCCGCCCGGCTTCAACGCGTCCAACGTCCTCACGCTCGAGCTGACGATGACCGGCCGCAAGTACAGCGACGGTGCGGCAGTCTTCCAGACGTATCGCCAGTTGTGGGACAGGCTCGCGCATCTGCCCGGTGTCACCGCTGCTGGGGGTATCTCGTCGCTGCCGCTCAGCCAGATGATGGCGTGGGGACCGATCACGGTGGACGGCCGCGCGCCGGCGCCAGGCGAACCGTTCATCAACGTCGATCAGCGCATGGCGGGAGGCGACTACTTCCGCGCGATGGAAATCCCGCTCCTTCGCGGCCGCCTCTTCACGGAGCAGGACACGCGGACGACGCAACGCGTGGTTGTCGTCGACGATCACATGGCACGCCAGATCTGGCCGAATGAAGACGCCATCGGCAAACGCATCCGAACCGGCGGCATGGACGCCAATCCCAACGCGCCGTGGATGACCGTGGTCGGCGTGGTCGGCCGCATCAAGCAGGATGCGCTCGATTCGGAGTCCCGGATGGCCGTGTATTTCGCGCACAGCCAGGTCACCACGCGGGCGATGAACGTCGTCGTCCGCAGCAGCCTGGATCCTGCGGCGTTGACCTCGTCTGTCCGTCAGGAAATCCACGCGCTCGATCCGGATCTGCCCATTTACAACGTGCGAACCATGGTGCAGCGCGTGGACGAGTCGCTGGCAAGACGGCGGTTTGCGATGCTGCTGCTCACGGTATTCGCGGCGTGCGCGCTCGGGCTCGCGGCCGTCGGTACTTATGGGGTCATCGCGTATCTGGTGAGTCAGGGCACTCGGGAAGTCGGCATCCGCATGGCGCTCGGCGCGACTCCGGGTGGCATCCTGCGCATGGTGATCCGTCAGGGCATGATCGTGGCGATCGCCGGAGTGATCCTCGGCATCGCGGGAGCGTTCGCTCTTACCAGGTTCATGCGCGGACTCCTCTTCGGCGTGGCTCCCTCCGACCCGTTGACGTTCAGCGTGATCGTTGCGTTGCTCGGGCTGGTTGCGCTCGTGGCCAGTTACGTTCCTGCACGCCGGGCAGCCCGGATCGATCCGATGGTGTCGCTCAGAAGCGAATAGCGCCGCCGATTTAACTCTTCCTTCATCCGATCTGCAGAAGCCCGAGCTATCATCGCTTCGGGACCGCCATGCCGATCGTTCCGCCCATCCGGCCAGGCCGAAAGGTGCGCGTCGTCTTTTCGGCGACGCCGCTCCTGTCGTACGTGTCGGTCTGGCGGGCGGCGGCACTGGCCGTCGCGGAACTCTGTGCGGCAGTCTTCTTCATTCCGGGCGTCGTCCAGATTGCCGCGGGCGATCTTGCCCCGTGGCTGATTCTCACGGCCTGCGCGTTCAGCGTCCTCGTGCGCGCGGTCGATCTCGAGAGCTGGGCGCTCTTCATTCCTGGCGGATCGATCGGACGGATTGAGCAGGCCTTTGGCGCGCGCGCGGCCCGGGCGGGGGCTGCTGCGCGGTTCACCGAGCGGCTCCTGCTGGCCGCGCTGGCCTGCGTGGTCGCCGGCCATTACGGCTCGGGGGTCGCGGTCACTGTCATCAGTCGCTCGCGGCTGACGGGCTTTGTCACGCCCGAGGACGTCGCGTCGCTCCTCGCGATCGGCGCGCTGGGCCTGTTGTGGATCCGCGCCCGCTCGAACCTCGCGCTGTCCGCCGACACGGTTGCAAAAGGGGTCTGGATCGGCATCGCCGTTCTGTTGACCACGGCCGCCTGGGGCTTGATCACCTGGATGCGACGGCCGATCGGTCTGGCGCCCTTCTCCGCGATCGTGCCGACGCCCTTCACGGCCGCGTCGCTGCTCGCGCTGTTCCTGACATGTCTGCGAGGCTTCGCGGTCGCGCTGCCCGTCGTCGGAAGCGGAGATGCACTCGCCCGGGTGGCCCACGAGCTGCCACCGCCTCGCGTGGTGGCCGTCCGTCGTACGGCCCGGCTGGTGCTCCTCTTCACGCTGTTCGGCACGGCGCTCCTCTCGTTTCTCTTTCTGGCGCTCGTCCGGCTGGATTTTCCGCGCCCCTGGACCGACGTTCCCCTCGCCGCGATCGCGCAGCACCTGGCCGGTCCACGAGGGCTTCGCGACCTGCTGTCGCTGTTCATCGTCGGAGCGGCGCTGGCCTTGCTGATCCCGGCGGCGCGCGCCGCGCTCATCGACGGCGAGCAGACGGTGCGCAAGCTGGCGGCCGACGGCGTTCTGCCCGCGCGCCTCGCGAATCTGCATCCTCGCTTCGGCACGCCGGCTCATGCCCTCGACCTGACCGCGGCCGCGGTCGTCGCGGTGATGCTCGCGAGCGGTGGTCGTGTGCAGTGGCTGACTCAGGCCTACGCGCTGGCGATCGCCTGTACGACGACGTTGAAGGTCGCCGCGCTCGTGCGGTTCCGCGAGAAACGCCCTGGTCCACGTCCTTATCGTGCTCCCTTCAACTTCCGCCTGAGGTCACGCGAGATTCCAGTCGGGCTCCTCGCGACTGGCGCTGTTCTCGTCATCGCTGGCGCAGCACTCGTGCTCGCCGGCGAGGTCCCGGCGCTTGCGACGGGCAGTCTGATCCTCATCCTGGCGACTGTCTTCAACGCACCGTCACGGCGGCCCGAGACGCGCGCCGAGGCCGAGGACCTCGACCCGTTCGAGCTCCTCCCGTCCACCGATCTCTCGCTCGGTCACGTGCAGGCGAGACCTGGCAACCTTCTCGTGCCGGTTCGCAATCCGTATTCGCTGTCGCATGTGGCCGCGGCATTCCAGGCGGCCGGCGATCGCGACGTCGTGGTCATGACCGCGCGGCTCGTCGGCGTGGACATGGACGAGCTCGTGCTGGGCGATACCGAACCCACCCCATCGGAACGGTATCTGCTGTCGAAGGTCATTGCCCTCGCCGAGCGCTTCGGCCGGCTGGCGCGCCTCATCATCGTTCCGTCCCACAACGTCTTCGACGCGGTCGTGGCGACCGCGCTGAAGCTGAAATCGTCCGAGGTCTATGTCGGCGAGTCCACGAGCCTGTCTGCCGAGGATCAGGCGCGCTCGCTCGGCGAAGCCTGGGAACGCGCGGAAAAACCCGACACGCAATCGGATATTCGGCTGGTCATTCATCATCCAACTGGACGCGCGGACGCCTATCATCTCGGCGCGCATCCGCCGTCTCTCACCCCCGGCGATCTGGATCTCATCCACCGCGTCTGGCTCGACGCAGCCAAGGCCATCGGCTCGCACGTGCACCACCATGACGTCGTGCGGGCGGCGCTTACGCAAATGGAACAACAACTCAAAGGTCCGCAGCGCGACGACGCGCTCGCGGCGATCCGGCAGGTGGCGAGGCCGGCCGACGAACTCGCGGCGGCCGTCCGCGCCAAAGACTTCCCGCGCCTCCGCGACATGACGCGCAACCGTCATGCGAGCGACCTGGCGATGCTGCTGACCGACCTCGGCATCGAGGATCAGGTCGTGGTGTTCCGCCTGTTGCCGCGGAAGGACGCCTCGAGCGTGTTCGAGTACCTCGACCACGAGGCGCAGGACGCGCTCCTCAAGGCGATGGCGCAGGAAGATGTCGCGGCGCTCCTCAACAACATGGCGCCCGACGACCGCACGATGTTCCTCGAGGAGCTGCCGGCGACTGCCACGCGTCAGCTGCTCGCCCTCCTCACGCCGGCCGAGCGCGCCGTCGCGCTCACGCTCCTGGGATATCCGGAAGACTCCATCGGCCGTCTGATGACGCCGCACTACGTCGCCGTGCGCGAGCACTGGACGGTGCGGGAGGTACTCGACTACGTGCGCACGCACGGGCAGGACAGCGAAACCCTCAACGTCATCTACGTCATCGACGAGCAGGGAGGCCTCATCGACGACATCCGGATCCGCGAGTTCCTGCTGACCTCGCTCGACCACCAGGTCGTCGATCTGATGGATCGGCGGTTCGTGGCTCTCAAGGCCACCGATGACCAGCAGACGGCGGTCGCCGCCTTCCGTCAGTACGACCGCACCGCCCTGCCGGTGACCGACTCGGCCGGCATGCTGATCGGCATCGTCACCATCGACGACGTCCTGGACGTCGCGGAAGCGGCCGCCACGAAGGAAATCCAGCGGATCGGCGGATCGGAGGCTCTCGACGAGCCGTACATCGAGATCGCGTTCTGGCGGATGATTCAGAAACGGGCCGGATGGTTGACGGCGCTGTTCCTCGGCGAAATGCTCACGGCGACGGCGATGGGTGCGTTCGAGGCGGAGATCTCGCGGGCCGTGGTCCTCGCACTCTTCGTGCCGCTCATCATCTCGAGCGGCGGCAACTCCGGATCGCAGGCGTCGACGCTCGTGATCCGTGCGCTCGCGCTCGGCGAGGTCACGCTGCGCGATTGGTGGCCGGTCATGCGGCGGGAGATCATGGCCGGACTCGCGCTCGGGACGATCCTGGGCAGCATCGGCTTCCTGCGAATCACACTCTGGTCAGCGTTCTCGACCATCTACGGGCCGCACTGGCTGCTCGTGGCATTGACGGTCGGCCTCGCGCTCATCGGGATCGTGCTCTGGGGCACGCTCATCGGCTCGCTGCTGCCGTTCTTGCTCCGCCGTCTCGGTTTCGATCCGGCCACGTCGTCTGCGCCTTTCGTCGCGACGCTCGTCGACGTGACCGGTCTGGTGATCTACTTCTCGGTGGCGCTCGTGATCCTTCGCGGCACGCTGTTGTAGCCGGCCGGCACCCTCGCGCCAGCCGGTTGACGGTGACGGCTACACCGCGATTTGCGCTTGACTGTATCGCCTGACGCGCGGTCAACTACCACCGTGGCCGAGAATCGGCAACCCTTCGACGAGCAGGCCGTCCTTCGGGAGCTCGAGCAGCTGCATCACAAGATCCTCGCGTCACGCAAGGATCGCGAGCATGCGGTCGCCAGGTTCGACTCTTTCGTCAAAGGGTTTCGCACGCCCGCGCCGCAGCCTGCTCCGGGCTCGAGCGCGGCGTCCGAGACGCCTCTGATTCGCGGACCCTGGGTATCGGATGCACCAGCGCCCCAGACGCCGAGGAACGTCACCCCGGCGGTTCAGCCGTCGGCCGTGGTGTTTGTGCCCCCGTTGCCAGAGGTACCGAGCGAGTCTGCGCCGATCGAGTCGGGGCTGCTCGAATCGCCTCCACCGCAAATCGATCCAATAATCGCGAGCCTCAGGCGCCGGTTGCAGGAGCAGGACTACGCGGTCAAAGAGCAACCACCCGCCCCGACCTGGCGATCAAAATCGTGGTTGGTGCTCGCTGCGGCTGCCGCCGCGGTTGCCATCGTCGCGCTGATGCTCTTCGCGCTGTTCGGAGGAGGGTCAGCGCCGTCGCGACAGGCGGCGTCGGCGCCCCAGGCCACACCACCGGCCGCATCGCAGCCTGCGGCGCCAGCCGGGCCAGTTTCGACGCACGCACTCCGTGTGGAGCTGACCACGCTTCGAGCTGTCTGGATGCGAGTGACGGTGGATGACAACAAGACGCTGGAGCGTCAGGTGCCGGCAGGACAGCGCATCCCGTTCGAGGCCGATCACGCGATCGCGGTACGTGCGGGTGATGCCGGAGCCGTCCGAGTGACTGTGGATGGCCGTGACCTTGGCATCCTCGGCGCCGACGGCCAGGTTGTGACGCGCGCGTTCACTCCCTCGCCGTCGGCGACTGATCGCGTTCCCCGCTGACGCGCAGCGCTTCGCGGAAGAGACCTCGCTTTATCGGAATCCCAGCAATTCTCCGGCATCGACCGAATACAGCAGCCGCCAGCGGGCACGGTCATTGAAGGGTTCATCGATCAAACGGATGCCGAGATCCTGGTCCGACACCTTGTTCGTGAACACGACCAGGCCCACTGAGACCTTGATCACGCTCCGCCAGTCCCACCGCTTGTTGGGGACGTCGACCTTGCTCCGTAAGCCGAATTTGAGTGGCTTGACGACGACGTACGGCGTCAGCGTAAATCGCCACGTGGCCTCGATGTTGCTGAAGCGGGACAGCCCGAAGCCGAGACCCGGTTCGATCGCTTCCAGCTTGTTGTTCCACTTTTCGAGGGGAAAGCCGAAATTGCCGTTGAACTCCCTGAAGTGAATCAGGCCCACGCCGAGGTCGTTCGCGTTGTCGTTCTCGGATGAGTTGTATTCGAAATCGAGACAGATCAGGCGGTGTGCGTCGCTCTTGACGAGTACGCCCTCTTTCGACTCGATGTTCCACGCCTCCATGTTCTGGAAGGTCTTCCAGAACGGAGAGATGCGGTAGTCGATCTCCGTGCTCCACAGGCACGCGATCGGCACGCCCTGGTGTGACACCTTGAAACGGGGTCCGCTCATTTTCTCGAAGAACCCGCGTCCCCATTCCTGTGCCGCCGCCGGCGAAGACACAGCCAGTAGGAAGGCGCCAACCAAGAGCACGCAACGTGAGAAACAACGCATAGGGGAGCCTCGCAGCAGGGCCCGTCGTGAATCACGCGGCGGTGCTGCGGCCCACAGCCTCGCCGTTTCCGGTGTGTCGCACCGGACTACTTCGGTGTGAAGATGCTCTCCGTTACATCGGTATCGTGCAACCGGGGATCGCCGGTCCGGGCGCGGCGGACTCTCGGATCCGCTGCCTCAGGACAGTAGAGCAGCGTCTCCTCATCGTTCTTGCCAAGATCGTAGCAACGCTGGTTCTCGAACAGGACCCGGGGCCGCTCCGACTGGAAGAGCAAGCGGTACGGTGCGTCCCACATGAGAGTCGCGAACGCGAAGAGGGCACCCACGGCCGCGACGGCGCCGATGCCGGCTACCGAGCGGCGCCAGTTCAGGCGCAGCAGCCAGTACAACGAGAGCCCGCTTCCGAGGACGAGCAGATCGAGCATCGAGCGATAGCTGTAGTGCTCGTCGGCGTTGGTCGGTGCCAGCACCGCCAGCTGCTGCGGCGTCATGTGCGACAGGAACGTGAACATCGCGCTCGTCAGCGTGCCATGCGCGAACACGACGATCAACAGATAGCCGAGCCCGAGCACGAAGGCGAACTGTCCGAAGGCTTCAGGCTCGCGAAGGCCCAGACTCCTGACGAGGCCCGACAAGGTCAGCGTCGTGCGCTCCGACCACCGGTTGAATCCATGCGAGAGCTTACGCAGGAAGCGCCAGACGGCCGCGATGGCGAGAACGCCGATCGCCACTTGCGCCAGGTTGGCAATCGGCCCGATCAACGACTTGGCGCCCCATGTCAGCCAGTCGGAGATCGACTCATGAGCCACGGCGGTGCGCTCGAGCGCCGCGTTGAACGCCATGGAGTTGATGAAGCCGAGCAGCAGGCACGCCACGGCGGTTGCGCCCACGAGGCCGGCGCCGAACGCGACGCGCTGACCAGTCGTCCACGGGTTCGCGATCTGGTCAGCACCTTTGGCTTCGAGCACGACCATGTCGTGGACCATCAGACCCACCGTCTCGTACCGTGCCGCGGGGTCCGGCGCGATGGCGCGCTCGATGATGCGGATGAAGTCGTCGGGAAGATCCGGTCGCCGCTCGGTAAGCGGCTTGCGGCGCTGGCTCTTGTGCGCCTGCACGATCTCGTCGAAGGTGCGGCCTTCGATCGGGAATCGTCCGGTCACGAGGTGATAGAGCAGGACGCCGACGCTGTAGATGTCGCTCTGGTGCGTCGCCGGCGCTCCTGACAGAACTTCGGGCGCCATGTACAGCGGCGTGCCGGCCAGCTCAGCGCCCCCGGCGCGCAGCTGCGCGGAATCGCGGCCGGTCCCGAAGTCCATCAAGACGATCCGGCCCTTCTCCTCGCGCATGACGTTGCGGGTCTTGACGTCTCTGTGGATAAGTCCGGCATCGTGGACCTTCGCCAGCGCCCGGCCTACGCAGATGCCCACCGCCGCGGCCTCGTGCGGGCCGAAGGGTCCCTGCGCGGTCAGGATGTCCTCGAGGGTCTGGCCCTTGATGAACTCCATGCACAGGCCGATCTGCCCCTCGTGCCTCTCCACGTTGTAGACGTTGACGACGTGGGGGTCGCGGACGCGCGCGAGCGCGCGCCCTTCCCGCAGGATGCGATCGCCGACGATGTCCACGGCCGCGTGATGGGGTTGCAGGACCTTCAGGGCCACTTCACACTCGAGCTGCGGATCCCACGCTCGATAGACCGTGCCCTGACCGCCTTCGCCGAGCCGCGCTCGCAGCTCGTAACGTCCCCAGCGCCGCGCCGCAGCGCTCGTGGCGCTGACTGTCTCCTCCATCGACGGAGGCAACGGCGGGGCGCCGGGACCCGGCAGTTCCAGCGTGGTCTCGTGCACGTTCCCCACATTCGCGAGCATCTGCAGGTTTCGCAGCAGTTTCCGATCGTGCTCGTCCGACACGCGTCCCTCGATCGCCGCCCAGTCCACCGGTGAGCCGTCGGCGACGGCGGCCGCGACTTCGAGGAGGACCTGGTCACCTGACATCGCTGATCTCGTGGGCCAGCCGATAGACCGCCCGGGTCACTGCCATGCGCGCCGCGTCGGCCGAGGGCTTTCCGAGCGCCACCGCCAGTTCCTCGTAGCTGTAGCGCAGCTCGATCCGGGCGACGATGGCCTCGCGATCCACGTCGCGAAGCCGAAGCATGGCCGCTTCGTACCGCTCGGCATTTTCTCGCCCGATCGCTTCCTCGAGCGGCGATGCGCCCTCGGCCGCCGCGCTCTCCGGCAGCTCGGTCTGATGCGGACGCCGGCTCCGGTACCGAATCACGTCCTTGATCCGGTTGGCGAGCGCCTGACGCAGGTAGGCTTGCAGCGCTCCTTCGCGCCGCGCCTCGAACCGGTTCAGGTGTCCCAGCGCGGCCACAACCGTCTCCTGCACGAGATCGTCAGTGTCGAGCATGTCGCGGGCAAACACAGGCAGCCGCCCTCGCGCCCATCGTCGCAGCGACGGAAGGCACCTAGCTATTAGACGGTCACGTGCCGATAAATCGCCCGCCCTCACGCGAGTCAGCAGCTCGATGGTCGTGTCGGGATCGAGCGGACCGGGATGCCGGCCCTGCGAGTCCTCCGATGGCGAGGTTGTCATGGCGGCCCGGGAACGAGCAACCCATGATACTCGCGGTCGTATCGCGGACAGGCGTGCAAAACCGTGTAAATCCGGCCGCGAACCGCGCGCAGAGCTCAGCCGGGGGGTGCTTGCCGCTTGTCGTTCTCGGGTTCTCAGTTCTCAGTTCTCGGTTCTCGCGTTCTACAGTTTCGAGTTCGATTGGTTCGCTCGTCGAGATTGCCGCGTCGCAACCGATCGTGTCATCGTCTGGGTCTTTCAAGCTCTCATCGTTGGACCACGAACCCGTAGCACCGAGAACCGAGCACCGACAACCCGTAGAACCTTCGGAACCCGTAGATCCCTAGAACCGCTAGAACCTGCAGAACCCTGTAGAACCCTCGAGAGAGAGCGAGAGATGGCCAGAAAGCGAAACCTCGATCATCCCCGCCGTCGCCGATCGACACGGCGCGGAACCGCGTCGATCGCTGACGCGCCAACCGTACCGGTCCTGACCGGCCGCCACATGTTCATCTGGCGGCTTCCGCCGATCCTGACGGTCGAGCGCGGCGTCGAGCAGATGGCCGACAAGGCAGAGGCTGCGCGGCTGAGCGGAGTGTGGATCAAGATCGCCGTCGGTCAACAGCCGTACGCCCCGAACCTGACGCCCGATTTCGCGCTCGTGCGCGACGCGCTCGCCGCGCGCGGCATCGTCGTCTGGGGCTGGCACGAGCCGCGCTGCGCCGACGTCGCTGCCGCAACCGAGGAAGCGCGCGTTGTCTCGGATCTCGCGGTGGAGCTTGGTGTCAAAGGCGTGCTGATGGACGCGGAAACCCCTCAGGGGGCGCTGTTCTTTCAAGGCGGCAAGGCCGAGGCTCTCGCCTACGGACAACTGCTTCGTGAGCGGCTCGAGGCGGGCGGGCTGGCCCTCGGGATCTGCAGCCACGACATCCCGCAGAACTTCCCCGCGTTTCCGTTCGACGAGCTGGCGCAGCACGCGCACGTGAACGCTCCGCAGGTGTACTACGGCGGAAGCCCCAGCGTCTCGAATCGGCTCGAGCGCGCGATCAGAGCGAATTCACACCTGACGATCCCGTTCGTGCCGGTAGGCGCGGGTTGGGTTGGCGTGGGCGGAGGCTGCGCTTCGGGTTCCGCCTGCGCGGAGCGCGGGCTGGCGTTCATCCGGCTCGTCAAGGAACACGGGTTCCCGGCGTATTCGTTCTGGCACTGGGCAGGAGCGCCACTCGAGCTGTGGGCGCTTCTCTTCGAGGTCGACGTCTGAGCCATACGTTCTGCGAGAACCGAGAACCCGAGAACCATAGAACCCGAAAACCCGAGAACCGAGAACCTTGGAACCCTAGATTGGTTCGTCCCCCGCCATCTGATGGACGCGCCGCAGCACGTCCTTGCGCTCGGTGAAGCGTCTGCCGGATCGTTTCCAGAAGTCCTTCAAGGGTCCCCGCATCGCCGCGCGCTGACGGTTCCGCCGATCCTCACTCGTGAACCGCTTGTAGATGGCGTAGCGGACCTCGCCTTCCGGATCGATCACGACTGTCGCGCCGCCGTTCATCTCGAACAGGTCGCCGCCCTGCTGAACGGTGCAGGTCTGGGTGATCTCGGCGACGAGGTCGAACAGGATCCGCCCGTCAGGCGCGGCGCGCCGGGTGACGCGGACCGACTCCATCGTGGGCGGCGACGCGTAGGTCACCCCCTTCGGCAGTTTTCCTGACGGCGCGACGAGGTGGAAGACGCCCGCGTGCTTCGGGTTCGTGACGAATCGTCCGAGCGCGCGGGCCCGTCGATCGAGCTCCTTCGCGTCTGCCGGCTGACCCGGCTCTCCGGCGAAATGGAGCTCGCTGAACGCGAGGCCCGGGATGCGCAGGCGATCGCCAATCGAATCCCAGCGAACGGACTCCTCGGTCATGAACTTCACGTGATCGGGAAAGACCAGTCTGCGCCTGAACGAACGCATCAGCGCTTCGCGGAAGCCGTACTTGTCGGTCCGTTCGACGTCCCCGTCGGCGGTGATCATCGCCCGAAGATACTCGCCCATCTCCATGTCGGCGGGTGGGCAGTAGTCGACGGCGCGGATGCAGATGTTGAGGAACTGTCCGGCGACCTCGCTGGCTTCCTGCGCGATCGCTTTGACGAGCGCGTCGCTGATCGGCGCCTCTCCCACCGATCCCGGATCGATTCCCGCAATGCGGAAGAAACGCTCGCTCTTCCGCTTCACGATCGTCGCAAAGGCTTCGAACACCGCCGAGACCAGCACGGTTCCGAGCTGATGCGGCTCGAGTGAGGGATCGTACCGCAACGGGGCGCCGTCCCGCGCAGCGGCGACGTCGGAATCGAAGGCCTTGATGCCCTGGACGTCCACGCCCGATCGCAGCGCCGAGCCTTTGCCCTTCTTCCCCCGCGCGTAGCCGAACTCCCGTGCGAGATCGCTCAGCAGCGATCCACGCGTAATCGCCCCCCTCGAGTCGCGAATCGCCTGCTCGACCACTTCGGGATACGTGAAATGCAGCAAGAGCGCCACCAGATCGGCGAGCGCTTCGTGAAACGCGGGGACGTCCACATTGGTCGGATGCAGGAACGACGATCGCAGCCCGTCGAGCAGGGCGTGCGAGACCTCGTGAGCGATGATGTCGTGGCTGAGCGACGTGCAGATCAGGCCATTGCGGACGATGAAGCCCGCCGGGTCGCTCGTGGCGTTGAAGTAGCCGAACGACACGTCCCCGGTTTCGCGGTTGTAGCCGGCGTTGCGCCCGCGGAAGCCGAAAGGCCGCAGGATCAGCCTCAGCGATCCGTCTTCTGCCGCCGGGACGGCCCATCCGATGTCGCGACCGAGAGCCCGTCGAAAGGCCGCGTAGGTCAGGCAGCTGACCGCGTACACCATCTGGAGGTGAAATCGGCCGTTCGACGGCGAGGGTGGCAACCCTCCGCCGATCAGCAGGTTCGCATCGTCGAGGTTCAGCACGGCCGCGGTGAGCGGCTCGGGGACCTTGTCGATCCGCACGTCGAAGAGCGATCCGATCGGCCCCGGCATCAGCGTCTCGTAGGGAATCTGCACCGTCGCAATGCCGCCGCTCCGATCGGAGACGGAGGGATCGAGCGTGTAGATCCGCAGCGGGCGCACGATCGGCGAGTCGAGACCGCGCGTGAATGCGCGGACCTTCGCGAGGAGCGGCAATCGCGGACTGACCTCGAAGTCGATGGCTTCGGCAGTGCCGGCCTTGAGGGGTTTCTTGGCCATGACCTCGTCGTCAGCGTTGTTTCTTCGCGCTCTCGGTCTTGATCACCAGGCGGTCGGGAGCGCGGTGAACGACGCGCAGCTGGGGGCCGCCGTGCCGCGCCTGGATGACGAGACCCTGTTTCTCGTCCGTCCAGGACGCGGGCTGTGCCACGAAGCGATCGTCCGGCCCGGGCGCGAGGATCGCCGCGGATCCGTCCGCGCGAATCTCGAGCCGTTCCCGGGGCCGGCGCGACAGCGGGACCTTGTCGTCCTCGGGTCGATACACGGCGCCGTCGGCCGTGTCTTCCTCGAAGACGTGGACCCACCGGGTTGCGAACAGACGATCCTTCGAAGGTTCTTTACTGGCGGCCATGGCGGCCTCCCGATCGCTAGAGCAGGCCCGAGCGCTGCGTTTCGAGCGCGGCGCGCATCCGCAGTACCTGCTGCGCCGTGAACATGAACATTCCGGCGTCGTCGGTGTAGTCCATGTAGTTGACGAACATGTCGCCGTTCGGGCCGTTGTTGCAGGTTACGTGCGGGAACGCGGGCGTGCCGAAGTTCGGGCCGGCCGCGTTGGGCGTGTCGGCCACCATGTCCGATCCGCTGCAGTCCGGCGTGTCAGCCCAGATGTGGCGGAGGTTGAAGTAGTGCCCGACCTCATGCGTGGCTGTACGTCCTTTGTTGAACGGTGACTGAGCAGTTCCATTCGTGCCGAACGCCTGGTAGTTGATCACGACGCCGTCGGTTGAGGGAGGCCCACCGGGGAACTGCGCGTAGCCGAGAAGTCCGCCCGTCAGCGCGCAGACCCAGAAGTTCACATGGGTCGTCGGCGAAAACGGAGCGATGCCGCCGGTCGAGGCCTTCTTCACGGCATCGTCGAACGTGAAGCCGTTTGAGGCGGTTTTGGTTCGCGTCACCTTGACGAGCTTGAACTGAATCCGCGAGTCGGTCACGAGCCCCTTCCAGGGCGCCGGGGTGCCACTCTTGTCCGGGTTGGTCGCCCGGAAGTCCTTGTTCATCGCCTTGAACTGGCTCGCGATCTGCGCATCTGAGATGTTCTGATCGTCGGTCTTGTAGACGACGTTGACGACCGTCTTGAGCGTCACGATCTTCGATTTGGAGAGGTCGGCCGCCGAATCCCGCCGCCTCGAGGTCGCGGCCTCGAGCCGCATCTGCGCCGCGCGGAACGACGGGCTCCGCTCCAGCAGCATCATGTGGGCAGCCATCGCTCCGCAGGAGCGGTGAAGCGGCACGTCCTTGGACTTGGACCTGGATTTCGACTTCTTGGCCATTCTGTCCTCCTCGTGGACATCGTGAGAGCTGGCGTGGATGGACCGGCCCAGGATTCCCGTGTGGAACTCAGAGCATTACGTTACTCAGGCCAGCGGTCAAGAGCAGATACGGTGCGTGTGGCCAGCACCGTACTCGTCTTAACGTAGGTACCGCACAAGCCGAACAGTGGACGCGATGTGAAGCGCTGCTGGCCGACCGTCCATCCGCCGGCGTCGAGCACCATCTTCAAGAAGAGCCACGCATATGACGCGTGACCTGCCGCAATCCAACTACGAGGCTGCTGCGTAGATCCCCGATCGGGCAGCGGAACTCCGAAATCAGCAGCCACCTTCGCAGAACCGGACCGCATCGAAACGTCCTGCCGTCCCGCCATCCAGACTCCAGCGTCGCCCGTAGATCGGGTGCCAGCCCGCATCGTGTGCACTGGCGAGTCTAGGCGCGCCACGGGCGCGATAGGGGATCCGGCGGGCGAAGCCCCCGGTCTAGTGAGGAGGTCGAATGAACGTACCAGGCAGACGGGGAGCGCTCGCGGTGCTCACGCTCGCGCTGGCAGGCGCGGCCCTGCACGCATCGAGTCACCGCGAAGCACCCGGGATCACGAAGTCGCCCAAGGTGGACGGCACGGACTTCTACATGTTCCGAAGCTACGAGAACGGCCGATCGGGGTTCGTCACCCTGATCGCCAACTACATTCCGCTTCAGGACGTGTACGGCGGTCCGAACTTCTTCACCTTCGATCCCGACGCGTTGTACGAGATCCACATCGACAACGACGGGGACGCGCGTGAAGACATCACCTTCCAGTTCAGGTTCCGCAACACCTACAAGGACATCAGCCTGAACATCGGCGGGAAAACCGTGGCGGTTCCGCTCATCAACATCGGGCGGATTGGCCCGGGCGTCAACGACACGGACACGCTCAACGTGATCGAGAGCTACACGCTGGGCATCGTCCGCGGCGATCGACGGACGGGCCAGCGCCAGTCGATCACCAATGCCGCCACCGGCGAGAAGCGCTTCATCAAGCCGGTCGATCGCATCGGTGACAAGTCGATCCGCGACGACACCAACCAGTTGGCGTCGGTGCCGCCCAACGATGTGTACGACACCTACGCGAACAACCACATCTATCCGCTGAATATCCCTGGATGCGGGGCGGGCGGCCGGGTGTTCGTTGGACAGCGCCGCGAGGGATTCGTCGTGAACCTCGCGGAAACCTTCGACCTGATCAACACCAACCCGGTCGGGCCGCGCGACGGTGAGACGAACGATCTGGCCGACAAGAACATCTCGACGCTCGCGCTCGAGGTGCCGATCGATTGCCTCGTCGCCAGTTCCTCGCAGCCGATCATCGGCGGCTGGACGACGGCGAGCCTCGCCAAGAACGACCGTCACGGCAAGGCTGGTGACGACGACCGCGATGACGATGACAACGGCGCGACGCCGCCAGGACAGTTCGATCAGGTGTCACGGCTCGGCAGCCCGCTCGTGAACGAAGTCGTGATCGGGATCAAGGACAAGGATCGCTTCAACGGAAGCGAGCCGAAAGACGACGGGCAGTTCCTCACGTACGTGACGAACCCCACGCTGCCCGCCCTCGTAGAGGCGTTGTTCGGCTTCGCCGGCGTGAAGGCGCCGACCGTGCCGCGCAACGATCTGGTTGCGGTGTTTCTGACCGGAGTGTCGGGGCTGACCCAGCCAGCCAACGTCACAGCCGGCGAGATGCTGCGGCTGAACACGGCGGTTCC
This sequence comes from Vicinamibacterales bacterium, assembly GCA_036258055.1. GTDB lineage: Bacteria > Acidobacteriota > Vicinamibacteria > Vicinamibacterales > 2-12-FULL-66-21 > DATAEK01. The sequence continues at coordinate 97,193 of DATAEK010000254.1, forward strand.
GGTCGTGGCCCCGGCGGTTCAGAAGTCCCTCGGCGTGCTCGACGGCGACGTCGCGGGTTTCCCGAACGGCCGCCGGCCGGGCGATGACGTCGTGGACATCTCGCTGCGCGCCGTGATGGGTGTGCTGCTGCCGCTGTCGCAGGCGCCGACCGGCCAGCTGCCGTACACGGACGGAGCGATCAACTCCGCGACCATTGCCTATGACCCCGAAGGTACGGTCAGCCCCGATCCCAAGAACCGGCTGTTCCGCGACACGTTCCCGTATCTGGTGGTGCCGCTTTCAGGCTCACCGAATCCGGCACACGTGAAGTCCGTTCCCTAAGACCGAGACGGTGGCACACGGCGGCGAGCGGATCGCCGCCGTGTGTCGTTCCTCAATTCAGCAGCGAGAGAACATTCATGAAGCTCACCTCCATCGGATCGCATCGAGTTGCCGTTCTCAGCGCCGGGGTGTTCGCACTGACCGTGGCTGCGCCCCTCGGCGCACATGACTTCTGGATCTCGCCATCCGCCTTCCATCCGAAGGTCGGCGGGCTCATCGGCATCAGGCTACTCGTCGGACAGGAACTGATCGGCGATCCGGTGCCGCGAGATCCGGCCGCCATCAAGCAGTTCATCGTCGTCAACGGCCCGGCGGACAAGGCCGTGCCGGGTCGCGACGGAGGAGATCCCGCGGGGATTATCCGCGCGGACGCTGCCGGGCTGCTCATCGTCGGCTATCAGAGCCTTCCTCGGCCGATCGAGCTCCTGCCCGACAAGTTCGATCAATATCTCGGCGAGGAAGGGCTCGACGAGATCAAGGTTCTGCTCGCCGGTCGCGGCGCCAAGGGAGGCACGGCACGCGAGATCTTCTCCCGGTGCGCGAAGACGCTGCTGCTGAGCGGCGAGGGGTCGGACAAGGACCACGATCGCCCGCTGGGATTGACGTTCGAGATTGTTGCCGAGCAGAACCCGTATCTGAGCGCCGCAGGTCGCGACATGTCGTTCGCGTTGACCTACGAAGGGAAGCCGCGAACAGGGGCGCTCGTCCTCGCGATCAACCAGCGCGATCCGTCGAAGAAGCTGTCAGCACGATCGGACGCTCAGGGCCGGGTCGCATTCAGGTTCCCGATGGGAGGTGTCTGGCTCGTAAAGGCGGTGCACATGATTCCGGCCAAGCCGGGAACCAACGCCGATTGGGAGAGTTACTGGGCGTCGTTGACGTTCGATCTGGCCGAGGCGCACGCGCCCACGCTGACGCGCTGAAACGAGGATGCTCATGGTTCGACGTACCGGTCTGCTCCGCGCCGTCCTGCTCGGCATCGTGCTCTCCTCACGGATGGTTGGAGCCCACGAAATCGGCACGACACACGTCGTCGTTACCTTCCCGACACCGGACACCTATCTCGTCGAGATCACCGCGGACGCGTCGGCGATTCTGGCGCGGCTCGAGTCCGCTGTCGGGCGGCCCCGCTCCGGTCAGCTCACGGCGGACGAGTATCAACAGCGGATCGAAGCACTCCGGCAGGCGTTTCTTTCGCGAGCGCATATCACGTTCGACGGAAAGGCGTCACAGCCGCAGTTTCAGTACGTCCAGGAACCGATCGCGGGATCCCCGGAGGGCGCCCTGACGCCGCCAGGCGCCATCGTGAAACTCAGTGGCGCAATCCCGCCACACGCGCAGACCTTTGCGTGGGAATACGACCTGACAATCGCGTCATATGCGCTGACGGTCAAGTCCATTAGTGCGGGTTCCGATCGCACCGTGTGGCTCGAAGGCAGTCAAGCGAGCCAGGCGATGACACTCGCCGACCACGTGCTGCCGCCGTCACGCGGACAAATTGCGGCGGCGTACTTCGCGCTCGGGTTCACGCACATCCTGCCGAAGGGTCTCGATCACATTCTGTTCGTGCTCGGCATTTTCCTTTTCAGCCGCCGGCTGAAGCCGATGCTCTGGCAGGTGAGCGCGTTCACCGTCGCGCACTCGATCACGCTGGGCTTGACGCTCTACGGTCTCGTATCGCTCTCGCCGTCGATCGTCGAGCCGCTCATCGCACTGTCGATCGTGTACGTGGCGGTTGAGAACATCGTGACCGCCGAGCTGAAACCCTGGCGGGTCGCGCTGGTGTTCGCGTTCGGGCTGCTGCACGGAATGGGGTTCGCGGGCGTGCTGCGTGAGCTGGGGTTGCCGCGGTCAGAGTTCCTCACCGGCCTGGTGACGTTCAACGCCGGCGTGGAGGCCGGGCAGCTGACGATCATTGCGATCGCATCGCTGGCCGTTTTCCAATGGACAGCGAATCGCGCGCTCTACCGGCGGCTCGTCGTGGTGCCGGGTTCGCTGCTCATCGCGCTCACCGGTCTTTACTGGACGATCGAGCGTTTGCAGGTTTGGTAGCACGGGGCCGCTCGCCGTCCTCGACCTCGCGTTCTCCGTGCTCGCGCTCTTCGGCTTCCTCGGCGCGCTCGCCGGCCTCGTCGCGATCCACCACGCGGACGAACGCGGCATGCCGTGGCGGCGGCATCGCCGCATGAGCGCCCTTCACCGATCTCCAGATGATCTCGTTCAGCTCCAGCTCGGGTGCAAGATCCGCTTCGCGCAGGTTCATCCGCATCGACGCCTGCGCGCCCCAGGCGAGCGGGGAGTTGACCTCGTCGAGCGGCACGCGCGCGGGGAGCGCCGTAAAGGGAGTCGCGACTGGCGTCGGCTGAAACGCCGCGTACATCGGTGCGGCAGCCGCATCGTACTGGGTCATCGGCTCGAGCCCGAGGATCAGCTCCATCGTGCGCAGGACCGACGACGTTGAATAGAGTGAACTGTCGACGACGCGGCGTTTCGTGAAGGGGCTCACGACGAGGACCGGTGACCGGTGCGCGTCCACGTGATCCGGCCCGTTCTGCGCGTCGTCTTCGAGCACGAAGATCGCCGACTCGTTCCAGAACTTGCTGTGCGAGATCGCGTCGACGACCCGTCCGAGCGCGGTGTCGTTTTCTGCGACCATTGCCCGCGGGGTCCTGGCGCCCGTCCGCGTGCCGGCCGTGTGATCGTTGCCGAGCCGGATGATCGAGAGCTGCGGCAGGCCACCCTCCCGCTCGAATTTGCGGAATTCCTCGAGCCAGACATCGACGCGGCGATTGTCGAGGATATCGAGATCGTAAGGAGGATAGTCGGTGTCGATCTGTCCCTGGAGGCCGGGCACGGCGGCGACGACCTTGCGGGTCTTGTCGTCGCGATAGACGAACTCGCCGTAGCTTCGCACCGTAACGTTCGCCCGTTTGGCCATGTCCCAGATGTAACCTTGCGGCGGCGCCGACAGGTTGCCGTATGGATTGCGTTGGCCGCCTCCCCCTTCACTCAGGTAGATACCGCCGCGGCTGCCGTAGTTGGTCGGCCAGATCTTTTCGACCGCGTCAGTGGCGTAGGCACCCGTCGAGAACGCGTGGCCGTCGTAGCTGACCTCGGCATCCACGTAGAAGTTGTCGAACAGCACGAACTCGCGCGCGAGCGCGTGCGCGTTCGGCGTCACCTCGTCGCCAAAGAGCGTGAGCGTGGGATCGCCGTCGCCGGCCGGAAGGTCGCCGAAAATCTGATCGTAGGTGCGGTTCTCGCGGATGACGTAGAAGACGTGCTTGATCGGCGACGGATCGCCGACACGGCGAGGGATGGGGGAGTCGATTGGCGCGTCGGCAGGCGTCAGCTTCTTCGCGTCCGCGTAGGCGCTGATCTCGTACACCTTTTTCGTCATCGCCGCCAGCTGCTCGTCGCTGGGGGTTGCAATCTCCGAGAGCGTTCCCTGAAGCATGGCGGCGATGTACTGGCCGTCGGCGCCGCGATTGCCGGGCGCGGGACCGCGCGGGTTCGCTGTCGGGGAGAGCCCCTTGCCGCTCAACACGTAGATCCGCTTGCCGTCAGGCGCGTAGGTGACACCGGTCGGATACCAGCCGGTCGGTATGAAGCCGCGGACGCGGCTCGACTCGGTCGTCACGTCCACGACTGCCACGGTATTGTTGTCGGCGTTTGCGACGAGCAGCGTCTTGCCATCAGGCGAAAGCGCGAGCGCATTCGGCGTGGTGCCCGGCGGGGCCTGCGGATAGAGCGCCACGCCGATTTGCTCCACTGCCCGATTCGAGGCGAGATCGATCGTCCAGACCGCGTTGGTGTTGGCGCACGCCACGAACAGCCGGCGGCCGTCGCTCGACTGCAGCATCGCGTTCGGATGCTCGCCGACATCGACCCCGCCTGTCGCCTCGAGCGTCGCCGGGTCGAACATCAGCACTTTCGAGCCGCCCCACAACGACACGAAGAGCGTTTTGCCGTCCGCGGACACGAGTGCGGAATACGGTTCGGCCGCGAGCGTAATCGTCTTCAGCAGTTTGCCGCTCGTGACATCCACCATCGAGACCGCCGTGCCGAGCACGTGCACCGCGAACAGACGGCTGCCATCGGGTGTCACGGCGATGCCCCCGATGAAACCGGAGTCTTTGAGCGTCTCGAATGTCGGATGGAGTGCCGGTTCGGCCAGTACGAAACGTCCGGACGCTTTGAGCGCGGACGCCTCCCAGTTGAACTGGTTCACGACGTTCAGCGCCGCGCCGGAGGCGAACAGCCGTTTGCCGTCAGGATGCCACGCGAGCCCCAACCAGGCGTGCTCCACGGCCAGCGCGCTCTTGATATAGAAGTTGGCGGTGTCGAAGATGGTCAACGACGGCCTGGACCATCCGTTGTTGGTGACGATCAGATACCGCCCATCCGGTGCCCACACCATGTTCAGCGGCAGGTC
>DATAEK010000255.1:0-22252 GCA_036258055.1 Vicinamibacterales bacterium
GATCAGCGCCGTTTTCCCCGCAGCGTCGACGCCAATGGGCGCAGTCTCGAGATTCTCTCGCCGTTCTCGACCGCCAGTCGTGATGCCGACGCGCGTGCCTTTGCGGCGCTGATGAAGCACGTGAAAGCGATCGACGGCGAGGCGCACACGGTGCTGATGGTGCAGGTCGAAAACGAAATCGGGATGATTCCCGACGCCCGCGATCAAAGCGCTGACGCGAACCGCGTGTTCGCCTCGGCTGTGCCGGGCGAACTGACGGAGTACTTGTCCAAACAATCCGAGACGCTTGCGCCCGAATTGCGAAGCAGGTGGCTCGCGGCCGGCGCGAAGCGGACCGGCACGTGGACCGAGGTCTTCGGAGAGAGCATGGCCGGCGAAGAGATCTTCATGGCGTGGCATTTCGCGCGATTCACGCAGCACGTCGCCGCCGCGGGCAAAGCCGAGTACCCGCTGCCGATGTTCGTGAACGCGGCGCTGATTCGCCCTGGCTATCAGCCCGGTCAGTATCCGAGCGCTGGTCCGCTGCCGCACCTGATCGACGTCTGGCGCGCCGGAGCGCCGGCCATCGACTTCATCGCGCCGGACATCTACTTTCCGACCTTCGTCGAGTGGACGCGGCGCTACGTGCGCGGCGGGAATCCGCTCTTCATTCCAGAAGCGTTGCGAAGTCCCGACGCGGCGGCGAACGCGCTCTACGCCTTCGCCGCGCACGATGCCATCGGCTTCTCGCCCTTCGCCATAGAGTCGATCGGTGAGCCGGCAGCCTGTCTGCTCGCGGCGAGCTACGACGCGGTGGACCAGCTCACGCCGCTGATCCTCGAGCATCGCGGCCGCGGCACGATGACCGGCCTCCTGCAGGAGAATCCGGACAGCCGGCAGCCGCAGCAGCTCCGGCTGAACGGCTACATCCTGGCGGCGAGTTTCGAGCGCGCTTCGCCGCCGTCCCTGGCCGCCGGAGGGCTCGCACCGTCCGATGGGCCTGCGACGACGTGGCCAGCGGGCGGCCTGGTGATCGCAACCGGCCCGGACGAGTTTCTTTTCGCGGGCATCGGGGTGACGGTGACGTTCGCGGTCGCCGAGGCCGGCTGGCAGGCGGGGATTCTCAGCGTCGAGGAAGGGCGATTCGTGAACGGGAAATGGCAGAACCTTCGCTGGCTGAATGGTGACCAGACGCATCAGGGGCGTCACCTGCGGCTCGAGCCCGGCCGCGTCTCGATTCAGCGCATCAAGCTCTGTCGATACCGGTGACGTGTCAGCAGACGTGATAAGCAGTCTCGACGCGCGAGCAGGACAGTTGGCGAGCTCCAGCCCGGAAGCTCCGGAGGATCTATGAAACACAGAATCGCAGCAGTGAGCACGTTCATCCTCGCGAGTGCGCTGCTCGGAGCCCAACAAGCGAGCCGGCCCATGAGTCCGGACGGGTCGGCGCAGGCGCAGGTTCTCGGCAAGTGGACGAAGGGGGAGCGTCCGGCGTTTACGCTCGGCCGGCAGCAGTACGAGGGTGGCAAGTGGATCGAGATCACGTACGGCCGCCCGCTCGAACGGGGACGCGATCTGTTCGGATCTGGCGCCGACTACGGCAAAGCCGTCAACGACGTCGGGACGGCGACGTTTCCCGCGCCGCCGGTGTGGCGCGCCGGCGCGAACGTCACGACGCGTCTCAAGAGCGAGGTCGCGCTCATGCTCGGAGACAAGACGGTGCCGGCCGGGGAGTACAGCTTGTTCATCGACTTGAAAAGCCCGAGCGAATGGACGTTCATCGTTTCGAGCTGGCCCGCGCAATTGAAGTTCAACGCGCAGGACAAGACCGCGCTCTGGGGTGCGTACGGCTACACAGCCGACAAGGACGTCGTCCGCGTCCCGATGAAGGTCGAGACGCTGCCGTTCGACGTCGAGCAACTGACCTGGCTGTTTCTCGACATGAAGAACGACAGCGGCCGGATCGCGCTGCAGTGGGGCAAGACGATGGCGAGCGTGCCCTTCAAGGTCGTGCCCTAGCGCCAGCGCGTGAAGCGATCAGCGCGAAGATGGCACCGGCCGCGAGGCCGATATGGTGCTCGACGACGCGTAGACGGCCGGGTGGGCAGGAAAAACAGGCGCAGTCTCTCAGTGCCCATCGTCGCTCAGGGTCGTTTTCCGCATCAGGGCCTGGCAGCGACGGTTTTACGCTCGCTCATGGGGTGGCGGCTGAAGAACGCGGCCAGACCCTGCGCGAGGCCGCCTGGATTCTCGAGGTGGAGCAGGTGACCCGCCTTCGGCAACAGAAATGGTTCCACATGCGGCAACCAGTCGAGCAGCAGTTGATGTCGCTGATAAAAGCGCGTATCGCTGTTCTCGCCAAGAACAGCCAGAACAGGCTGCTCGATGCGGCGTGCCTCTTCCGGCCCGAACAACCACTGTCGCAGAGCCGGCAGTTCCTGTCCAAAGAACGTGTCTGCATCGTCGAGGGCCTGCTGCACAGCGCCGGGAACGGTCTCGTCGAGAACCGAACGTGCATTCGAGCCGCACGTGGCTCGAAGAAAGGTGTCGACCGCCATCCTGCGGTCGCCCGTCCGATATAGTTCGAGCGCGCGCGGGACGTCAGCAGGGCTCGGCACGGCCATCAGAGCCGGCTCGAGCAGCGCGATCGAGTGAACGAGTTCGGGCACATCCGAAGCGATCTGAAGGGCGATGCAACCGCTGGCCGAGTGACCAACAATGTGTGCGCGTTTGATGCCCAGCTCGGTCAGCAGGGAACGGAAGGTTTCCGCCTCCTGCTCGAACGTCAGCTTGCGGGTCAGTTGTCGGCTGCCCGCGTACCCGGCGCGGTGATAGCGAAGCAGGGTGAACCGATCCGTAAGGGCTGGCTCTTCCATCAATGGCGCGAACCAATCCGCGCCGGCACCGTGGTGTATCAGGACGACATGTTCACCTGTTCCACGGATCTCGTAATCGATCCCCGTACCGTCGGCGCGAAACATCAGTGGCATGCCTGCCTCCTCACCCCGGACGTCTACACTATGGCCTGGAACGCACGATAGAAAGTTTCTTCTCTCCTTTCCGTCCGCGCGAGAGCTCATCCTGAAGTAGGACTTGCACCCGCCCGGGCGACTCGGGGCGCCCGGCACGGAACTCGTCGAGGGGATTGGATGTAACGGCTCGCGCGCGGACCGATGCCCCTCGACGAGGTCCTGACGTCGTCCCGGCCGCGCAGATTCACCGCGCAAGCTCGCCGGCCATTTCCATTTCCATCTGCCTGGTGACGAGTGGGTGAGCAATCCGTTTGATGTTCAACAAATGGCGGTAGCTGACGTTGTCGGTCGTCGAGTTTCCGCCGAACGTGCCGCAGCCAAGCGTGAGCGAGCACTCGAGTCCCGTCGTCATCCCGCAGCAGCCCTGCGAGCCCGGCGAGTTGACGAGGATGCGACTTGCCGGCATGACCTCGCCAAAGCGCTCCACGAGACGACGATTGCGGGAATGAATGATCGCAGTGTGACCCCCGCCAGCGTTTCCGAGGAGCGTCCGGCAGATGGCAAGGCCGACCTCCTCATTCACAGCCGTGAACATCGACAGCATCGGTGCCATCTTCTCGCCGGCATACGGATTCGCCGAGTCGGGTGAGTCGGTTTCGACGACCAGCAGACGAATCGAGTAGGGACGCCGGATGCCGGTGTGCTGCGCGATCGTCTGTGCGTCCTGACCCACGAGTTGTGATCGAAGTGCATTCCGCCGCGGGTCGAATGCCTGTGGCGTGAACCGCCGCGCTTCGTCCGGTGTGAGCACCCGCTCCCTGCCGTTCGAGTGCCGCGACGAATGCGGCGCGGACGCGTGCGTCCACCACGAGGTTGTGTTCGGCGCCGCAGATCAAGCCGTTGTCGAAGGATTTACTGAGCACGATGTCCTGCGCCGCCGAGTCGAGGTCCGCATCAGCGCAGATGAATGCCGGTGCGTTCCCCGGGCCCACACCGATGGCGGGTTTGCCAGAGCTGTACGCGGCTCTCACCATGCCGGCGCCGCCCCGTCGTGCTCGATTTCGATCCGAACCTCGCCCTCATCGAGAACGAAACAGGCGTCCGCGACCGATCCCATCCGGAAGATGCAATCCCCGCTGCTGAAGCGTACGGGCTCGAGGTGAGGTTCGAGCACGGATAGATCCTCGGCTGACAACCGATCCAACGGAACGGGAAGCGTCATCGTCAATCTCCTGACGGTGCTGTGCGATTGAACCTGAGTCCTTTGATCAATTGAGAATACGGGGCAGCCGGACGACAGGTCATCACGCTGTGGTATTGATTTGGTGATGTTTCGGTGATGGGCTGGCCCCGGAGCCCCGGCGCCGCGCGCGGACTCGAGCGGCCACGCGGCCACCGCACCCCTGCTATCCTGTCCTCATGAAACGCACCACTCTCGTCCTCGCCCTGATCGGCCTCTTTGCCGCCGCGACGATCGCTGACGAAGGCATGTGGACCTTCGACAACTTTCCCAAAGCCGACGTCATGAAGAAGTACGGCGTCCAGGTGACCGACCAGATGCTCGACCGGCTGCAGCACGCGGTCGTGCGGCTCGAGAGCGGGTGCACCGGATCCTTCGTCTCGCCCGACGGCCTCGTGCTCAGCAACCACCACTGCGCGCGCGCGTGTCTGGCCGAGAATTCGACCGCCCAACGCGACCTCCTCGGCAACGGATTCACGGCGAAGACGCGCGAGGACGAGATCCGCTGCCAGGGCCAGCAGGTGTCGGTGCTGATGAAGACGGAGAACGTCACCGCGAAAGTGACGGGCGCGCTGGCTGGCGCGGCCGCAGCCGACGTGTCGCGCCGGCGGAACGAGACGCTCACGAACCTCGAATCGGCCTGCGAAGCGGAATCAGAGAAAGCGGGCACGGCGCTCAAGTGCGAGGCGGTGACGTTGTACCAGGGCGGTCAGTACTGGCTCTACAAGTACAAACGCTACGACGATCTGAGGGTCGCGTTTGCGCCGGAAGAGGGCATTGCCGCGTTCGGCGGCGATCCCGACAACTTCCAGTTCCCGCGCTGGTGTCTCGACATGTCGCTGCTGCGCGTCTACGAGAACGGCAAGCCGGCCTCGACGCCGAATCACCTGTCGTTCAACTGGGCGGGCGCGAAGGAAGGCGAGCCGGTGTTCGTTGCCGGCCATCCGGGCAACACCGACCGGCTGCTCACGGTCGCGCAGTTGAAGACGCAGCGCGACGCCGTCCTCCCGTTCTGGCTGTTGCGCTACTCGGAGCTGCGCGGCCGCCTGATCCAGTACTCGAAGGCGTCGCCCGAGGCGGCGCGGACCGCGACCGACGACCTCGAGGGACTCGAGAACAGCATCAAGGTGCGGCGCATGGAGCTCGCGGCGCTGCTCGACGATCGCATGATGGACGCGCGCGCGGCGGCGGAGCAGCAGCTGCGCGAGAAGGTGATGGCCGACCCGAAGCTGAAGGCGAGCGCCGGAACCGCATGGGACGAGATCGCCAATGCGGAGACGACGCATCGTGCAATCCTGCAGCCCTACGTCTTCGTCGAAGGCAGCGCCGGATTCAACAGTGCGCTCTTCACTTACGCGCGCCTGCTCGTGCGGGCTGCCGACGAGCGCGCGAAACCGAACGCGGAGCGGCTGCGCGAGTACACGGACGCGCAGTTGCCGCCGATCCGCCAACAGCTGGCCGCGGACGTTCCCGTGTACCCCGAATTGGAGCAGGTCAGCCTCTCGTTCTCGCTCGAGCGCATGCGGGAGTTTCTCGGACCAGACCATGCGATCGTGAAACAGGCGCTCGGGAAGGCCTCGCCGGACGAGCGCGCGAAGGCGCTGCTGACCGGCTCGAAGCTCGCAGATCCGAAAGTGCGGCTGGCGCTTTTCGAGGGAGGGAAGAAGGCGGTCGATGCGAGCGACGATCCGATGATCGCGCTCGCGCGGGCCATTGATGACGAGGCGCGTGCCCTGCGGAAGACCTACGAGAGCGAGGTGGAGGGGCCGGAGGGCAGGGCGCAGCGCGCCATCGCCGACGCGCGTTTCGCAGTGTACGGCACGAGCATCTATCCCGACGCGACGTTTACCCTGCGGCTGTCGTACGGCGCCGTCAAGGGATGGACTGAGAGCGGCCAATCGGTCGAGCCGTTCACCTATCTGTCCCGGCTCTATGAACGGGCGACGGGCGCTCCGCCGTTTGCTGTGCCGAGGACGTGGCTGGACACGCGGCCCCGCCAGGACATGCGGACGCCAGCCAATTTCGTGACGACCACCGACATCATCGGCGGCAACTCCGGCAGCCCGATGGTGAACGCGAAGGCGGAGATCGTCGGCCTCGTCTTCGACGGCAACATCCACTCGATCTCGGGCAGCTACTGGTTCGACGCCGACAAGAACCGCACGGTGGCCGTGCACCCGGCGTTCATCCGCACGGCGCTCCACGACGTGTACGACGTACCGGCACTTGCGCGCGAGCTGGAGCTCGTGGGCGCCGGAAGCAAGGCGGCGCGCTGAGGAGCGGCCAGACGGTGATCCGGTACAGCTGACCTCCGACAGTGCGCGTTAGCCCAGCAATGGACGACAGCGAAATTGCGCGCTGCCTGCTTGATGCTGTGTGTGGATGAGCCCTCCACCCGTCAATTCGTCACGAATCCACGTTCAATTCGCCCTCTGACCTCGTTCTATTGATGCATCGCCCATCGATAGAACGGAGTATCGTGCGCCGGTCAGGAGAACTGACGTCACCAGTTTGAGGAGAGGCAGCCCAGCCGCGGACGCCGATGGAGAAGCATTCAGGCTCAACCGATAATCAGGTTGGATCCTCTTCCGGAGAGACACCCGTACGGCGATGCTCGAGTTGAGAATAGCCGACCACATGCATGAAGATCTGAAGCAGAGAACGTCATGAAATTTGACGGCGACGCTTTCATCAGCTACGCACACCTCGACAACATCGGCTTGTCCGAAAGCCACAAAGGTTGGGTCGCGAATCTTCGCCGCGCACTGGAGGTCCGCGTCGCACAGCTCTTGGGCAAACAGTCTCGGATCTGGTGGGACCCCAAACTGCAGGGCAACGACGTCTTCGGCGACACTCTGACAGAGCAACTCCATCGCGTGGTCTCGCTGGTGCCGGTGATCTCGCCCCGGTGGATCAAGTCGGAATGGTGCCGCAAAGAGCTGACGGAGTTCTGCAGGGCCTGCGCGGAGCAGGGCGGCGTCAGGCTGGAGGACAAATGCCGGATCTTCAAGGTCCTCAAGACACCTGTTCCGCTGGAGCTCCATCCGCCCGAGTTACAGCCTTTGCTCGGCTACGAGTTCTTCAAAGTCGATCCGAACACTGGCCGGTTCCGCGAACTGGATGAGATCTTCGGTCCTGAGGCCGAAAAGGATTTCTGGCTCAAGCTGGACGATCTGGCGCATGACATGTGTGGTCTGCTCGAGATGCTGGACAACCCGCAGCCGAAGGCAGACGCATCAGACGATGCCGTCTACCTGGCGGAGACGACGTCTGATCTCAGGGAGCAGCGGGAAGCGATCAAGCGTGATCTGCAGCAGCACGGACACAGGGTTCTTCCGACGCGCGCGCTGCCGCCGTCGGCATCGGAGGTGACGGCCGCAATGCGCGAGGATCTCGTGCACTGCCGGATGTCGATCCACATGATCGGCAGGACCTACAGTCTGGTCCCCGAGGGGGCCGTTGCGTCGCTTCTGGAGATTCAGAACGGGCTTGCCATCGAACGGGCAAGGAATGGACGGTTCACGCGTCTCGTGTGGATTCCATCCGGATTGCAGGTCGACGATCAGCGGCAGCGAAAGGTGATCGACGACATTCGCATGGACCAGAGAATCGAGAAGGGAGCCGACCTGCTTGAAACCACACTGGAGGACTTGCATACGGTGGTTGGCAGCCTCCTCCTCCGGGATCCAAAGCCACTCGAACGACCGGCCGTGAGGCCGACGACGATAGGGACCTCACCTCAGGTTTACCTGATGCACGACAGCCGCGACGCGGATGTCGTCACGCCGTGGGTCGATTGTCTGTTCAAGGACTTCGAAGTCATCCAACCGATTTTCACCGGAGAGGAAGCGGAGGTCCGCGAATACCACGAAGAGAACCTGCGAACCTGCGACGGCGCGTTGATTTTCTACGGCGCCGCCAATGAATGCTGGCTGCGGCGCAAGCTGGCCGAACTGCAGAAGAGCGCCGGGTATGGCCGGACGAAGAGGATGCCGATCGTGGCGATCTGTCTCGCCCCGCCGAGAACGCCCGAGAAAGCGCGTTTTCGTACACGTAACGCCATCGTCATCCCTCAGTGGGACGGGTTCGCGGCTGATCCCCTGCAGCAATTCATCTCCGCCCTGAAAGCCAGGGGTGAGGAACACCAGGGTGACGGAACCGGGACCGCTGCTTAACCCGTTCCCGGGCCTGCGACCCTTCGAGCCCGACGAGGACTATCTCTTTTTCGGCCGCGAACGAGAGACCGACGAGCTGCTGCGGCAGCTTCGCTACACGCGATTCGTGTCGGTTGTCGGGACGTCTGGGTGCGGCAAGTCATCGCTGGTCCGTTCCGGGCTGATCCCGTCGCTGCACAGTGGACTGATGGTCAAGGCGGGCTCGAGCTGGCGCGTCTCGATTTTCCGGCCCGGCGAAGATCCAATCGGTCACCTTGCCGCGGCGCTCGACGCGCCCGGCGTCATCGGCACGACCGACGAAGAGCTGGCCTCTACGAGCCTCGTGCTGCTCGAAGCGGCGCTTCGCCGCGGCACCCTGGGACTCGTCGATGCCGTGCGACAGGCTCGAATCCCCCCCGGCGACAATCTGCTCGTCGTCGTCGATCAGTTCGAGGAGCTGTTCCGATTCCGGCGAAGCCGGGAGATCGAGCACTCCACGGACGAGGCCATCACGTTCGTCAAGCTCCTGTTGGAAGCGTCGAGCCAGAAGGACGTTCCGATCTACGTGGTGCTGACCATGCGATCCGATTTCATCGGGGACTGCATGGAATATCCGGGACTGCCGGAAGCGCTCAATTCGGGCCAGTATCTCGTCCCGCGCCTCACGCGCGACGAGCTGCGTTCCGCCATTACCGGACCGGTCGCCGTCGCCGGAGCCGAGATCGCGCCGCGGCTCGTCCAGCGGCTCCTCAACGACCTCGGAAACGATCAGGACCAGCTTCCGGTTCTGCAACACGCGTTGATGCGGACGTGGGATCACTGGGAACAGGCTCGCCAGCCCGGTGAACCGATCGATATCAGCGATTATGAGGCCATCGGAACTTTAGAGCACGCGCTGTCGCGCCACGCCGAAGAGGCATACCTCGACACCGGATCCGATCGAAACCGCCGGCTCACCGAACGCGTGTTCAAGGCGCTCACCGACACGGTGACCGATTCGCGCGGCGTACGGCGCCCAGCCTCCGTTGCGGAGCTCGCCCGGATTGCCGAAACCTCGGAATCCGAAGTGACTCAGGTCGTCGACGTGTTTCGCAGGCCGGGACGATCGTTCCTGATGCCTCCGTCGACTGTGCCCCTTGGCCCGGACGTGATCGTCGATCTGGCGCACGAGAGCCTGATGCGATGCTGGATTCGGTTGATCAAGTGGGCGGAGGAAGAGCGAACGTCGGCCGCGATCTACCTCCGGCTCACGAGAGCTGCCGGGTGGTGCGAAGAAGGATCCGCGGGGCTTTGGCGGGATCCGGAGCTCGAGCTCGGTCTGCGATGGAAGCGCGAGAATCATCCGACAGCGGCGTGGGCGCGCCGCTACGACGAATCCTTCGGTCGCGCGATGCAGTTCCTCGATCGAAGCGAGCAGGAGAGAGATCGAGAGAAAGCCGAGCGCGTTGCAGCCCGGCGGCGGCAGTGGCGGCAGCTTCAGCTTACTGCGGCGGTGCTCGCCGTGTTGCTCGTCTACGCAGTGTGGAGCGGCTTCGCCGCCCGCAGGGCCAAGGCGCTGGCTGAGCTGAACCTGCGCGACGCCAGGCGAGCGGTCGATGAGTCGCTGTCACTCGTGGACCGGGACCCTGCGAGCCTCGGCATCGATCACCCCCAGATCATCGAGTTCCGGCGCGATCTGGCGGGGAAGGCCCAGGCCTTCTACGCGGAGTTCATCAAGCGCGAACCTGCCAGTGAAGATCTGCGTCAGGGAATCGCGTTCGCCCACTTCCGATTAGGCCAGATCAATCGCATCCTCGACGCCCCTGCAAATGCGGCCGGCGAATACAGGCAGGCGATTGACAGCTTCGATCGTCTCGCGCGCGATTACCCCGACAAGCCCGTCTATCGTCAGGGTCTGGCCAACGCTTACAACTGGCTCGGCGAAACGTTGCGAGGGGCCAGCAACACGTATGCGGATGCGAACAACGCCTACGATCAGGCGCTGCGATTGCTCCAGGAACTGCGACGCGCCGATCCTCAGAACATCGAGTATCTCCAGGAGCTCGCCCGAACTCATTCCAACCGGGGGATTCTCTACGCGCATGGACCTGACGCGACCGGCTCCAACCTGGCGGAATCGGATTTCCGAGAGGCGATTCGCCTGCTCGAACCGCTCGCCGCCCGGAGCGCGGACCCTACGCCCTCGCAGGAGTTGGGACGTGCCTCCAACAACCTCGGAAGCCTCCTGGCCGAACAGCGACGCGAGTCTGAAGCTCGGGAGCTCTACCACAGGGCCGTCCAGATTCACGAAGGCCTGGCGCGAAGCCACCCGCAGAACCGGGAATACAGACTGGAACTGGCAAAGTTCTACAACAACCTGGCATACCTGCTGCGCGAGCAGGGGAACTTCGACCTGGCCAGCCGCAACAACAGTCAGGCGCTTGCCGTCATCGACGAGATGGCGCGTCCTGCACCGTCTCTCGGGATCGAACAGGCTGATGGCCACAACCTGCGCGGCGCGATTCTAGAGGCGCGCAGCTGGCGTGAGGCCATGCCTGAATATCGACGTTCGCTGGAGCTTTACCAGAATCTGGCGGGCGACGCGCTCGTCTGGCACCTTCCGGACTTCCACGATCGATTCGGCGATCTTCTGGTCAACCTCGCCGCGCTCTCGCGCGAGAACCAGAACGTCGACGATGCTCGTGTGCTGCTGACCGAAGCCGTGAATTCGTATCTTGCGGTCGCGCGGAAAGTGCTCGCCGTTGGCTCGGCCGCCGAGGCGGGTTACGTCGCTGGCACTCTGTCGCGGGCGCTGGCCGATCCATCCGACCGCAAGCTGAGCGGTCTGGCCAAGGACTACGAGGATCTGCAGACACAACTGCACGCAAAGGCAATCAATCGTGAGAAACAACCGTGAGCGGGTCGTCTATTGACATTAGTATCGGGCGGATTGCTCCGATCCCGTTCAGGAGGACGAACCCATAATGCTGAGCTTTCTGATGATCCTCGCGCAGCTGACGGTTCCGCTGCAGGAGCCAGCCGCGGTTTCGCCACACGGCGATCAGGTCTCGTTCGCCATCGAGCGCACTCGCACAGCTCTGGACGGACCGGCACCGAGAGTTGACGAAGAACAAGCGACACCTGCACAGCCCGCTCTACCGCCGGCGACCAGACGGCGCCGCGGCAGCATGGTGGGATACATCGACGATGCGATCATCGAATCCAAAGTCCGGATTCGATTCGACGCAGGGTTTCACGACACCGTTCCGGATCGGGCGGAGTTCTTCTACGCCAAGTGCGGCTGTTACGCTGGGGGAGGCGATCCCGACGCGCCCGGGCCCAGCCCCGGCTCTGCAAAAGATCTGAATTTTCAGCAGCTGACCGTCCAGGGTGAGTATGCGGTGAACGATCGGTTCTCGGCGTTCGCTGACGTCCCGATTCGCTGGATCCAGCCGAAGGACTTCATTCCGGGCTCGAAGCTTATCGGACAGGCGGGCTTTCCGGATCAGAGCGGGTTCAGCGATTTGCGTGCGGGTGCAAAAGTCGGAATCGTTGCATCCGAGGAGCAGAACCTCACGGTTCAGGGACAGTTCTATTTCCCGACCGGAGACGCGGCGAAGGGGCTTGGCACGCATCACACCACTTTCGAGCCGGCGCTGCTGTATTACCAGAGAGCGTCGGACGTCGTCGTGATCGAATCGCAAGTCGGCGTTTGGTTGCCGATCGGAGGGTCCGCAGCCGTACCGGGCACCGGCACCGGAGACTTTTCCGGCAACGTGTTCTATTACGGAATCGGTTCCGGCTTCGAGATCTACAAGAGCGATCGTGTGCAGTTCGCGCCAGTCGTCGAGCTGGTGGGATGGCATGTAACGAGCGGCTTCCAGACGACAGAGGGAGCGGACGGGTCTGTCGTCCCGCGTCGTGCCGAAGGTACCAATATCGTCAACCTGAAGTTTGGCGCGCGCGTCACGATCGATCGCGGTTCCTTCTACGTCGGCTACGGCCACGCTCTCACGGATGCATCGTGGTACGACGACATCGTCAGGTTTGAGTATCGTTTTTCGTTCTAGTGACGATCGTCGCGACCTGCCGCCATCCGTCCTCTCGCCTGGAGTAGATCGCGACGTAGCACCCGGCGGCATTCAGATCGGGCAGGCCCCGCGGGCATTTGACCCTCGCTCGGCCGCTGACTACCACCTCGTCGCCGTCGACACTGACCTGCCGCGCATCGGCGTCGAAGGCTTCGAACCTGATGTCGCCGCAGCATAGACCGGCAAGGCACTCTGCGCGGGTGATGTGTATGCCGTCGGGCGTAACCAGCGAGTAGTCGTCGGCCCAAATCTCCTCGAGCAACTCGATATCGGCGTTGACCAGCGCCTCTGGCCAGGTGCGTTCCAGCCGATCTATGTCTTCCACTGTGCTGTCGGTCGAAAGGGCCTTGCTGAAGAGCTTAGGGGAGGTGGAGCTTGGTTCGGAAGCGGATTGTGTCGCATGCATTGAGTATTACGCACCGGTCGATCGGCGATTTCCAGTACAGCCCGCAAAACAGGCAGGAACGCGCAAGGATAGCCAGGAACGGGCCGCCAGGTCATGACGTTCTGGTCAGCCTGCGGTAAGCGTTCGGTTAGGTCGGGTCCTGATCCTGTTTGACGCTCAGTCCCCCGCGCGGTCGCTCCGGCCAGTGGCCCTCGCGCCGCGCGGCACGACTGTGCTGCGAGACGATTGAGTCCGACTATCTCGCCGCCGACGACGTCGGCTTCTTCACGAAGAACCTGGGCACGAGATACGTCATGACGGCATTGCTGCCGACGCCGTAGACCTCGCCGTCCTTCGGGTTGATGGCCACGCCGCCGAAGCCGCCGGCGCGGGTGGCCGGTCCGCGGATCATCATCCGCGGCGGCATGTCGCCATCGTCGGTGATGTTCCACGCGCCGATGAAGCCAGCGGTGTCGCCGCCGCCTTCCGACTCGACGTCATCGTCCTCGCGGCTCTCCCGCCGGGCCTGCTCGCGGAGCGCGGCCAGCGCCTTCTCGTTCGTGTAGAGATCGGCTTCCTTCTGCGGCGTCGCCTGCTGGCGGCGGAACGCCTGAACGGCGACGTAGATCATGCCGCGCTCGGAGTCCACTTTGAGCTGACGGAAGCGTCCGAGAATCCCCGAGTTGGTGCCGCCGATGTGGCGGATGGGTGCGACGTCGCCGTCCGCCATCCGGTCGAACATGTACAGTCCGTTGGGCCCCCCCGCGGATCGGTTCGCCGCGATGATCACGTTGGCGACGGGATCCACGGCCACGCCCACGATGTCACGGAAGTCGGTTTTGGGGCCGCCGATTTTCCGTTTCGGCGCGACGTCACCGTTGGCGAGCCGATCGAACACGAGAATCGCGCGCGAGCTCGAGTCGGCCGCGACGATCTCGCCATTGACCGGATCAACTTCGACTGTCTGCGGCCGGATCAGGCCGGTGTTCGATCCCTGGATGATGCGGACGGGCAACTGGTCGCCGCGGGCATCTCCCTTGAACACCAGCACGGCGCCGGACAGCGCGACCGGTACGATGATCTCGTCATGCACCGGGTCGAACGCGAGACCGTGCATGGTCCGGCTCAGGTGCGTCTGCTGTCCTTCGATCGTCCGGTCAGGCGCCACGTTGCCGCTGGCATAACGCGCAAAGGCGGAGATGCGCGGCACGCTCACGCAATTGGGGACGAGGATTTCCTGCCGTTTCGGATCGTAGGCGGCTGAGGCGGCATTCGTGAAGCCGGTCGTCGGCGTGCCCTCGGGCGCGTTGCGGATGATCCGCTTGGGCGCGACATCGCCCGACGCGAGACGATCGAAGACCACGGCGGTGTGGTCGCCGTAGTTGGCCACCCAGATCTCGTTGCGTTTCGCGTCCACCGCGACGCCGACGGGGCCGACGATTTTCGTGCGCGGGCCGCCAATGTAACGCGCGGGCGCGGCGTCGCCGCTCGCCGTCACGGGGTAGATCAGGATCGAATTGCTTCCGTAGTTGGCGACGAGCAGTTCGTTTCGCGGCTTGTCGACGGTGATCCCCATCGGCCACGCGAGCTGCGTCTTGTTGCCCTGCAGCGTGCGAATCGGCGGTATGTCGCCGGTGGCCGACGCCTTGTAGACCCGGATCGAGGACGGCCGGAAGCGGCCGGGAATGTACTTGCCCGGGAAGGCCGGTTCATCCCCGGCGTACGATCGCATCTCCGTCCAGTTGCCGTGGTTCGCGACGAGCACCTCGTCGCGGGCGCTGTCGAGGAACACGCCGTGCGGATCCTCGAGCTGCGTCTCCATCCCGCGGATCGTCCGCCGCGGCCGGACCACGCCCGAGTCTTCCGTCGAGTAGATGGAGATGCCCTGGTACTGCTGGCTCGTGACCGCGAGCTCGTCGCTGCCGGTATCGAGCGACAGACCCCAGGACTGATGCGGCACGGTCAGCGAGCGCACCGGCTTCGTGTCGCCGTTGGCGTCGTAGGAGAACACTTCCACGCCGCCGCCATCGTTGTTCGTCACGATGACTTCTTTGCGCTTCGGGTTGACGGCGACGCCGGCGACGAACCCGAGCTTCACGCTCGGTCCGAGGACCCAGCCGCGCGGCGTGGTGACCTTCGACGAGTTGCCGCCCGACGCCGTGTCGTAAATCAGGAGACCGTGGCGGTTCTCGTCGCTCATGGCGACGATGCCGTTCTCGCCGTCGACGGCGATGCCGTCGAACGTCGGCCACGGGTCCATGACCGCCGCAGTGGGCGGAATGTTGCCGCCGATCGTATTCTTGCCCGGCCATCCGGGCGGCGCGCCCCGCGATTCCCCCTTCGCGGCGGCCGCGCCCTGGCGGGACTGGTAGGCCGCGATCGCCGCCTGGTATTCCGCGCGCTGCTCGAGCGTCGGCGGCATCAGGCAGATGTCGTCAGGCTCGAGCGATTCGAAGAGCGGCTTCGCCACGTCGGCCGCAATCGTCGATTGCTCGGCGGGGTTCCACATCAGCGTGAGGATCGCCACCGGTAGTACCAGCGCTCGCTTGAACATCGTCGGCTCCGTTTGTCAGACCCGATGAACGGGGGTGCCAGTTTACCCCGAAATGACCGGGAATCGCTCCCGGGAATGGTCTGACCTTATCCGGCGTCGCGGAGCCAGTCAAGCCTCGTTTCATCCTTCCATGGCTTTAGCAACCACCTCTTCCGTCTGGGACGGTGGCCGTTCCTAGGGAACCTTCTTGACGCTGAGTGTCGGATGGTGGTCTTTGGACCGTGTGGCGGCGTCCGCTACATTCCGAGTCGCGTTCATGGCCTGCGCCTCGTCGAGCAGTGCAGGGCTGTGAAACAGATTGGGCGGCAGCGCGATTGTGCAGGACCGCCCGATCGCGACGCCAAGTACCTCTCTGGAGCCTAGTACAAATCAGACATCGCGTGGCGCGTTGACGGTCTCGTTCTGCTATGGACGGAACGCTGCCTTGTTTGTTGTGCGCGTCTTGTCGCGGGCGGCCGTGGCGTCGGTGGCTTCTTTCTGCCGCTGATCCAATTCGCGGCGTGGCGCCTCGAGAGCATCCAACCGTCCTGCCTCCCGGATGGCCGTTCGGGCACGCATGCTCAGGGGCTTCGAGACGAGGATCAGCTGAAAGTCGGGCGAGTACACGCCGCGTAGGAGCGTCAGCGACGCCGAGGCGCTCTCCCAGCGTGCGACCACGATGGCATCGGCGAGTGCCTCCGCCGGGCGACTGGTTTTGGTTCGCGTCAACGCAAGAACCGGGGCGCCATACGTGGCCGACAGCGATTCCACGATGTCACGGTTCGTCAGCCCTTCTGTGCGGTCGCGGTCGTAGCTGACGATGACCTGATACAACGCGTCGTCGTAAAACGTGAAGGCAATCTCTCGCACGGGATCGGCCAGCACGGTTTCGGAGGTCACGTAAGGCGCGCGCCACTCCAGCTCCTGAATCTTCGCCGGTCGCTCATGGAGGCTCTTCGCATCGGCGAGGCGTGCGCCACTGGCCGTGATCACGCTGTCGAGGCTGCTTTCGAGGACGTAAGCCCGATAGCGGGACAGGTCCTGAGCGGATGCCGGCTGCCCACTGAAAGCGACACCGACGGCAACAACGAAGAGCGCACGTGCACTGTTCATGAAGGACTCCTGGGTTGAGTTGCACGATCGTGACAGCTTCGGTCGCGGCTGTCTGTGCCGCATTGCACAGAGAGGGACGGGGGCCTGATCGCACAGCCACCGCCCTGCGGCGTACAGATCGGATCAGAGCTCTCAAGATCGCCACGGAATCGCTACGTCATCAGAAGGACAAGGCGAGCCCTGGCGCGACAGCCAGGGTCGAACGGCATCCTTTCGACGCCCTCGAGCGTCGTTTCGAGCTGTTCAGAACGGCACAGACACGCACGGCGCGATCTACGAACATAGGTTGAGGACAAGCCAGTCCACGAAGGTGTATACGCGGCTGTCAGACCCGGATCAGAACACTCGAATCCGAGTGCGACGCGGAGACGGAAGGAGGCGAACGACGCATCAGACCTCGTTCGCATGGACGATGCCACCAGGTGTTCGCGAGCCGACGGTGACATCAAGCCTTCTGCTCGCAGCGCACTCACGCACAATCGGAGGCCCCTATGGCATCTGCACGCGGAGACCGCAAACCCTGCACGCACGCAGGATGTTCGGGCATCATGCAATTCGGTCGGGAACCGCTGCTGCAGGCCTACGCTGCGATGACTGCCGACGGAGAACGCGGCTGGGTTTGCAGTGAGAGCCCGGGACACTTCCAGTTTGCCTCAGAGCGCTCGCGGCCAAGGACGGCCGCGAGCACCGCGCCTCACGCGCGTTGGGACGACGATGGGGGTTCGACGCCCGGGGAGCACACCACCGATTCGACGTCGAGGGCTTCTGTTCCGCGGTGAACGGCGTGATCCGTCAGAGGTGCGATCGGCGAGTTGAGCGGTCTTGAACGACGGCCTCCGCATCGCAGGACGTCCGCGTCCTCGACGGTGCCGCCGACAGGCTATGGCGCTCCGCGCATCAGGGACGAACAGCGTGGAGCGTGAACACTAGACCGCGGCGACGGAGGGGACAGGGACCCGCGGCAGGTCGACGGTGAACACGCATCCCAGACCGGGGAGATTGCGCGCGTAGATTCGGCCGTCGTTCGCTTCAGCGCCCCATCGGCTGAAAGCGAGACCAAGGCCCACGCCGGTTCGATCGGCGCCGCGCTGCTCGAACGGGCGGAAGAGCTCGTTCACATTCCCGCTCGGGAGACCTCCGCACTGATCCTCGATCTCGATGAGCACGCGCTCGGCGCTGGTGCCAGCCCTGAGCGTGACGGTGGTACGTGGCCGGGTGAACTTCAATGCGTTCTGCAGGAGGTTTCCCACCACCGAAGCGAGAACTTGACGGTCGGCCTCGATCGCCACTCCATCTTCGACGGGCGTGACGCTAAGGGCGACGCCCCGTGCGTTTGCCTCCAAGGTTGCGGCCGCCGCGAGTTCTTCGATGAAACCAGAAACCAGGAATTGCTCCCGATTCTGAACGCCCTGCGTGAGGCGGACCTCGGCGAGCGACCGAATAATCAGAGATCGTGATGCCATGAGGTTCCGATGGAGCACGGTGCCCGTGCTCCCTGCGACGCCGACGTTCCCGGTCTTCAGAACCTCGAACGACATGATCGCGGTGTCGATCAAGTTCCGCAATTCATGAGCGAAGAACCCGAGGCGCTCTCCCCCACGTGCGGATTCTCTGTCGATGCCGGACTGATTGCGTTCGCGCCCATACTCGGTGACCGCGCCGGCGATGGCGTCGTCAAGGCATCGGTTCAGCGTGCGAAAGTCGTCCGTGCTGATGGGCAGGTCCATTTCCACCGCCAGCTCGGTAATGGCCTGACAGACATCGCCATAGTCGTGCACGACCTGTGACACCGAAAACCCTTGGCGCAGCAGGTCATGCCCGTGTCGGACCGCGCTCCTGCTGATCTCGGGGCTCGTGCCCAGGCCGAAGCGCAGCGCGTCCCTGAGTTGATCGAGGAATACCGGCACACCGTGATCGATCTCCGCTTCGGTGGGCAGTGGCACCGACCTCGAGGCCACCTTCGCCCGGCACCGGCCGATGATCTCGTCACGATTTGCGGCAATGAAGTCATGGAGCACGCACACCTCCACCAACCCCGATGGTAATGCTTGAGGTCTGCGAGGGGGTGTTCAAAAGGGGACAGTAGAGCGGACCCAGCGTCGCCGGAACGCAATCACGCATGCCACTCCTTCGCCCGGAATACCACGCCTCAAGTTACGGGCAGCCGTCCGGCACTGGCGTCTATACTCGAACGCCATGAGCGTCTGGGGCCGGCAACCGAAACGGTTCGAATTCTGGCGCGCGGTGTCGACGATGTTGCACACCACGTTTCTCGCGGGCGTCTTTTTCATGTTCCTGCCGATCGGACTGCTGACCGATATCTCGAGGCTAGGGGCCGACCCGGTGCCGCGTCTGGTCGCGGAAATGCTCTTCAGTGGGGGCATTGCCGTTGCCTACGTTCTGGCCGTCAGGCGGCCGCGCTGGCTCCCAGTGCTGGTTCTGGCGCACATCCTTCTGTCGATGCAATTGGCGCATCTCGCCCGCACGGCGCCGCTTACGGGCGCGTCGCTGCAGGCGCGAATTCAGGCTGATACCAACGGGGTCGTCGTGTCGCTCATTGCGAGCTTTGTGCTTCTGTCGAATTTCGTCCAACGGGAAGGATCCCGGTACGTCCGGGCCCACACCGAAATCGCTCTGGCGCGCGATATCCATCGCCTGCTCGTGCCGACGCTCGCGCGTCGCGTGGGCCGCTTCGAATTCCAGGGCGTCTCGCTTGCGAGCGGCGATGTCGGCGGCGATCTCATCGACGTCGTGGAATCCAAGGACGGCTGGATTGGCTATGTCGCCGACGTATCAGGTCACGGCGTGGGGGCAGGCCTCCTCATGGGAATGGTGAAGAGCGCCACGCACATGCAGCTGCAGGTGATGCACCCGATCGATCAGCTCTTGACCAATCTGAACACCGTCCTGCTCGACCTCAAGAAGCCGGAGATGTACGTCACGTTTGCGGGGCTGCAATTCGATGGCGTGTCCAGATTGCAGTTCTCAGTCGCCGGCCATCCTCCGATCCTGCATTACCGCGCAAGCAGCGCGACGGTCGACGAGCTCTCGGTGCCACAACTGCCGGTCGCGATGTTCCCTGGCCGGGTGTTTGTGGCCTCGAGCGTCGCGTGGTCGCCTGGCGACCTCTTCGTGATTCTGACCGACGGCCTGACAGACGTCTTCGATCGCCACGATCGCGAGTTCGGCCTCGAGCGCGTCAAGGCTCTAGTCTCTGAGCAGGCCACCGGCCCTCTCGAACGGCTGCAAGACGCTCTGATCGGTGCGACGCGGCAGCACGGACCCCAGCTCGACGATCAGTCGCTTCTGCTGATCCGCGCGATCGCGTGACCGGAAAGCAAGGTGGTGAGTGTTGTCCTGCGCTCCTAGTGTGTCGGGCTCGGTGCTGGCGTCCGCCAGCATCGTCGGCACGAGAAGAGAGCATCTCGGCAGGGACCGCCGTGTTGCCCCTCGTCGGATCAGAATTGGTCGACGATCTGCAGTCGCTCGATCGTGTCTACCCGACGGGATGAAGTACTGCGCGGCGTCCAGCCGCTGTCCGGGGCCAAAGAGCTCGCCCGCGAAGTTGCGGCCGACGAACTGCGCGCCGGTGCCGCCGGTACCGTGCATGACCAGCACCGCGTTGGTGACGACGCTCCGCGCGTCGGCCTTCGGCGCGCCGAAGGTCCGGTAGAGTTTCGCCCGGGTCTTGAACTGGCTGAGACAGGTCAAGTACGTTTGCGGCCCGCGACATCCGGTTCGGGTTTCGCGAAACACGTGATCACGACAACGGGTCGGAGTCCGCACGAGACGACCGCTCGCCATCGATTTCGATCCTAGCGCCGGTTCAGGAGAAGATTGCAGTCTGCTGGCAAAACGCTTCGGCGGAATGCCGAGGCGGGGCTGAGGAGGGCATGTGCCTGAGGATGCGAAGCATCAGAGCGTGGTGCGGCGCACGCCGTTTCCGGGATCGACAACGGCGCCGCTGGTGCCGCCGATCGTTCCCAGCGCCGTGTTCGTGGCCCGCGACGCGGACCACATGAACAGCGTCTACGAGGGTCAGGAGCAGGGATTCACCTACGGGCGCGAAGGCAGTCCGAATGCGGAGCTCCTGGCAGCCAAGATCGCCGCGCTCGAGGGCGCGGAATGCGGGTTCATTACCTCGTCCGGCATGTCGGCGGTCGCGGCGATCGTGCTGGGACTGCTCAAGGCGGGCGATCACCTCGTGGCCGGCAACCAGTTGTACGGCCGCACGCTGCGGCTGATCAGCCAGGAGCTGCCGCGCTTGGGCTTCGTGACCGATCTCGTGGAGGCCACCGATGTCGGGGCGGTCGAGAGCGCGATTCGTCCCAACACGCGCCTGCTGCTGGTCGAAGTCGTCTCGAATCCGCTCCTGCGCATCCCGGACATCGCCGCGCTCGGCGCCCTTGCGCGCGCGCGCGGTGTTGTGCTCGTGGTGGACAACACGTTTCCCACGCCGCTGGGGTTCCGGCCACTGTCGCTCGGCGCGCAGATCGTCTTTCACAGCATCACGAAGATGCTCGCCGGGCACAGCGACGTGACGCTCGGCGCGGTCTGCGGCTCGCGCGAGCTCACCACGCCGATTCGCGACGCGATTGTCACCTGGGGTCTGAACGGCAGCCCGTTCGACTGCTGGCTCGCCGAGCGTGGGATGAACACCCTCGAACTACGCGTCGCGCGCGGTACTGCGAATGCGGTGGCGCTGGCGGATTTTCTCGCGCGTCAGCCGGCAGTCCGGCGTGTCTTCTATCCCGGCCGCGCCGATCATCCCGACCATGCCGTCGCGCTGCGGCTGTTCGGCGACGAGTTCGGCAACATGGTCACGTTCGAGATCGATGGCGGCCGCTACACCGTGAACCGCTTCATGCAGGCGCTGCGATCGATCCCGTTCGCCCCGACGCTGGGCGATGTGTCGACGATGATCAGCCACCCCGCGGTGACGTCGCATCGCGGCCTGACCGCTGCCTCACGCGAGGCGCTCGGCATTCGCGAAGGCACCATCCGAGTCTCGGTTGGCGTCGAGGAGTTCTCGCTGCTCGAAGACGAGTTCGGTGCCGCTCTGGCAGCCGTGGCACCACCCAACGCCTCGTCGGCTGGCGGCTGAAGGGAAACGGATTGGCCGGCTCGCATTACACTTCTTGCACGGGTCGAGAGCGAGACAATACGTGCCGAGAGTGACCATCAAATCGGGTGAGCGTACGCCCGATGGCCGCGAGGAACTGATATCGGAATGCTTCTGTGACTGGCCAGGGTGTCTGAACGTTGCGGAACACTCGCTCGGCGTCATCTCGGACATCGGTCTGTCCGCGTGGGTCTGCGGCGAGCACATGAAACAGATACGTCGTCAGTCAAAGGACAGGGAAGACGATAGATAGCCGCGATGATGTCCTGAACATCGCCATCGGCCTGTCCACGGTTCCCGACCTTCCCCGGCGCCCGCGCGCTTCTACCAGAAAGCCGTGCGCTCCGCGGGGTGTACACATTCCCGCGGGGCGGGCATCGAGCATCGATCCGAGTAATGCGCTGCGGAGCGAGTAGCAGCCTCCGACGATCCGAGCGCCGACGGCCCGTCGTCACTTCATACCGAAAACGGTCACATCAGCCACACAGCTCCTGATCGAGTTCACGAGTCCCGTGCTGGTGAGTGACCTCGGATCGTCTCGACAGCTGGTGTCGCCTACTGTGGCAGATGGTACTGACCTGGAAGCTGCAAAGGCGTCCACTCCCATCGGCGAGGACACCATGCCGTTCTCTCTGACAGCAGCAAACCACCGATGTAAACGGAGGTGGGCGGTCGTTCGAGGCC
>DATAEK010000261.1:0-19256 GCA_036258055.1 Vicinamibacterales bacterium
GTCATCGAGGCGGCGGCAATCGTCGTCGGTCAACGCGAGCGACATCGCTCGCGCGCCCGATCGGGCGGTCTCCACGCGTGTCGGCCCGGGCAGCGGAACGACGTGGGGCGAAAGCGATGCGAGCAAGGCCAGGGCGATCTCGAACGGCGTCGCCTGATGCCGCGCGGCAAGCTCGCCCAGGAGCGGATCCGACTGGACTCGCTTCAGTCCTTGCGGTCCGCCCAGCGGCCGATAGGCCAGGAGATCGATTCCGTTCGCGAGGCAGTAGTCCATGACGCCGCTGTGAACGTGTTGGTCCTGCCACAAACTGAGCTCGACCTGGACCGCGGCGATGTCGGTAATCCTGCGCGCTTCCTCGATCTGCCCGACGGTGACGTTGCAGAGGCCGACGTGCTCCACGAGGCCATCGCGCCTGAGCGCGTCGAGCGCACGCACGCTGGTGGCAAACGCCGTCCGCGGGTCGGGGGCGTGCAGTTGATAGAGATGGATGCGATCGACGCCGAGCGCCTTCAGGCTCGCTTCGCAGGCCGAGAGGAGATGACGTGCGCGGCCATCGGGGACCCAGTTGCCCTGCGGTCGGGTGAGGCCGCCCTTCGTGGCGACGCGGATCCGCGACCGATCTCCAGTCCACGTCGAAAGTGCGCGGGCGATCAGACGTTCGTTGTGTCCGACTTCTGACTGGTCCCAGCAGTACGCATCGGCCGTATCGAGCAAGGTGATCCCGGCGTCGAAGGCCGCGTGCAGCACCGCGATTCCACGCTCGTCGTCGCGGTCGCGGCCAGTCGATAGCCGCATGCAGCCGATGGCGATCGGCGTGCCGTCTGTGAGCCGCGGCATGCAACGAGTTTACTGTGCGAGACCGACGCGGATCCGCGCGAGGCGACGTCAGGTGCGAATCCGCGCGAAAAAGACCACATCAGCGGCTTTTGACCGCTGCGAGCGGTTCACGGTTACTTCTTCAAGACGACGACACGCTCGATTCGATCGGCTGCATCGTAGGTGACTTCGTACGCCACACGCGTGCCGTCGAAGATCGCTTCAGTCGGGGTGCCGGCGACCTCCCACAATCCGAGAGTCAGGACGTCAGCGGTTCCGTGCGCGATCGTCCGGCTGACCCGTGCCCCCTTCGAATAACCCTGGACGAACGAATGCACCTCGACGCGCTTGCCGTCCTTGATGTCACTCGCAACCGGCTGCCCCAGTTCGGCGAGCACCAGGTTCCTCGGCACCCCCGGAGTGAGAAGCCCGACATCTTTCTTCGATGGCTGTTTGGCCGCCATGGCCACGGAACATGCGCTGCCGGCAGCGCCGACGACGACGAGCAGCGCCGCCGCAACGGCAGACGAGAGCAGAGCTCGAGGATGGTCCATCTGATTCCTCCTGTGTGTTCGGCACTGGCGCTGGACGCTTCCCGCCTAATCAAGAGCCGTGCCCGGACGAAACGGCTGAACCGGGCGCCTTTCGCGGACACAGTGAACTGAACGCGTCCCGCGTGACCAACCAGGGAGACACGTACGCCCTCGTCTGGAGGCGCCGCTCGCTGGTGTCGCGTTGGTTCACGTCTTCGAGGCCGTCATGAGCACTGGGACGAATCACATCGCCGTGGAAGCCGAGAGGCGGCCTTTTTGAGCAACCACAGCGACGGTTGGACCGTCCAAGCAGTCACGATGATGACGATTCTGGGAGATCTCCGTCTGGCGCTGCGCGGACTTCGCCGCAGCCCGTTGTTCGCGGCCGTGGCGATTCTTTCGCTGGCCCTGGGAATCGGCGCAAATACCGCGATTTTCACGCTGATCGATCAGTTGCTGCTCCGCAAGCTGCCGGTCACGCGCCCCGACGAGCTGGTGATGCTCTACCAGCAGGGTTCCCACAACGGCAACAACATGGGATCGCGGATGCACTCGTATCCGATCTATCAGGACTATCAGAAGCGGGCTGAGCCGTTGGCCGAAGTGGTTTGCCGCAGGCTCGTTCCCGCCTCGGTCAGCGTGGACAACCAGACGGAGCGCGTCGAGGCCGAGCTCGTCTCGGGAAACTACTTCACGATGCTCGGCGTGAAGCCGGCGATCGGCCGTGTCTTCAACTCGACGGAAGACGACCAGCAGTACCGGGGTCACCCCGTCGTCGTCCTCGGTTACGACTACTGGGTGCGCCGGTTCGCGAGAGATCCGGAAGTCGTCGGCAAGAAGATCCTCGTCAACGATTCCCCGATGACCATCGTCGGCGTGTCGGCGCAAGGGTTCGCCGGCATCGATCCCGCGCAATCGCCGCAGATCCGCGTGCCGGTGTTGATGGAGCCGGTGATGATGCCCGAGCTGACCTGGCTCTACATGGACGATCGGCGCTCCCGCTGGGTACAGGTGTTCGCGCGGCTGAAGCCCGGATACACCGTCGAATCCGCGGGTCCGTCGCTGCAGGGACTCTTCACGCAAATCAGGCAATACGAGTCGACGCTCCCAGCCGCGAAGGACTGGTCGCAGTATTCGCGCGAACAGTTCATGAAGGGGAAGCTCCTCGTGACCAGTGCATCGATGGGTTATTCGGGACTTCGGAATGATTTTTCGGCCGCTCTCGTGGTGCTGATGTGCATGGTCGGGCTGGTACTCCTCATCGCGTGCGCGAACGTCGCGAATCTGCTGATTGCACGCGGCTTCATGCGTCAGCGCGAGATTGCTGTCAGGCTGTCGCTCGGTGCGTCACGCGGACGGCTGGTGACGCAACTGCTCGTCGAGAGCCTCGCACTGTCCCTCGCCGGCGGTGTGGTCGGTCTCGGTCTCGCCGTCGTCCTCACGCGCGGGCTGCTGGCGCTGGTGCCGTCAGGGGGACAGCCACTCAACATCAACGCGCATCCTGACTGGCGGATCCTCTCCTTCACGCTGGGCATCACATTCCTCACCGGGATCGTCTTCGGGCTGCTGCCGGCGCTTCGAGCGAGCAGGCCGGATCCCTGGAAAACGCTCAAGGACATGGTCGGTTCTGTCGCAGGTGCGGGCGGATCGATCTTCCTCAGGAAGGGACTGGTGACGGTGCAGGTCGCGCTCAGCTTCCTGCTGCTGTTCGGTGCCGGCCTGTTCGTCCGCAGCTTGCAGAATCTGAAGACGACGGACACCGGCGTCGGGCTCGACAACCTGGTCGTGTTTCAGGTGGCACCGGCCCTGAGCGGGTATGAGGCTGAACGCGCCGTCTTCTTCTATCGCGATCTTCTCGAGCGCCTGCGATCCGCACCCGGTATCAAATCGGCCGGCATGGCGGCCGTGTCGATTCTGAGCGGCGACGAGTGGGACAGCACGATGTCGGTCGAAGGGCACAAGGCCGCCGACGGCGAAGACATGCAGGCGTTCATGAACGCGCTCTCGCCCGGCTACTTCGAGACGATGAAGATTCCGTTCATCGAAGGTCGC
Organism: Vicinamibacterales bacterium; assembly: GCA_036258055.1. Lineage (GTDB taxonomy): Bacteria > Acidobacteriota > Vicinamibacteria > Vicinamibacterales > 2-12-FULL-66-21 > DATAEK01. The sequence goes on from DATAEK010000261.1 coordinate 3,402, forward strand.
GATTTCACGCGTCAGGACATCACGAAGGAGTCGCGCGTCGCCATCGTCAATCGTCAGTTCGCCGAGCACTTCTTCAAGGGGACGAGCGCGGTTGGCAAACACATCGGATGGGGCGGCGGACCCAATACGAAGCTCAACATCGAGATCATCGGGGTCGTCGCCAACAGCTTGTACGAAGGACCGCGCGAGGGAGTGCATCGGCAGGTGTTCGTGCCTCACTGGGGCCGCGGCGGCACGGCAATCTACGTCCGTACGGCGACGTCGTCTTCGAGCGCGTTCGGAATCATCCGCAACGAGGTCAAGCAGCTCGACGCAGCCATGCCGGTCTACGGCATGAAGTCGGTCGAGACGCAACTCGACGAAACGCTGCTGACGGATCGATTGATCGCGCTGCTCTCAGCAGGCTTCGGTCTCCTCGCGACCGTCCTTGCGTCGATCGGTCTGTACGGTGTGATGGCGTTCGTCGTCGCGCGACGCAAGAAGGAGCTGGGAATCCGCCTTGCGCTCGGCGCGCAACCTGGCCTGATGATCTGGCTGGTGATGCGCGAGGTGCTGCTGCTCCTCACGATTGGACTTGCGATAGGCATCCCGTCCGCGCTCGCGTTGGGACGTTTCGTCTCGACACAACTTTACGGGATTGAGCCTCACGATCCGAGCATCGCCGTGTGGACGATGGTCCTGCTGTCCGTGGTCTCGGCGCTCGCCGGTCTGATTCCCGCCCACCGCGCCAGCCGAATCGATCCGATTCTCGCGCTGCGGTACGAGTAGCGGTGTTCTTCGGCGCTCGGGGCTCGGGGTTCGGCGCTCGAAGTCCGGCTGAAGCCGGACGCCACGGCATCGGTCCGGCTAAGCCGGACGCCACCGGTATCGGTTCTGGCCTAAGCCGGACGCCACCGGCATCGGTCCGGCTAAGCCGGACGCCTCCGGCATCGGTCGGATCCGGCCGGACCAACCAAGCGGCGTGTCAACAGCCGTAGTGTCCGGCTTCAGCCGGACTATGTCGGGTTCAGCCGGACCATCTGAGCGCCATGCCGACTACGGTTCTACGTGTTCGACTACTGGTTGCCTGAACCGCATCGATAGCGTCACAGCGGAGCGATGATCCGACGCCGCTTCCCACGCCGTTTTCCACAGCGACGATACGGCCGCCGACACAGTTCTGGTGTCTAATAGCCGACGCTCGGACTGGAGCCCGACATGCGACAGGCATTCGGCGTAGCGTGGCTTGGTGTAACCATCCTGACGGCCTGCCCGGCCGCGGCGCAGATCCCCACATCCCCTCCGGCGCAGGCTACGCCGCCCCGCGATCGCGTTCCTCCTCCTCGTGTTGGTACGAGCGGGCTCAAGGGACGCGTCATCGACGCCGCGACGGGCGCACCGGTCGCGAGAGCGCGCGTCAGAATTCAGGGTGGCGGCGGACCCCGTCCGTCCGTGCTGACAGACAGCAGCGGGCGGTTCGCGTTTGGGGGGCTGCCTGCCGGACCGTACTCGCTCACAGCCGACAAGTCGACTTACATGGCCGGCCGGTATCCGGAGGCGGGACGTTCGATCCGCTCGAACATGAAGGCGTTGATGCTTGCAGAGGGGGAGGTGGTCGACAACGTCACGGTATCGTTGTTCCATGGAGCGTCGATCTCCGGCCGGGTCGTCGATGCTCACGGCGATCCAGTCGAGTCCGCGACCGTTCGCGTGATGCCGCTCGTGGCAGGGCGGACGACCACCGCGCGCGGCGGGTCGTCGACGAACGATCTCGGCGAGTTCCGGTTAGCTCGGCTCGAGCCGGGCAGCTATCTCGTTCTCGTCTCGCAGCGGAACCAGATGATGGGGCCTGAAGAGCCGATCGCCGCCGGCCAGCCGTCTGCCCAGCCGCTCCCGACGTACTTTCCAAATGCGCTGTCGATCGATCAGGCGCAGCCTATTACCGTGGCGCGTGGCGAGTCGATCAGCGGCATCGAGGTGGCGCTGGCCGAAGGTTACGCCGCAACCGTGATCGGGTCGGTCGTCACGAGCGACGGCCAGCCGGTTGCGAACGGGTTCGTGAACGCACGAATGACCGTGAAGGGGATCCCGGAGGGCGTTTCCGATGGCAGTGGCGTGGGTATCCGTTCCGACGGCACGTTTCGCATGCAGCTCGCGGCTGGTGACTATTCGATCGACGCGCACGTCAACCAGCCATTCGTGCCAGGTCAGGCCTATCGGCCCGACACCGAGCGATTCGGATCCGCGCGCATTTCACTCGCGCCTTCGAGTGTCGAGAACGTCACGATCGTCGTTGGCCGGGGCGCGACCGCGACAGGCCGAATTGTGTTCGAAGGTGCGACGTCGGCGCCGCCGATTCCGAAGCAACCCATCTATCTGCCTTTTAACAATTCGGACGGCCAGAACTGTCGATCCGGGCAGCCGCAAATCGCCGCGGACTGGACGTTCCGTATCGAGGGCCTGGCTGGCGTGTGCTCGGGAGTGCAGACGACAACGTTCGGGCGATGGACGCTGAAGGCCGTGATGCACAACGGCGAAAACCTGCTCGAGCGTCAGGTGACGTTCGAAACCGGTCAGAGCCTGAGCGACGTGCAGCTGATCTTCACGGACAAACGAACGGAGCTGACGTTTCAGATCAGCGACGAGCGCGGCCAGGCGACGCGCGACTACGTCGCCATCGTGTTCCCGGTTGACAAGGCACGGTGGACCGGCAGCCCGCGGTACCTCCGAACGTACGCGCCCGTGCCTCAGGAGATCATGGCGAGTCGAATGGCCACATTGGGTTCCGCCGCCAGCACACTCCCGGCGAACATGCTCGAGCAGATGCGGCGCGAGATCCTGCTTGGGCTTCCCGCGGGCGACTACTACGTCGTCGCGGTGGACGACATCGAGCCGGAAGCCTCTCGCGATCCGCGCGTCCTCGAGCAGCTCATGTCGAGCGCGTCGCGGGTGACAGTATCCGACGACGCGCCCAACCAGATGGTCCTTCGCAGGTTCAAGTTGTCCGAGGTTGTGCGCTAGGCGACACTCGCGTGACTCCTGCCGCACAGTCGCGACTGGACGAAATGCAGGGTGACGGTCAGAGCGTCGGGGTCTTGAGGGCGCCTTCGTTCTCGGTCTGGTGCTTCACGCAGTACGCGGCCCAGGGGACCGCTTCGAGCCGCTTTTCTTCAATTGGCCCGCCATCCGCGAGGCATCGGCCGAACGATCCCTCGTCGATTCGCCGGAGCGCCGCGCGCACTTCTGCCAGTTGCGCGGTATCGCTATCCGCCACGGCCAACATCTGATCTTTCAGCTCGTCGACTCTCGAGACATCGGCCGGATCCGCGCGATCGTCCGTCGGCTCGCGTACTGTTTCCGCTTCGCGTCCAAGCCTGCCGAGCAGCTGCCGCTCGAGGTCGAGCAGTCGCTGCCTGAAGTGTTCGATGTTCACGTCCCCTCCGCGATCATTGTCGCACGTGCGCCGCCACGCGGGGATATTGCAGCGGTAGAGGTCCGCGCTCCTCGGCGGTGCGTGCGGCAATCACCTGGACGATGCGCTCGGCATCCCGGCCGACGCCGTGGATCATCGTGGACGACATCGCGTACAGGAAGTGCAGGCCCACGAAATAGAACCCGGGTTCGCCGGCGACCAACCCGCCGTCGTGCTTTGCCTCGCCGACTGCGTCGAAGATCGGCAGATGGATCCAGGATGACGCCGGATGGTAGCCGGTACACCAGATCACGTTCGCGACGTCGAGAATCCGCCCGTCGGCGAGCTCCGGTTTGCCGTCGCGGACCGTCATCGTGCGCGGCACGCGCTCCACGTGCGCGGCCTCGAGATCCACCGGTTTCACGCGAATCAGCGGCGCGCCCTTGGAGATCACGCCCGGCCTGACCTTCCTGCCCATCGGTGTCTTGATCGTCAGCACGCGATGAAACAGGAAGCGCAGGACGAAGCGCGTCAGGAACAGCCGTCCGAGTAATCCGCCTAGACGAAACGGCACGTACCCGGTGTCTCGCCCGGACATCCACACCTTGTGGCCGGCGCGCCCGAGTTCCACGGCGATCTCCGATCCTGAATTGCCGGCCCCGACAATCAATACCGGGCCCGGCCGAAGCTGCGCGGGATTGCGATACGCGCTCGAGTGGATCTGCGTGATGTGCGAGTCGAGCTGCGACGCGAACGACGGCGTCCTGGGATGTTGATAACTCGCCATCGCGATGACCACGTGCTCCGCCTCGTAGCGATGGTCGCCAGCCGTGACGATGTAGCGATCTCCCTCGCGATCGATCGCATCGACGCTCACGTTGTGTCGCACCGGCAGGTTGAATCGCGTTGCGTACGACTCGAGGTAATCGGCCATCTCGTTCTTCGTCGGGAACGCCTCGCCATCCGCCGGGAACGGCATGCCGTCCAGACCGTCGAACTGCGCGGGCGTAAAGAGCCGGAGCGAGTCCCACCGCATCCGCCACGAGTCGCCGATGCGCGCGTGCGCATCGAGAATCACGAATGGCAGGCCCCGCCTGGAGAGGTGGTAGCCGACCGAGAGCCCGGCCTGACCCGCACCGATCACGATCGTCTGGATGCGCTCAACTTCACGAAGGGTCTTCATGCTCCGCCTCGCTTGCTCATGATCGAACGGAATGCCCGATCACCGCAATCTTAGGAAGGCCGCGGCGCCCCCCGCATCGGCTGAAGTGCCCACAGACGCGCCTCCCTGCGGCGTGGGTATTTCTATGTATCAGCGGAGATCAGGTTGTGCTGGTAGGCGTAGGCGGTCGCGGCCGCCCGGCTCGAGATGTCGAGTTTCGTGAAGATGTTACTGAGATGACGCGCCACGGTCTTCTCGCTGATGTCCAGCTCGTCCGCGATCGCGCGGTTGGTACGGCCGGTGGCCACGAGCCGGAGGACCTCGATCTCCCGATGTGTCAGCCCGCCGACCACCTTCGGCCCTTCGGCTCTGGAGAGCAGCTCGCGAACGCGGGCCAGGTCGGGCGCTGCGCCGAGTGACTGAAAGACCTGGCGCGCCGCGTCAAGTTCCATGTCGGCGGACGTGCTGTCGCCAAGAGCGCGACACGCGAGGCCCGTCAACACCCTGACGCACGCGGCCTCGTACGGTGCGCCGAGCTCCTCCCAGGCAGTCCACGCGCGGCGCAATGGTCCGAGCGCAGCTCGCGGATCGCTTTCGGCGAGGAGGACAGCACCCTGCGCCTGGGCGGCACTCGCGCTCAGAAACGGCGCGTCGAAAGTCGCCGCGATCTGGAGGAGCTCGTCGACCGCCGCGCGCGCGGCGGAAACGTCGTGCGCCGCCAGCATCACCTCGACGTACACGATGAGTGCCCGCGCGCGCGTCCGCCGATCCTGTGCTTCGTCCATGACGCGGGTGATCGCCGCAACCGCACCTTCCACCTGGCCCTGGGCGAGCCTGAGGAGCGCGATGCCGGGTTGCGGCCGCCGCGACGTCATGCTGGCCTGCCGGTACGCGTCATCGGCTTTTGCGAAATCCCCTTGCAGACGATAGAGCTCGGCCTGCTGCGCAAACGCTGCCGCGGCGGCCGGTTGCTCCGAGAGACACTCGCAGGCGCGCATCGCCTCGTCCATCGCGTCCGGCCATTCGCCGTGCAGCTGCATGATTTCCGCTCGACGCACGAGGCACTGGCCGCGATAGGGGACGAGATCGGGCTGCGATGCGCACCACGCCGTGAGCGCCACGGTCCATTCCTGCGCGCGCTGCAGGTCGAACATCTCGTAGCAGGCTTCGATGACGCTGCAGTAGATCGTGCCGACGATGATCGGCGACACGTCGCCGGTCGTGACGGCCACCATCACCTCGTCCATCAGCGCGACGCCTTCGGCGATGCGTCCGAGGTTGATGAGGGTCCGGCCTCGACCCTGGCGACCGAGCGTCATCAGATCGCGATCTCCGAACCGCTCGCCGATTGTGGCGGCCTTCGTGAAGGTGTCGTGCGCGGTGGTCAGATCTCGTTCGGCGACGTGCTGCAGCGCGATCGGCAGGAGCAGATATCCGCGTTCAACGCAGTCGCGCTGGCCTTCGTCGAGCAGCCGTCTGGACCGGGCAATCCACCCGTTGCCCTGCGCCCGTTGCCCTTTCTGCAGGAGCACGAAGCCAAGCCAGAATGCGCTCCGGGCGGCGCGCTCGACCTCATCGTGCTTGAGCCATTCACGATGCGCGCGCGCCAGCATCTCGAGGCTGTCGGATTCGTTCCCAATCAGGTAGGCGGAGATGCCGAGACGCTCGATGTCTTCCGGCTCGAGAGGGGATTCGCTGTCGACCGCGGACAAGCGCATGAAGGCCTCCCTCCATGCGTTCCGTGCGAACGATTGCCGGCCTTGTTCGAGCTCACTCGCCGCGGTCATGTCGTAAACGTCTAATCGCTGTCCGCTGTCCGCTGCGTGCTGTCAGCATTTCTCAGTGCTCGCGGGGCCCCACCCCCGCTCGCATACGCGCTCCGCGCGACGGCCTTTGGCCTGTCCGCCCGTCTTCGACGGGCGCCGCCGTCCGCTATCAACGGACATCCGTGAGGTCAGCGCTCACTTCCAGTGTACGTGCAGGACGGGTCCTTTAGGTATGCCTGCCGAGTGAACAGCGGCCAGCGGACAGCGGACAGCGACAAGCTTCAAGTCAGCGATACGCCGCCGCTTGAATCTCGTACAGCTCCGCGTACTGACCCCGCTTCGCCATGAGTTCGTCGTGCGTGCCGACTTCGACGAGGCGTGCGCCGTCGAGGACGACAATGAGATCGGCCATGCGAACCGTGGAAAAGCGATGGGAGACGAGGATCGTGATCCGGCCGGAATCGCTGTCCGGCGCCCTACTGCTCCCACGCGCCGCGCTCGCATAACGCTCGAAGAGCGCGTGCTCGGTCTCGGCGTCGAGCGCCGCCGTGGGCTCGTCGAGGACGAGTAGCAGCGGATCGTCGCGCATGAAGCCGCGGGCGAGCGCGAGCTTCTGCCATTGACCGAACGAGACCTCGACGCCGCCAGGCCACGTCGGCCCGAGCTGCGTGCCCAGGCCGGACGTCAGACGCGACACGACGTCGCCCGCGCCCGCGCGCTCGACGGCGGTCTCCACGGCCGGCTGATCCTCGACGCGCGGTACGTCGCCGACACCAACGGTCTGCTGCGCGCGAAACTCGAAGCGGAAGAAGTCCTGAAACGCGCCCGCAAGGCATCCACGCCAGCCGTCCGCGGCGATTCGACCGAGCGGCGCGCCGTCCACGAGAATCGATCCAGACGACGGCTCGTACAGCTTGGCGAGGAGCTTTACGAGCGTCGTCTTGCCGGCGCCGTTTTCCCCGACGATGGCGACGACGGTGCCGGCGGGAAGCTTCAGCGAGACATCGTCGAGGACCAGGCGGGTCGTGCCGGGGTAGGCAAAAGAGACGTGATCGAGCGTGATGCCATCGCGGATCGTCGTGGGAGCCGGCAGGTCCGCTGCCGCGACGAGCGACGCGGCGTAGTCCTCGAGCCAGGCGAGACGCTGCGAGCCGTCCATCCAGATTCCGCGGAGGAAGCCGATTTCGCCAACCGTCGCGCCGATGTACGAAGAGAGCCGCGAGCCCGCCGCGAGCACCAGAAGGACATCTCCGGGAGAGGCGGCGACACCGGATGACACGAAGACCACCGCACCAACGTAGGCGGCGCCGAACACGCCCCAGGCGAGCGCGTGCCACGCCGCCGATCCCCACCGCGCCGCGGCCATCGGCCCGTAGGCGCGCTCCCACGCCTCGCGACGTTCCCGCGCAAGCCGATCGCCGATTCCTGTGACCCGCACTTCCTTCCCGGGCGGCGCCGTCGTTGCGAGTGTGAAGAGATGTCGCGCCAGCCTGCTGGACTGCGCGCCGCGTTCCTGAGCCCTGCGTTCGACGGCCGGGCGCCACGTGGACGTCAGGACGGTCGGCACGGCGAAGATCGCGAGCAGCGCGAGTGCCGGATGGATCGACATCAGCAGCGCCACCGTGACGCCGAGACGCAGAATCCAGCCGCACGTCGAGAAGACCGACATGTACATGTGGTCCAGCACGAAGATCTGATTGCGCAGGACTGAGAGTCGATCGAGATAGTCAGGCCGTTCGTGATGCGCGATCGTGGCGACCGACGCCTGGAGGCGCGCCACGTGCGACTCCAGCGCGATTGTGACTTTGTCGCGGAAGCGGCGCTGCACGCGGGTGCTGACCGTCCGTAGAAACCACGTCGCCGTCGCCGAGACACCCAGGCCGATCGCCGCGACAGTGACGAGACGCGGCCGGTGACCGAGGATCCCGTCGCCGAGCAGCTTCAACCACAGGGCGAGCAGCGCATCCGGGAGTGCCGAGAGCAGCGAGAGCAGGAAGGCCGCGAGCATCAGCGACGGCTCGTGCTGGTACCCGAGCTTGCACAGCCGCCACATCGACGAGAGCGCCGGCGGCAGCGGCTCGATCGTCGCCGGTTGCGCGACGCGGACGTCAGTTGAGGACGTCATAGGTCTTGCCCTCCTCGTCCTCCGCGAAGCGCTGCGCCTGAAGGTCGAACATCGTGCGGTAGCGGCCGCCGAGCGCCATCAGCTCGTCATGCGTGCCGAGCTCGATCGCACGCCCGTGCTCGAGCACGCAAATCCGATCCGCATGCCGCACGGTTGAGAACCGGTGCGAGATGAGAATCGTCGTGCAGCGTTCGACTGCCCCGAGCTCGGTCAGCACGCGATCGAAGATCTCGGCCTCACCACGAACGTCCAGCTGCGCGGTCGGTTCATCGAGGAGGACGACACCCGCGCCGAGCCGCACCGCACACAACGCTCGCGCGAGCGCCACGCGTTGCCACTGGCCGCCGGAGAGGTCCGTGCCTCCGTCGTAGCCGCGGCTGAGCGGCGTGCTCAAGTCAGCGAGCCCGCTGGCTCCAGCGGACTCGAGCGCTGCTCGAACCACATCGTCGGGTGCGCCGGCGGGTGCGACGTTGTCGCGCAGCGGCAGCTCGAACCGGATGAAGTCCTGGAACACTGCCGTCAAGCGACGACGCCACGTGTCGAGCGACAGCGCGCGGACATCCACGCCGTCGATCTCGATGGCGCCGGACTGCGGATCGTAGAGCCGGCAGAGGAGCTTCGCGAGGGTCGTCTTCCCCGCACCGTTCTGTCCGACGATCGCCATCGACGTACCGGCGGGAATCGTGAGGTTGAATCGGTCGAGCACGGTCGCCCCGCCCGGATAGTTGAAGGTCACGTCGCGGAACCGCACCTCGCCCGTGGGCATGTGTGCGGCCCCGCGCGTGCCGGACGCGAGCAGGCCGCGCTGCTGCATCGCCGGCTCGAGTCGGAGCACGGCAGCCACCGGCGCTGCCGAACCATCGAGCGCCCAGTTCAACCCGCCGAACGCAACCATCGACACGCCGACCGCCGTCTGCGCGAAGATAACTGCCTCGCTCAGGCTGATGCCGCCGGTCGCGGCGGCGCGCGCGATCGACCAGAACACGGCGACATTTGCGCCGAGGACGAGCAGCAGGCTCCAGAGAAGCGGCCTCTCACGAAGCCGCGTCGCCTCGTATTGCAGCGTGTGGAGAAGCGTGCGTCGAGTGACGAAGCGATCGAGCGTCCAGTCAGCAAGCCCGAAGAGGCGCAGTTCTTTGGCGGACGGTGGATCGACGGCGAGGCGATACGCGTACTCCGCGTCGCGCTGTGCGGAGCGGACTTCCGGCGTATTGCGGTCGTGCCAGACCGCACTCTCGCGCAGCAGCCAGTGCGTCGCACCCCACGCACCAAGGAGCAGGAGGGGCGCCCACCACTCGTAGGCGGCGAGCACCACCGCGGACGCGATCCCGCCGAGGAGCTCGACGAGCCCGCCCGCGATGAAATCCATCGAGATGAAGAGCGGCGGCCCCGTCATGCCGAGATCGAAGTCGCGCGCGACCGTCAGATCGCTCGCGAGCGCAGGATCTTCGAGGTGTCCCATGCCCGGCGGCCGCACGCATGCGTCGGTCAGCCGGTCGTACAGCCAGGCCGCCGTCCGGTCGCCGAGGTTGGCGCCGATTGCCTGATGAATTGGCGTGAGGATCTGGAGGAGGACGAACACTGCCCCCGCGAGCGCGAGCGGAACCGCGAGGTTCTCACCACGCTGCACCGCCCCGACGAGGACGCCCATCGCGATGGCGAAGATCGCCGGCAGAATTCCACGCAGCAGGAGCACGGCCCACCACGCGACGGCGAGGGTCGAATCGGCCTTCGGCAGGACGCCGAAGAACTTCCACTCCTTGCGCTCACGCAGTCGGTCGAACACGCGTCAGGTCGTATCCTTCGAAGTTGGGCAATCCTACTTCTTCAGCACGTCCTCCTGCCGCGGCAGCTTCTGAGCCTTCGCGGATGCCGTCCGCGTTTTCGCGGAAGGCGTTTTGGAGACCGAGGCAGGCGCCGTCAGCTTCAGGCCGGTGTCGACGAATTTCTTCTCATCCTGCGTAAAGCGCAACCGTTCTCCCTTGTGTTCGGCGAAGAACTCCGGGTCGAAGACCTTGAAGTAGATCCCGTCTTTGTATTCCCAGTACTTCGGGATGCGGAAGTCGCCCACGTAGAGCGCCCACCCCTCTGATGTTGCTGGCGGAATGACCTTCAGGTTGATGAGAACGAGATAAGCAGCTCCAGGCAGTGCGCGGTTGGCTTGCGCACCCAGGTACGCGATCGCGTCCCGGTCGGCCTGCGTGGGCTGCGCCGGAACGACCTCGAGTGCGGTCGCCTTCGGGGGCGCGGAAGCTTTGGGCGAAGTTGATTGCGGCATCGACAACCTCAGTTGGAGACCTGCACATCACCGACGTAGACGACCCCCGTCGCTCGCCGATCGAAGACGAGCGCGATCGATCGCAGATCGGTCAGCTCGAGACCAAGATCCGCGAGCGTGGTCAATGGAAGCCGCAGCGTTTGCATCACGATCTTTCCCGCACCAAACACGACGTCAGGATAGAGCAGCCGGTGAACGGCGCTCGCCGGAATCGCCGCCGTCTGCGATCCGGTGGACACTTCCAGTGTGAAGTCCTGGTCCCGGTTCGCGGCGTTCTTGACCTCGGTGGACTGGCCCACGCGCAGGGCCAACACCTTGCTGCGCTCGGCGAAGAGCGTTGCGGGGTCGAACTTCAGGATGACGCGCGCGCCCAGGGCGCTCCATTCGAGTCGCAGCGTGACCGTGGTCTGCGGGCCACCCGCGTTGACCAGATCCTTGAATTGACGCGCGGCGACGACGCTATCAACCAGGACGGTTCCCTGAACCGGCGACGAAATCTCCGGCGCAGCCAGGCTCTCCTGATTGTGCTGGACGAAGACGCGTTCCGGATCCTGATACTGCGACACGAAGTCGATCCCGGCAGGCTCGAAGGTCACTGCGGTGGCGTGATCGCGGACGACGTCCATGTACTCCCCGCGGTCCAGGAGCAGCGCCTGCGCGAGCGCTCCGAGATGCACTCTGGCGATCTGCTCCTGACTCGCGCGCGGCATCGCGAAGCCCGCGGGCGTTTCCGACGCCCAGATGCTGTTGAACTGGTTGTGGTTCGCACCGTAGACCCAGAGCAGCGCCTTGAACTTCCCGTCCGAGACCGTTGGATTCGCGAGGTCAACGGCATGCGCACGGTTGTAGGTGTTGTAACCGGAGAACGAGGAGACGTCGCCATCACGGCTGCCGTGGATCAGGAAATAGTTGTCGGGCACGACCGTCGACCCGGTGACCGGGATGTATTGGCGATCGGTCGGCGCGATCGCCGCGGCAACCCGCAAGCCGAAACGGTACGGCCCCAGCCCCGCAGATCCGTCGAGCGGCACGATCGGGCTCGTGATGTCGGGCTGAATCGATGACAGCCGGTTGAAAAACGATGCGTGCCCGACGCCTTCGCCGCCGCGCGAATGGCCGACGATCATGATTCGGGTCAGATCGACTTTCGCGTGGAGCGGGTGTGTGGCGAGCGCGTTCCAGGTACGGAACTGCTTGAGGTGTTCCAGATGGACGATCGCTCGCGCGTCGTTCTCGCCGAAATTCGCACCGTTGAGGAAATTGACGTCGATCGTCGCGCCGATGATCCCGTGCGACGCGAGCAGCCGGCAGAGATACAGGTAGCCGGGCGTGGAGTTTTCGAGCGGGCCGTGATTGCCGTGCGCGAAGACCGCCAGCGGGAATGGTCCTCGACCGCGCGGGATGACGATGTGACCGTTGAGCGGCACGGCCGTGTTGGCGAAGGGCCACGGCGCCGAACCGAGGTTCCCGAACGCCGCGATGTTGATCTTCGGCGTGATGTACGCGGGATCGGGCGTGTCGTAGATGTTGTATTGCACCAGCGCGGGCACGCCGGAGTAGTTGATCCCCGCCGAGGCGTAGATCACGGTGTCGAACAGAAATGGACCGGGGTCCCCGGGATTGTTCAGCACAGCCATCGTCACTCCTCGCCAGATTGAAGCCTGCGCGAATCAGAAGGCCACGCCGCTTATAACGCCTTCTGCGTTCGAAGTGAACAGCAATCCGCTGCCGAGGATGAGCTAGAGTGCCTTCGCTCTCGGCTGTCGGCTGTCGGCTGTCCGCTACTCCTTCGGTTTCGTCGTCATCGTCGATCGCCCGCCCGTTGTCTTCGCCCAGTAGTCGATCCACGTCTGACGAATGCCGTTCGCGCGTTCGACGAGCTCCGGGCTCGGCGCTTTGCCTTTCAGCACGACGATCACGATCCCCGTGTTGAACTGCTTCTGTGAGGTCTCGTACGACGGCGTCCTCGGACCGTTGGCGGCGATGACGTCCTGGATTGTGATCTTCGTCCTCTCGCCTCGATAGATCGCCAGGCCCTTTGGATCTTTTCCCGCGAGCACGAGGTTGCGAAGGATGAAGAAGTCCGGGACCTCGGACGCAGGGACCAGACCCATGAAATACAAATCGAGGTACGAGTAGCCGTTCGCCGGAACGTAGAAGTCGTCATCGAGCTGCGTGTAGGTGCCGTCGTCATTCTGTTGCCACACGCCGCCGCCCATTGCCGACGCTTCGACGGGTCGTCGATACGGATACGCGGCCGGCGCCTGGAGTCCGCGTGCCCAATGGGTCGGACCGAGTGGGAACGTCTCGCCATTCACCGTCGCGTTCGCGAACGCCATCCACCGGTGACCGAGCTCGTGCCCGATCTGCGACATCGCGAGGTTGTATCCCGTCATGCTGCCGTCGGGCGATCGTTCCAGCCCCTGATTCGAGCCGATGTAGACAGGTTGAATGAATGTGGACTGCAGCCGGCCGTCGCTGCAGAAACTTCCCGGACCACGTCCACTACCGCCGACACTGCTGCCGGCGGGCCTGAAACCCGTAACGGACTGGTCCATCGGCCCGGTGCCGGTGTGCCGGCTTCCTGGTTGTCCACGCGGAAGTCAGAGTACCAGGCGAGGAAGTCGAATCGATCGCCTAGCGTTTTGATCACCGAGCACGCCATGTCCGCAGGACGCGGAAGGCCCGCGTGATGGAACGCCTCGTACACGATTGTGAACGGTCCGTCACCCTTCCCGAGTGCGGAGAGATCGACCTCGGGGCTTCTGATGCCTGAGAGCTTCACGCTTTGCGCCGCAACGGTATCGGCAGGAGCAGCTGACGGTCCGGTCGCAGTCGTTTCGACCGACACCACGATCGATTCGTCCGTCTTGAAGAGTGCCGGCAGCGTGCCCATTACAGACAGCGTGTTCCCTGCCGCCTTCGATCCGGGCAAGAGTCCCGGGCCCGCCGTCACGTAGCGTGGTGAGCCACCACCGCCGCGACCCTGCGTCGTGCCGCGGATCGTCCACACCAGATCGGGGTCCGCCGCGGGCGTGCGCTGCGCTCGATTCATCGACACACGATAGACAACGCCCGCGAGCTGCGGGTCACCGTCCGCCAGGACCGGGCCGCGCGTCTTGAGCGCGATCTTCAGAAACAGTCCGTCGACGACCGAGGTCTTCACGCTGTGGATGTCGAGGTGCGCGGGGGCGGCGGGGTCGTCGGGATCCGAGAGGTCGGCGAGCGGCTGCTCGGTGCCACTCTGGACCATCGGGTAGAGCCCGACGATGGCATCCTGTGACGACAGCTGATCGTACGAGAGATCGATCGCGCCGTTCTTGTGCAGCACGGCCTGGAATCGATTGACCGTCGGCACCCACGAGAAGTCGAACACGCCGGCGTACGATTCCGTCAGCGTCCAGGTGACGACGACCTTGTCCGCGAGCTCCTTCACGAAGCGCGGACCGGACACGCGAGGCTTGAGGAACACGCTGATGGCTGGCAGGGTGTTGACGATAGTGCCCGCGGCCTCACGCAGCTCCGCAAAGCGCCCGACCGCTGGCCCCGGCCCGCCTCGGCCACCGGGAGCACTGCTCGGCGCCACGCCGAAGCTGATGGTGCCCGTCTGACCCACGGCGATCGCGTCCCAGCCTTTTGCCCGAGAAGGGAAACGTGAAGTTGCGCAGTGGCACGATCGGACTCGTGATCTGTGTGCCGAAGTCCGCGTCCCACTGCACCGCGACATTCTCGACCCGGTACCCGTTGCCATCCGGCGTGAACCGCAGCGTGCGACGCGCAAGGTCGAACAGGTTGGCCGGCGCGATCGCGCCAGCGTCAAGCTCGAGGACGATCAGCTCGCCCTTCGTCGTCACCGTTCCAATCGGATGTCCCGGCGGCTGCTGATTCTGCGCCGCGATCCCGGTTGCGGCCGACAGCACCCCGATCGTCATCCACACTCGAACGTTTGCACGCATTTCACACGCTCCGACTCTCCCGACGTTCCCAGTTCTCAGTTCTCGGTTCCCAGTTCTGGTTCTAAGGTTCTCGTGGTTCTACGGGTTCTAGGGTTCCAGATGGTTCAAAGGTTCTTGGTTCTCAGATTTTCTGACGGCAGGACGGCAGAACCCTAACACGTTGCAAGACGAGACCCCAAAGGCCCTCGACGCGCGAATGGTCAGGCCGAGAACGCGGCGAACGGCTGGAACCGAGAACCCAGAACTGAACACCGAGAACAGAGAACCCCTAGAACCTCTAGAACCCCCGCCCAGCCGTGCTAGGCTTCCGTCCGTCGTGAGCATTTCCACGCTCTCGCTGCTCGTCGGCCCGGTGGTTCCGGTCGCGGTGACCGCCGACGTGTCAGAGGCGCTCGAGCGTGTGGAGATCGAATCGGCAATCGGCGAACGCGGCTCGTTTCGCCTCACGTTCAATCTCGAGGATCGGTCCACGCTGCCGGAGCGCTTTCTCCTCGATTCCGGCGATCTCCTGCGCGTCGTGCTCGTGTTGAACGAGGAAGGCACGACGTCGGTCGTCATGGACGGCGTGATGGTCGTCCACACGCTCTCGACGCTCGAGCGAAAGCCGTCGCTCGTCATCAGCGGCGAGGACCTGACGCTGCTGATGGATCAAGTCGATGTCGTGCGGTCGTTCTCGGCGATGCCGCTTCAGGCTCGGGTCACGTTGCTGCTGTCGGCGTACAGCGCGATCGGTGTCGTGCCCCTCGTGGTGCCGCCGCCGGTGCCGTCAACGCCGGCGCCGGCCGATCGAATCCCGCATCAGTCCGGCACCGACTATGCCTACATTCGAGCGCTTGCCGACAGCGTCGGCTTCCGCTTCACACTCGATCCCGGACCGGCCCCGGCGTCTTCCGTGGCGTATTGGGGACCCGAGCCGCGCGCCGATCGAGCGCATCCGGCACTGGTGATCGACTTCGAACGACCGCACGGGATCGATGCGCTGCAATTGAGCTTCGACGCCGATCGCCGTGTGGCTCCCGAGGCCCTCGTGCTCGATCCCGCATCGAAGAGCGTCATTCCAGTTCCGGCCCCAAACATCACTGCGCTCGTGCCGCCGCTTGGCGCGGTCGTGCCGCCCGCGCACCAGCATCGCCGGCTGCGCGATACGGCGAAACTGACACCGATCGAAGCGGCGAGC
>DATAEK010000267.1:0-4997 GCA_036258055.1 Vicinamibacterales bacterium
AAGACAAAGGTCGTGGCGAGCCGGCGCTTCCGCTTGGGCTCACCGGCCTGTGCCTCGTCGGGAGACGGCGTGCCGCCGAAATCCCAGTTGTCATTGCGAGTGAACCATCGTGGCATTGCCGTTAGCTCCTTCTGGATCGAGCCCCTGGCCGCCACGAGGGGCGCGGAATTGGCCTGTTGATTCCTCCGCAGCCGCCTGCGGTGCTCCCACTATCGAGTTCTGAGGGCGCAAACCTCCTCCCTCAGCTCAGGGAACGTCGACGCGGATCACCCATGTGAGGGACGCGCCCTCGCGCGCGCGGGGCGATGTAGCGAGGGATTGACCCCGAGTTCGATGAAGGTGGTGAAAAGCATCGTGACGTTCACGGATCTCGCTGCGTATCTCCGCGCGCGCTTCGGCGTCGAGGAAGGGCAGACGATGGCCGAGTACGGCGTCGTCCTCGCAGTGATCACGGCTCTCATCGTCGCTGCCCTGCTCGCGCTTTCGGGCGCGATCGCCAGCGCGCTGGACACAGTCCGGGGCTATCTGTAACTGCAGCGCATACGAGCTGACGAAAGCAGGGGCCCGAAAGGGCCCCGCTTCGTTTCCCTCACTCAAGTGAAGTCGCAAACGGATCACCCACGAGAGGGATGCGCGCAAGGCCACTTCCAAACGATGAAACGGACGAGATTGACCGGACAGGCGAAGCGGCGCGCCTCAGAGAGAAAGGACGCAGCGGCGTGTTCCACATGTTCGCCCGAATTCCAGTCGATTCCACCTCATCCACCGTCAGCACACCTTTGGTCAGCGGCGCGCTGAGCGCCCTCGAGTCGCGGGAGGGGGTGAATCAATCGTGACGTTCTCGGACATGGTCACTTACTTCCGCGTGCGCTTCGGCGCGAACGAGGAAGGTCAGACGATGGCGGAGTACGGCGTCGTTCTCGCAGTGATTACGGCACTCATCGTGGCCGCGCTGCTCGCGCTCTCCGGCGCGATCGCCAACGCTCTGAACACGGTCAAGGGCTACCTGTAAGCCAGACAGCAAACGATCCGACACGAAGGAGTTTCATCGTGATGCAGCACATCGGCAGGCAAATCGAAAGGGTTCTCGCGTTTCTCTCGCGCGAGGCTGCCCAGACGAAACCTGACAACACGGTGGTTCTCTCCGTGCTCTCCGGGACTTCGCTCCTGGCGGTCACGAAGGTGTCGGGCGAAAGCGCTGTCACAGCACTGACAGGACTGGTGCGGCTGTTCATCTAGCCGCCCAGGCATCAGGCGGGGCCCTCTCCCCTTGGCGGGGGCCCCGCGAACTTTTCCAAGACGGAGACACGTGCCGCACATGACGAACAAGTTGAAGAACGAACGGGGTCAGACGATGACGGAGTTCGCGCTGGTGCTCCCGCTCCTCGTCGTGCTCGTCTTGGCGATCGCCCAGTTCGGCGTCGCATTCAACAACTACGTCACGCTCACCGATGCGGCGCGCGCGGCCGCGCGCAAGGGCGCGGTGTCGCGAGAGTCCGGGAACCCGCAGGGCGACTGCCAGTCGGCCGGCTATGCCGCGGGGCAGAACCTGAACAACCCGGGCACCGATTTCGTCGTCAACTGCTCCTCCTCCTGGTCCATCGGCAGTGACGTCACGGTCACCGCCACGTATCCCTATTCGATCAGCCTCCTGGGCTGGGTCGTCGCGAGCGGGAACCTCAGCACGACCATGAAGGAGCGAGTGGAATGACCTTTGCGCGCTTGAAGTCCGAGCGAGGCCAGGCGTTCGTCCTAGCCGCTGTGGCGATGGTGATGTGCATGGGCATGGCGGCCTTGGTGCTCGACGTCGGCAACTGGTTCCGTGACAAGCGCCGGCTGCAGGGAACGGCGGATGCCGCCGCCCTCGCGGGCGCGCAGCAGCTCCCTGACGACTCGTCGGCCGCACAAGGGCAGGCGATGAGCTACGCGAACAAGAACGGCGGCGACGTCGCCCCCGCGGACATCGTCATCACGTCGCAGTACCAGGCGAACGACACCATCTCCGTCACCGGTCGCAGGAACGACCCCGGCATCTTCAGCAAGGTGATCGCCATTCCCGGCGCCGACATCACGGCGAAGGCGACGGCGCGCGTCGGCCCGCCGGCGTCGGCTCTGCACGTCGCGCCGATGGTCGTCTACTGCGACCACCCGTTGATCCAGAACTGCAACAACGACCACACGCCGCAGTTCAACGTCCCGACGACGATGGACTACGACCCGATGGGCGCCCCCGGCGCCTTCGGGATGCTGAACCTCGACGGCGAGTCCGGCACGATCGGTTCGTCGACCGAGTCCGAGTGGATCCTGCACGGCTTCGACAAGTACCTCGACATCGGCAAGTACAAGTCCGACCCGGGCGCGAAGTTCTCCTCGCTGAACATCCAGAGCGCTCTCGATGACCGCATGAACACTGTCCTGCTCTTCCCCGTCTTCAAGACGCTCGACGGCGGAGGGCAGAACGCCCAGTACGACATCATCGGCTGGATCGGGTTCTACCTGACGGGCTACGACGTGCACGGCAACAACGCCACGCTGCACGGGTACTTCACGACGTACATCGCCGAGGGGATTCTCTCGAGGCACTCACCGGGCTCCGGCGGCGTGCCCTCAAGTTTCTTCGGCGTCAAGTCGATTCAGCTCATCGAATAGTTAGCCGCTCAAGTCCTCAGGCCCTTCACAAGAAAGAGAAAGGACTATGAACTACCGCGTCAAGAACATCGGCATCGCCGTCGCGCTGGCTGCCTTGGCCGCCATCCTGACGAGCGTCTACGTCGTCAACTACAAGCGCCACGTGCAGAACGGCGAGGACAAGGTCCCGGTGTTCGTCGCTGCCAAGGACATCCCCGCAGGCACGAGCGGCGCGGAAGTGATCGACCAGCACATGTTGAAGAAGGTGACGGTGCCGAAGAAGGCCATCGTCGCCGGTGCGATCTCGAGCCCCGAGCAGCTCTCGCAATACATCGCGACGCAGGACGTGTACGAGGGCGAGCAGGTCAGCACGCGGCGCTTCTCTCCGCCGAAGGAGCAGGGCATCCGCGCGCAGATCAAGGGCACGCAGCGCGCGTACCAGGTCGAGGGTGACCAGCACGAACTGATGGCCGGCACGCTCAAGGCCGGCGATCACGTCGATGTCGTCGCCACCTGGCCGATCAGTAACCCCTCCGGCTCCGGTTCAACGGACGCCGCAATCGTCAGCCGCGTCGTGATTCGCGACTTGCTCGTGCTGACGCCGGCCGAGCAGGGTGCGGGCAGCTCCGCCGTCACCTCGTCGAGCCAGCAGTCCGCCTTCGTCCAGCTGCGAATGACGGACTGGCAGGCGCAGAAGATGATCTGGATCCAGAAGAACAGCGTGGACAACGGCGAGGGGTGGCATCTTGCGCTCCGGCCGCCGAACGGCTCGCTGGACAGCGCGAACACATACATGGACTCAGCCCTGATGCTCTTCGACGGGCCCGGTAGGCGTCCGCCGGCGTGGGCTGCGAACTTCGGGAGGCCTCACTGATGTCCGGCACTGACACCACACAGCGCGAGCGCGTGCGGCTGTACGCGACCGGATCCTGCGAAGGGTTCGACAAGCTGCGCGACTCCCTCGCAAGCCACCCTGAGATCGAGCTGATCGGCTCCAGCGTCGACGTCGCCGGCGGCGCGAGCGCGCTCGCCGGTGGGCATCTCCAGGCCGTCCTGCACGCAACTCGCAGCACGACCTTCCCCGCCGACGAGATCAACTCGATCCGCCAGCACACCTCGGCGCCGATCCTGCTGGTCGCTTCCAGCGGCTCGGCGGGGCTGCTCGAGCAGGCCCTGGACGCGGACGTATCCGACGTCCTGCTGCTCCCGCAGCTGGTCGAGAACGTCGTCTTCGCGATCCGCAAGTCGACGCACTCGGGCCGGCGGCACGCCGACTCGAACGGCGGCGGCGGCCGACACGGGAAGATCGTGACGGTGTTCTCGCCGAAGGGCGGGACGGGCAAGACCGTCACGGCGACAAACCTCGCTACGGCCTGCGCGAAGTTCGAGGGGCGCAAGACGCTGCTCCTCGACCTCGATCTCCAGTTCGGCGACGCCGCGATCATGATGGGCGTCGAGCCCGAGAAGACGATCTACGACCTGGTCGTCGCCCCGGGCGAGCTGGACACCGAGAAGCTCGCGGGCTACATCACGAAGCATCCGTCTGGGCTGGCGGTGCTCCCTGCGCCGCTGCGCCCGGAGGACGCGGAGCTCGTCACGGAGGCGAAGCTCGGCCGGCTGCTCGAGGTCGCACGGGAGTCGTTCGACGTCATCGTCGTCGACACGTCCCCGTTCTTCCACGGCCCGATGCTGGCCACGCTCGACCGGACGGATGAGCTGCTGCTTCTCTGCTCGCTCGACGTCCCGACGCTCAAGAACCTCCGCCTCGCACTGCAGACGCTCGACCTTCTGTCGTTCCCGAAGTCGCGCGTCAAGATCGTCCTCAACCGCTCGAACTCGAAGGTCGGCATGAAGCCGAACGAGGTCGAGGGCGCGCTGGGGATGAAGGTGCGCTTCGAAGTGCCGTCCGATCGCGCGGTTCCGCTGGCGGTCAACCGGGGCAACCCGGTTGTGCTCGCCGAGGAGTCCGCCGATGTCTCGCGCGCCATCAAGTCGATGGCGAAGGAGATGTTCCGGCCGGCGAAGGAGGAGGCGGCCGGCAGGAAGCGTCGGATCATCCCGGCTTTCTCAAAGGCGTAGGTCATGGGTCTCCACGATCGCCTCAAAACCTCGAACGGAGCCAGCTCGGCGACCGCCGAGGCGCTCCTGGGCGGCGCCGCCGTCCAGGAGACCGCGCCCGACTCCAAGATCCAGGACCCGTACGCGGAGCTGAAGACCCGCATCCATCACGCGTGCATCGCGACGCTGGGTGCGGAGCTGTTCAAGCGCGAGGCGACGGGCGACCTGAACGAGCGCGTGACGCGCGCGGTCACCGAGCAGCTGGTGCTCGACCGCACGCCGCTGACGCGCGAGGAACGGCGCCAGATCAT
>DATAEK010000268.1:0-2585 GCA_036258055.1 Vicinamibacterales bacterium
CTCTGGTGGCATCCGCGGTGCGGTGCCCGCCGGCGCACCATCGGGCACGGGTGCGCCGTCAGAAAGCGCCGCTTCGAGCCCCTTCAATGCGCGTTGCGCCTGGGCCATCGTCTCGATGCTCAGCGTCACCAGATCTGGCTTCCCAAAAGGCTCCGGCGAAAAAGCCCGATCGCTCGAATCCATCGCCAGGGCGAGATGCAGCTCACCCGTCCGGCGGCCGAGCGAGGCGGCGGTGTCGAGGTAGGCACCAATCGCCTCGTGGATGCGGGGCGGCGTTTTGGCGGCGGCGAGATCGGGGAAGGCTCGTGGCGCGCCATCGGTCGGCAGCTTGCGGCCGTGAATGTGATCGTAGAAGCTCCCGAGCTCGTCGGTCGCGTGCGTCCACCCGTCGCCCTGACTCTCGACGAGCCGCTGCATCATCGCCGTCGTCGTCAACGGTTCCGCCGGACGTTCGTAATCGATCGAGCCGGTTACCGCCGGGACGCGGCTCCAGCCGATCTTCTCCGTCAGATGACGGCTGACCTCGAAATCGGGGTTGATGCCCGGCTGAAACCTGCGGAACAGCTTCAGGATCTGACGGTCGCCGTAGACGATCGACGTGTTGCTCTGCTCGGCGCTGGTCCGGGAAACACGCGCGGCATCGTCAATCGTGCCGCGGATCCCGCGATACGCTGTCGTCTGTCGCGCGCGGAAGGCGCCCCGCCGAGTCTTGACCTGTTCCTCGCGGTCGAAGACTTCGAGCAGCGTGCGAGCGAAGCCATCGTCGATCCACGCGTCGAACAGCAGGCCTTTCCGCGCGCCGGTGATGCCGGCCAGGACCGCGTGCGGCGCGCGTTCGGTCACAGTGCACGATTCGGCCGATCCGCACACGGCGAGCGGCAGGAAGTACTGATCGCGTCCGCCGTCCTCGAACTCGACCTCCACGAGTGTCATGAAGAGCGGATTCGATCCTTTGCGCAGCACCCCCCAGTCTACGAAGCGCGCGGCGCGCGCGGGGCGCCCTTTCGCGCCGAACCAGCGCTGACGTTGGAGGAACGGCAACAGCAGGTCGCGCTCGATGAGGGTGCGGACGTTGCCTTCGAGCAGCGTTTCCCAGGCCGCGCCGACGAGCAGACCCGGCGCGTGAGGAACCTCGGACGACAATTCGGGCGCGATGCGCGCCGCGATCGGCGACGCCGCGGCCTGCAACCGGAACCAGAAGAACGAGTAGGGGCTGAGCGTCAGGAAATACGGGAGATCGCCGATGCGGGGGAATTCGGTGAGGCCGAGCATTTCGATCGGAATCAACCCCTTGAATCGCGCGAGATCGAGCTCCACCGGCTGCACTGAGCGCGACAGGTTCGCGATACACAGGATCGTGTCGTCCTGAAAGCGCCGGACGTAAATCAGCACCTTGCGGTTCTGTGGGTGCAGGAACTCGATCGTGCCGCGGCCGAAGACCTGGTACTGCTTGCGCAGCGCGATCATCCGCTTCATCCAGTTGAGCAGTGAAAAGGCCGAACGCTCCTGCGCCTCCACGTTGACGGCCTGAAACCCGTAGACCGGATCCATGATCTGCGGCGCGAACAGTCGTGCCGGATCAGCGCGGGAGAAGCCGCCGTTGCGATCGCCGGTCCACTGCATCGGCGTGCGTACCCCGTGACGATCGCCGAGATAGATGTTGTCGCCCATGCCGATCTCGTCGCCGTAGTAGATGACCGGCGTGCCAGGCAGCGAGAAGAGCAGACTGTTCATCAGCTCGATCCGACGGCGGCTGTTCTCGAGCAGCGGCGCCAGGCGGCGGCGGATGCCGACGTTGATCCGCATCTGCGGATCGGCGGCGTAGGTCTGATACATGTAGTCGCGCTCTTCGTCGGTCACCATCTCGAGCGTGAGCTCGTCGTGATTCCGCAGGAAGAGTCCCCACTGGCAGTTATCCGGGATCTCCGGCGTCTGGCGCAGGATCTCGACGATCGGATGCCGATCCTCCTGTCGAATCGCCATGAACATGCGCGGCATCAGCGGGAAGTGGAACGCCATGTGGCACTCATCACCCTCGCCGAAGTACGGCCGCACGTCGGCCGGCCACTGATTGGCTTCGGCCAGGAGCATGCGATCGGGGTAGCGGTCTTCGAGCTCGCGGCGGATGATCCGCAGGACGGCATGCGTCTCTTCGAGGTTTTCGCAGATCGTTCCCTCGCGCTCGATGAGATAGGGAACGGCGTCGAGCCGCAACCCATCAACCCCCCGATCGAGCCAGAACTTCATCACGCGGATCACCGCACTCAGCACTTGAGGGTTGTCGAAGTTCAGATCCGGCTGGTGATGGAAGAACCGGTGCCAGTAGTACGCCTTTGCCGTGTCGTCCCAGCTCCAGTTCGATTTCTCGGTGTCGGTGAAGATGATCCTGACGCCCTGGTATTTCTGGTTGGTCTCGCTCCAGACGTAGAAGTCACGTTCCGGAGAACCGGCGGGCGCGCGGCGCGCGGCCTGGAACCACGGATGTTGGTCCGACGTGTGGTTGATCACGAGCTCCGTGATGATGCGGATGTTCCGCTGGTGCGCTTCCTCGATGAAGCGATCGAAGTCCGCGAGGGTGCCGTAGC
>DATAEK010000381.1:0-5240 GCA_036258055.1 Vicinamibacterales bacterium
CGCCACCTGTTTGACGACGCCGATGCCGATCGGCCCGAGGCCGACGTGCATCACCTTGATAGGTCCTGAACCTGCTGCCATGGATGCTCCTGAAGTATGAGAACGATCCGTGGATTATACCCGTCGCACCGAGTCGATCGCAGCAGGCGCGCTCCGCAGGAGCGGAGCGGGGCGAAGGGGTCCCCGCGAGCGACGGCGAGCCGGGGCCCCCACCGCGCGGACTTTGCGCGGTGGGGTGGGATGGGGGGTCTGGCGGGCGAAGCCCCCCGGTTTAGTTGGTGTAGGATGGGCGCGTGCTCGCGCGAACGGTGGCGATTGCGGCCCTCGTGGCGCTCGCCGGCGCCGGGCCGGGAGCGCAGCCGCCCGGATCGGTCGCGTCCACGCAGGCGGCCGCCCCCCGATCGCCGCGGAATGCCAGCTACGCGATCTCGGCCCGATTGGATCCGGCCAGCCGGACGCTGCAGGGGGACGAGCTCCTCACCTGGCGCAACCCGTCGTCGGTGCCCGCCACCTCGCTGCGCTTTCACCTCTACTACAACGCCTGGCGCAATACCGCCTCGACGTGGCTGCGCGAACGCCGCCTGTCGGGCGACACCTCGGCTGACGAGCGACCCGAACGGGACTGGGGCTGGATCGACCTCACCAGCGTGCGGCTGATCGGCGCCGGCGGGACGCCGACCGATCTCACCTCGCGCCTCCGGTTCATCGCGCCCGACGACAGCAACGCCGACGATCGGACGGTGGCGGAGATTCCGCTGGATGCCCCGGTCGCCCCGGGACAGACGATCAACGTGCAGATTGCGTGGTCCTCGCGCGTGCCGCGGACGTTCGCCCGCACCGGCACCATCGGCCAGTACTACTTCGTCGCGCAGTGGTTCCCGAAAATCGGCGTGCTCGAAGACGACGGGTGGAACTGCCACCAGTTCCATGCCGCGACGGAGTTCTTCTCGGACTTCGGCGTCTACGACGTCCGGCTGACGGTGCCCCGGGGATGGATCGTCGGCGCCACCGGCCAGG
Organism: Vicinamibacterales bacterium; assembly: GCA_036258055.1. Lineage (GTDB taxonomy): Bacteria > Acidobacteriota > Vicinamibacteria > Vicinamibacterales > 2-12-FULL-66-21 > DATAEK01. The sequence continues at coordinate 1,018 of DATAEK010000381.1, forward strand.
AGCGCAGCCGGCGCGACGAGGCGGACGGAACGACGACGCACCAGTACTACGCTGAGGACGTGCACGATTTCGCCTGGACCACGAGCCCGGACTACGTCGAGCGGACCGCGACGTTCGAGCACCCGAGGCTCCCGCCGGTGGCGATCCGGCTGCTGCTGCAGCCCGAGCACGTGGGTCAGGCCGAGCGGCACTTCAACGCCACGCGCGCGGCGCTCCGCTACTACGGCGAGTGGTTCGGCGCTTACCCCTACGGCTACATCACGGTGATCGATCCCGCCTGGCAGAGCGGTGCCGGCGGCATGGAGTACCCGACGCTCTTCACCGCGGGCACGCGCTGGCTGGCGCCACGCGGCGTCACCACGCCGGAAGGGGTCACGGTCCACGAAGCCGGCCATCAATTCTGGTACGGCATCGTCGCCAGCAACGAGTTCGAGCGGGCGTGGATGGACGAAGGGTTCAATACCTTCTCGACCGCGCGTACGATCGAGCAGGTGTTCGAGCCAAACTACCTCTCGAAGCGCTACTTCGGCGGCTTCGTGCCGTGGGTGTTCGGCGACGTGCCGCTGACCCGTGCCGTCGACGGCAACCGGTTGAGCGGGTATCGGGCGGCGGCCCGCTCCGATGCGGAGGACACGCCCTCCTGGCGGTACTGGCCGGGCAGCGCCGGGGCCATCACCTACAACAAGACCGCGCTCTGGCTGCACACGCTCGAGCGGCTGCTCGGGTGGGACACGCTGCAGAAGATCCTGAACGTCTACTTCTCGCGCTGGGCGTTCAAGCATCCGAAGCCGGAGGATTTCTTCGCGGTGGCCAACGAGATCAGCGGACGCGACCTGACCTGGTTCTTCGATCAGGTCTACCGGAGCTCGAACGTCTTCGACTACGGCGTCGACACCTTCACCAGCGAGCGCGCGCCGGCGCTGGGCTACTCCGGCGACGGCGGTCAGCGCCGGTTCGTGAGCTCGGAGTCCACGTCCGGCCCCTACCGCACGACGGTCGTGGCGCGGCGCTACGGCGAAGCCATCTTCCCGGTGGACATTCGGGTAGTGTTCGAGAACGGCGAGGACGTCCGCTGGCAGTGGGACGGGCGCGATCGGTGGAAGCTGTTCGAGATCGAAAGGCCAGTCCGCGCCCGATCGGTGCAGGTCGATCCGGATCGGGTGCTCCTGCTCGACGTCAACTACACCAACAACTCCGCGGTGCTCACGACCGATACCGCGCACGCGGCTGCGCGCAAGTGGTCGCTCGCGTGGCTGATCTGGCTGCAGGATCACCTGCTCACCTACGGGTTTTTCGTTTGACGAACAGCGTCGGCGCCGCGCTTCGGGAGGGGATCCGGCGGGTCAACGGCGCGCCCGCGATTCTGTGCGGCATGTTCGCGCTGACGCTGCTGGTCGCGCTGCCGCTGTCGTTCGCGCTGCGCGGCATGATCGAAGATCACCTCGGCCACAGCCTCGCGGCGGAACGCGCGGCGGGATCGGTCAACTACGACTGGTGGCAGGAATTCTCGGCGCAGGCGAGCGGCCTGGGCACGACCTTCGTGCCGTCGATCATCGGCTTCGGCGCCGTGCTCGACAATCTGAGCGGGCTTCTCGACAATCAGCCCCTGGCCACGACCATTGCCGGGGCCACCACCGCGTGGCTGGTCCTCTGGTCGTTTCTCTCGGGCGGGGTGCTCGACCGCTACGCGCGCGGACGGCCGACCCGCGCCCAGGGATTCTTCGCCGCGTGCGGCGTGCACTTCTGGCGGTTCCTTCGTCTCGGAATCGTTGCATTCGTGGTCTACGATTTGTTGTTTGTATGGGTGCATCCGTTCATCTTCGAAACCCTGTACGAAAGGCTCACCCGGGATCTCACGGTCGAACGGGCGGCGTTCGTGATCAGGGTTGCCTGTTACCTTTTCTTCGGCGCGCTGCTGCTGCTGACGAACCTGATCTTCGACTACGCGAGGATCCGGCTGGTCGTCGAGGACCGGCGCAGCGCGCTCGCGGCGCTCACGGCCGGTCTCCGGTTCGTCCGCCGGCAGCCGGGGACGGTGCTGCTGTACCTTGCGAACGCACTCATCTTTCTCGTGCTGGTGCTGATTTACGCTGTGGCTGCGCCGGGCGCGCCCGGCTCGGGACTTTCGATGTGGCTCGTGCTGGGGCTCGGCGAGTTGTATATCCTTGGCCGGCACTACGTGAAGCTGCTCTTCTACGCCTCGGAAACGGCGTTCTTCCAGGGTGCGCTGGCACACGCGTCGTACACGGCGGCACCGGCCGTCGTGTGGCCCGACTCTCCGGCCGCCGAAGCCATCGCCAACGCTGACCTTTCGAACGTGGGATGACCAACATATCCGCAGCCCTCTCGCGGACCTTCAGGCAGGCGCGGATCCTCATCGTGGACGATGAGGCCGCGAACGTGGACCTGCTCAGGCGGGTCCTCGAGCGCGCGGGCTTCTCCCGCATCGACAGCACCTGCGATCCGCGCGAGGCCTCGGATCTGTTCGTCAGGCACCAGCCAGACCTGATCCTGCTCGACCTGCACATGCCGCACATGGACGGCCTGGCGGTCATGGACAACCTGAACCAGCTGGCGGACGCCAGCTACCTTCCGATCCTGATGCTGACCGGCGACATGACGCCCGAAGCCAGACGCGAGGCGCTCTCCAGGGGCGCGAAGGACTTCGTGAACAAGCCCTTCCACTCGGACGAGGTCCTGCTCCGGATCCGCACGCTGCTCGAAACCCGGTTCCTGTACCTCCAGATTCAGAGCCAGAACCAGGTGCTCGAGGCCAAGGTCGCGGAACGCACGCTCGAGCTCGAGTCGGCGCAGATCGAGATCATCGAACGGCTGGCGCGGGCGGCGGAGTTCCGCGACGACAATACCGGCCAGCACACCGAGCGCGTCGGGCAGATGGCCGCCGTCATCGCTCGCGAGATCGGCCTGCCGGATACGCAGGTCTCACTCATTCGCCGCGCGGCCCCGCTTCACGACGTCGGGAAGATTGGCATCCCCGACTCGATCCTGCTCAAGCTCGGAAAGCTGACCGACGACGAGTTCACGCTGGTGAAGACGCACACCACGATCGGCGCCCGCATCCTGTCGGGCAGCCACTTCAGTCTGCTGCAGCTCGCGGAAGAGATCGCGTTCACGCACCACGAGTCCTGGGACGGCAACGGCTACGAAGGCATGGTGCGCGAGTCCATCCCGCTCGCCGGCCGCATCGTCGCCGTCGCCGACGTCTTCGATGCGCTGACGCAGAAGCGGCCGTACAAAGCCGCGTGGCCGATCACCGACGCAATTGCCGAAATCGATCGCCAGCGCGGCCGTCAGTTCGATCCCACGATCGGCGACGCCTTCCTGCGTGTGGTCGAGCGATCCCCGGTTCAGTCCTGACCGGAGCGCTTCGCCCCGCCGGACTCCCCATCGCGCAGCCCCGGTGTGAGAGGCGCGATAGTATAGTCAGCGATATGGCAACACGTGTGCAGCAGATTGCGGAGTGGCTTCAACATCGGGCGACGGAAGCGGGCGCCCGCGGGTTCGTCGTCGGTCTCAGCGGCGGCGTCGATTCGGCGATCGTCGCGCGCCTGTGCCAGATCGCGGCGCCGGGACGCGTGGTCGGTGTGATCATGCCGTGCCACAGCGACCCGCACGACGAGCAGGACGCGCGGCTGCTCGCTGATCACTTCGCGATTCCCGCCATCCGCGTGGATCTCGAAGGCGCTTACGATCGGCTGGTCGGCGATCTACGGACCGCGCTCGGACAGCTCCCGCCCGAGAACGCGCCGGAACCGGCCACCGACGGGACCGACATCAAGGCCCGGGTGCCTATCGCCAACGTCAAGCCGCGCCTGCGGATGACGACGCTCTATTTCGTGGCGAACTCGCTGAACTATCTGGTCGCCGGCACGGGGAACCGCAGCGAGCTGACCATCGGGTACTTCACGAAGTACGGCGACGGCGGCGTCGATCTGCTGCCGATCGGCAACCTGCTCAAGAGCGATGTCCGGGCGATGGCCCGCGAGCTCGGAGTCCCGAAACCGATCATCGAGAAGCCGCCGAGCGCCGGACTCTGGGTCGGTCAGACCGACGAAGACGAGATGGGGTTCAGCTATGCGGACCTGGAGAAGTACCTCACGCAGGGACCGGAAGTGGTGGCGCCGGCGCTGGCGCTCCGGCTGGAACGCATGATCCGCGCAACCGAACACAAACGGGCGGGCGCACCCGTCGCCGACGTCTGA
>DATAEK010000284.1:0-8595 GCA_036258055.1 Vicinamibacterales bacterium
ACTACGACGAAGCACTCTCGGTCGCCAACGCGACGCCGTTCGGCCTCTCGGCAGGAATCGTGACCTCGTCGCTGAAACACGCCAGTCACTTCAAGCGGCATTCCGAGAGCGGCCTCGTGATGGTGAACCTGCCGACCGCAGGGCTCGACTATCACGTGCCCTTCGGCGGAAGGAAGAAGTCGAGCTACGGGCCGCGCGAGCAGGGAAGTTACGCGAAGGAGTTCTATACGATCGTCAAGACCGCGTACACCGCGCCTTAACCGCCCTTCGGGCGGATGGCAACTGGCAAATGGCAAAGGGTAAAGCGTAAAGGGTAAAGGGCAAAGGTGCTCTATGTCACTTTGAGGCGCACGGAGACACACCGACCGGAGACTTGTTTCTGGCCTCAGCCAGCCATTCCCGCCGACGCTCACGAATAAAGTGCCTAATCACAATAGCTTAGCGTGACGAGTTTTCGGGAGCCGGGTTTGCAGCTGGGGTGAGCATGGTCACGCGGCACATCGTCCGAATCGTCGGCGCCGGAATCCTGGCTCTCCTCGTCGCGTCATCCGCGAGCGCGCAGGTCAGCGCGCCACGCGTCCACGCGGCCCCGGTCCGTTCGCAGATCACGGCGACCCGCATGGTGGTCATGCCGTCCACCACGATGAAGCGGACGACCACGGTGAACAACCAGTCGGCGAAAGCCTCGCTGACGTTGAATCGCGCCGAGGCGCAGCAGGACGCGCAGCGGATGCAGCGTCCGCCGCTCGGAAGTCTTGCCCATCCTACGCGTCCGCAGGTGACGACGGAGCGGCCCCAGGTAGCCAAGGTCGGCGTTGTCGGCGGGCGACGGTAAGCGTCAGTCCGCGTGAAGCCGGACCGCGCGGTCCGGCCAACGCCGGACGCTACAACGTCGGCGCGTTTTTGGGAGATACGACACGATCGCCGCGGGGGAGAAACGCCACTGCCGCGGCGCCGATTGCTGCGAGGACCACCAGGACCATTACCCCGCCGTCGTAGGTGCCCGACCGATCGCGCATCGACGCGACGAGCATCGGCACGAACGCTTCCGCAACACTGTCGGTAGTCAGAACCACGCCCATCACGCGACCGAGGATCGCGACCCCATACAGTTCGGCAGCCATGAGCGGGATGATCATGTAGTCACCGCCCAGGCCGATGCCGAAGAGGAAAGCACAAATCCGGATCGTGCCGGGTGTCGGCGCATGCACGAGCAGCGGGATCGACAGGGCGACGATCACGTAGATCAGCAGCATCACGTATTTCTTCGGCCAGCGATCGGCCAGCCAGCCCATGACCAGCCGTCCCACCAGGCTGCCGATCAGAATCGTCGAGAGCGTCGTGTCGATCTGAACCTGCGCGAGCTTGCGATCCAGGCTCAGATACAGCGCGAGATTCTGGATTGTCCCGCCGACGGCGCCGATGGACGCGGTGCTGCCGATCATCAGGAGGTAGAAGGGCGCTCGCGTCAGGACGTCGCGGAGTGAGACGGCGGTCGTGCGTGCTCGAGTGGCGACTGCGGCTGCCGGTTCGCGCACGAAGCACGCGGCGGGAAACGCGACGGCAATCATCAACAGGCCGAGCACGCGCAACGCGAGGCGCCAGCCGTACGCCTGCGTCAGCGCGAAGGCGACGAGCGGCACCAGCGCACCTCCGACACCGATGCCGAGATACGCGATCCCCATCGCCTTGCCGCGGCCGCGATCGAACCAACGCGACAGCAGTACCTGATTCGGCAGCGGTCCGCCGAAGACGTATCCCAGAGCGTTGAAGGTGTAGAAGAGATAGAACGCGCCGAGTGACGTCGCGTAGGAGAGTCCGACGAGCGCGCCGCCGGCCAGCAGGATACCGACGAGCATCAGCCGGCGGGGGCCGAAGCGATCCACTAGCCGTCCGGCGAGGAATCCGAACGCGAGCGCGACGCCGATCTTGCTGTAGGCGTTGCCCGATGTGACCTGCGCGCGGCTCCACCCGAGCTCCTGAACGAAGTAAGGGTAGAAGCGGGGCAGCCCGTAGAGAGCAAAGCCGACGATCGCGAAGAGCGCGAGAAACGCGGTGAGGACGGCGAACGCCTGATCGTATCGCACGTCGCGGCCGGTCATGACGTCACGTCCGCGCCGGCGCCTTCACATCCTTCAGTTGCGCGTGATGGGGATGTTGGGTGTACGTGGAGTCGAGAGGATAGCAGCCCGAGACGAGCCCGACGCGCGGACCGGTGGTGCAGTCGCTGAACGTGCGACAGAACGACTTCCGCTTGAGCGGGCGGCCGGCCAGGACATCTGCCGGCAGATCGGGATAGGACAGCATCATGCGTCCAAGACCGACGAAGTCCGTCATGCCCTGCCGCACCGTCCGCTGAGCCACGTGCGGCAGCCACTCCTGCAGGTAGGTGTAGCCCGATCCAACGAACGCAATGTCCGGGAATTCCTTCTTCAGCGCTGCCGTCGCGCGGACCTGCCGCGCGACGCCCACAAGCGGATCCTCGGGCGGATCGTATCCGTCGACCGGGGGGAAGAGTGCCGGCCGCACGACGTGCGGACAGTAGTACGGGCTTCCTGCTGTCACACAGATCCACTTGAGATCCCACGACTGAAAGAGCCGCAACAGCGATCGGCTGTCCTCCAGCGCGGCAGGCACGTCGTCGCCGTCGAGAATGCCGAACCCCTGCTGATAGTGCCGCGCGCACGTCTCGGGCACGCCGGTCCCGGACGAATCCTTGCGGTACGGCACGCTGTCGATGACCGACACGCGTACGCCGATGCCCAGCGCTGGCACCTCAGCCCGAATGCCCTGCATCACGCTGAACAGGAACCGCGTACGGTTCTCGAGGCTGCCGCCGTATCGTCCAGTCCGACCTCGCGCGCCAAGGAGCTCGTGGCCGAAGTACCCATGACAATGCTTGATATCCACGAACTGGAAGCCGATGTCGAAGGCGCGCTTCGCGGCGACGATGAAGTTGTCGACGAGGCGATCGATTTCGTCATCCGCGAGGACTTGGACGCCGGCGGGGAAGCGCCGATCGAGCAACGGGTTCGAATCCGCGGCGAGCGGTTCGGGGCGATTCCACACATTCGGGCGCGAGAAGCGTCCGGAGTGCGTCAGCTGGAGTCCAAGGTAGAGATCGCGATCGGCGTTTGCGCCAAAGCGGTCGCGATGCGCGGCGACCAGCTCGTCACGCATTGACGCGAGAGCGCTCTGGGTCGCGGCGGACAGGAGCAGCTGGTTCGGATTCGCGCGCCCGTCGTGTCGAACCGCGACAGCCTCGCCGCCCCAAATGAGCTTCGCGCCACTTTCGCCGAAGCGGCGCCAGCGCCGGCGGGTCAGATCGCTCGGCAAGCCATCAGCTGTGCCGTCCCAACCCTCCATCGGCAGGACGCAGAACCGGTTGCCGACTCGAACGCCGGCCACGTCGAGCGATTGCGCGAGGGGGGAATGCTCCGGCGGGGTCAGCTCTTCATCGAAGTCGAGATCGATGCCGCGTTCAGCGAGGTGGGCCCTGAACGCGCTGGCCGTTTTGAGTGTGGCCACGCGCACGTATGGGCCATTGGTCACGCTTCGGGCTCCCCTTGGTCCACGTCGCGCGCCTCGAGATACGACACGTACGCGGCGAGTGCGCCCTGGTTGTGCTGGCGCACGGTCTGCTCGATGTGCACGAGATCGCGACGGGCGATCTGATCCAGGAGGATGTGGTGCTCGGCCTGTGCGATCCGCGTGCGGTGGATCAGCACGTCCCGGAAGTAGTAGCGGCGGACGCGATCCCAGTAGTCGAACACCCGCTGGATCATCTCCTGAAGAAGCGACAGATCGGCGAGACGACTGATCGATAGATGAAAGCGCGTATTGAGCTCCGCCCAGCGCTGCGGCGAACCGGCGTCGAGCGCACGGTCCATTTCGCCAACGAGCTCGGCGAGCACCTCGACGTCGGACGGCCCTGCTTTCTGCGCCGCTTCGCGCGTCGCCACCAGCTCCAGCCCTTCCATCGTCGTGAAGACGTCGGCAATCGACGTGCGCGAAACGGGAGCGACCGTCGCGCCCACGTGAGCGACGCTGACGACCAATCCTTCAGATTGGAGCAGCCGGAGCGCTTCCCGCACGGGAATGATGCTGACGCGCAGCCGTTGTGCGATGTCGTCGATAACCAGCCGGGACCCTGGCGCGAGCTCACAACGGATTATTGAATTGCGGAGTGTCGTGTAAACGAACTGTTGTTTGGTCAGGTGGCCGGAGGCCGGCGTGGTGCCCGGCCGGTCGCGCCGGAGTACGCCCTGGCTCTCGCGCGTCGCCGCGGGGCTCAGGTTGCCGAGGCCGGGTCGAAGGGCCGAGTCAGGATTCATCGAAGTGCGGTCTCGCCGTGGGAGCGTACGATGCCACACGGTCGATGTCAACAAATCATATATGATATGCCGTCTCGCAAACCCTTCGCTGCGCTCGCGCTGCGCGACCGTGGCGTTTCTAGCGACGCGCCATCACCGATGATCCAGATCGATCGGATTCGTACTCCCGGCGATCTCGCCGCCCGGATCCACCAGCTCTTCGAGTTGTCCGCGGGCAAGATTCAGGACCTCGAGCGAAGCTGGTCCGCCAGCGCCGGCGCCCCGGTTTTCACGGTCGCAGGACGGTACACAACCAGGGGTTGGACCGAGTGGACCGAAGGGTTCCAATACGGATCGGCGCTGCTGCAGTTCGACGCCACGGGTGACCGCAGCTTCCTCGAGCTGGGACGCGAACGCACGATGTCGCGGATGGCGCCGCACCTGACCCACGTGGGCGTCCACGATCATGGGTTCAACAACGTCAGTACGTACGGGGCGCTCTGGCGGCTGGCACGCGAACGCCGCGTCGAAACCTGCGAGTGGGAAGTGCGGACCTACGAGCTGGCGCTTCGTGTGAGCGGTGCGATCCAGGCTCGCCGCTGGACGCGATTGCCGGACGGCGGCTTCATCTACTCGTTCAACGGCGCACACTCGCTGTTCGTCGACACGATCCGATCGCTGCGCGCGCTGGCGCTCGCGTATCGGCTCGGTCACCGCCTCATCGAAGAACAGGACGCGCAAATCGACCTGCTCACGCGGCTGCTGCAGCACGCACGCGCGACGGCGCGCTACAACGTGTACTACGGCGCCGCCCGCGATCACTTCGACGTGCGCGGCCGCGTCGCGCACGAGAGTCTCTTCAACGCCGCCAACGGTACCTATCGCGGGCCGAGCACGCAGCAGGGGTATTCGCCGTTCACGACGTGGACCCGTGGGCTCGCGTGGGCGATGCTCGGCTTCGCCGAACAGATCGAGTTCCTCGCGACGCTGCCGCCGGCGTCGTTGAAGGCGGCGGGCGACCCCAATGCGATCGAGTGGATGCTCGACGCGGCGCGGGCGACCTGCGACTTCTACATGGACCACGCGGCCTGCGCGGATGGCGTGCCCTACTGGGACACCGGGGCGCCAGGGCTGGTCACGCTCGGCGATTGGGGCAGCCGTCCGTCGGATCCGTTCAACGATCGCGAGCCGGTGGATAGTTCCGCGGCGGCGATCGGCGCGCAGGGCCTGCTGCGTCTCGGCCGCATCCTCGCCGATCGGGGTCAGGATGGCTCGCGCTACGAACAGGCCGGCCTGCGCGTGCTGGACACGCTGATCGATGAAAGCGGTCCCTACGTGAGCCGCGACCCACAGCATCAGGGACTGTTGCTCCATTCGGTGTATCACTGGCCGAACGGCTGGGATCACGTCCCAGCCGGCGCGCACATTCCGCGCGGCGAGTCGAGCCAGTGGGGCGACTATCACCTGCGCGAGGCGGCGTTGTACGTGAAGCGTCTCGCCGCGGGCGATCCCTACCTCGCGTTCTTCGGAATCGAGCGGACATGACTGAGGCGAGATCCGGCCGCGACCGGCCCGTCGCGCTCGTGACCGGCGGCACGCGTGGCATCGGCCTCGGCGTTGCGCGCGCGCTCGCTCGTGGCGGATGGAATCTCGTCATCAGCGGCCTGCGCCCGCCCGGCGACGTGCGCCCGGTCCTCGGCGAGATCGCTGCGCTCGGCACGTCGGTGTCGTACGTCTCCGCCGACGTGTCCAGCGCGACTGCGCGGGCAGCGCTCGTTCATCACGTGCGCTCGATGCACGGCACGGTGAACGCGCTCGTCAACAACGCCGGGCGTGCGCCGCGCGTGCGTTCGGACATCCTGGCGGCGACAGAAGAGAGCTTCGAGGAGCTCGTCCGCACGAACCTCCAGGGCCCCTACTTCCTCACCCAGGCAATTGCCCGCGACATGGTCGAGCAGCGTCAACGAGAGCCGGACTTTCCTGCGTCGATCGTCTTCGTGACCTCGGTCTCCGCGGAGATGGCATCACCCATGCGCGGAGACTACTGCGTGAGCAAAGCGGGCCTCGCGATGGCGGCAAAACTCTTCGCGGCTCGATTGGCCGAGTCAGGCATTCCGGTTTTCGATGTGCGCCCCGGCATCATCGCGACGGATATGACCGCGAGCGTCCGCGACGCGTACGACAAACGCATCGCCGAGGGGCTGATTCCCGAGGCTCGGTGGGGCACCATCGACGACGTCGGCCGCGCGGTGGCGACGCTGGTTCGCGGGGACATTCCGTACGCCACCGGCAGCGTCATTCACGTCGACGGCGGGCTCGCCGTTCCGCGCCTCTGAGCGAGCCGTATGGCCTGGCCTCTTTGTCGCGATGTGTCGCGGGCAGCTCTCGCGCTGGCGGGCGCCGCAGTGTCGGTCGCATTGGCGATCGTCGATACCTCCACGCTTGCGTCAAGCACGGCTGCCGCGCCGGACTGGCCCGCAATCACCCGCGAAACCAGGCCGTGGAGCCGGTGGTGGTGGATGGGCAGCGCGGTCGATCGTGCTGGGCTGTCGGCGGACCTCGCGTCGCTCAAACAGGCAGGGATCGGTGGCGTGGAGATCACGCCGATCTACGGTGTCGCGGGATCGGAGACGCGGTTCGTTCCCTACTTGTCGGAGGCCTGGGTCGCGCTCCTCGAACACACGCTTGCCGAAGCGAGTCGCCTCGATCTCGGGGTGGACATGGCGACGGGCACGGGCTGGCCGTTCGGCGGCCCCTGGGTTGGCGACCGCGACGCCTGCCGCACGCTCGCCTTCCGTACCTGGACGCTCGAGGGCGGCGCGCGGCTCGCTGAGTCCATCCGGCTCGATCAGCCGGCATTCCTCCGCGCGATCGGCAATCAGATCTACGAGGTGCTCGAGGTCTCCAAAGATGAAGCCGCGCCTCGAGGCACTCGCGCGCAGCCGTTGACGCGACCAATCGCGCGCTCGCTCTCGATCGCCGACGTCCTCGAGCCCGTCGAAGCGAATCCAAATCTGCAGCAGCTCGCCCTCGAGCAGGTGCGGTATCCCAAGCCGATGCCGCTCGTCGCGCTCGTCGCCTACCCCGTGCAAGGCGAACCCGTCGATCTCACCTCTCGCGTCAGTGCGAGCGGTACGCTCGAGTGGACCGCGCCTGCCGGCAAATGGACGCTCTACGGCATCTTCCTCGGCTGGCACGGCAAGATGGTCGAGCGCGCCGCGCCCGGTGGCGAAGGCAACGTCGTCAATCACTTCTCACGCGATGCCCTCGACCACTACCTCGAACGATTCGACCGGGCGTTCGCGACGCATCGGCTCGAGGGGCTTCGCGCTTTCTTCAACGATTCGTACGAAATGGACGACGCGGCGGGGGAGTCGGACTGGACGCAGGCGTTCTTCGAAGAGTTCCAGACGCGGCGTGGATACGACCTGCGGCGTCACTTGCCCGCCCTCCTCGGGACCGGCTCGTCGCCTGACGGCACTCGTGTGCTCGCCGATTATCGGATGACGATTGCGGATCTGCTGCGGGACGCGTTCACGAGCGAGTGGCGCGACTGGGCGCACCGCCGCGGCGCGATCGTTCGAAATCAGGCGCACGGCGCTCCCGGCAATCTTCTCGACCTCTACGCCCTCGCTGTGATTCCGGAGACCGAAGGCACAGAGATTCCTCGAGCGCGCTGGGCGACCTCCGCAGCACACGTCACCGGACGTCGGCTGGTTTCCGCGGAAACCGCGACGTGGCTTGGCGAACACTTCCGTTCGACGCTCGCCGACGTGCGCGTCGCGGTCGATCGCTTCTTCGTCGCCGGCGTCAATCACATCGTGTATCACGGCACGGCCTACTCGCCGCCGGACGATCCCTGGCCCGGGTGGCTGTTCTACGCGTCGGTCGAGTTCAATTCGCGCAATCCCTGGTGGCGGGATTTCGGCGCCCTCAATCAGTACGTCACGCGCGTGCAGTCGTTCCTCCAGGCCGGCGTGCCGGATCAGGACGTGCTGCTGTACTACCCGTTCTACGACGAGCTCACGAGGCAGGGGCAGTCGCGCTTGCGGCACTTCGGCGGCGCCAATCCGGCGGCTGAGGGAACGGCGTTCGAGTTCGCGGCCGACCTCCTCGAGCGTCGCGGTTTCACCTACGACTACATCTCCGACCGGCAGCTGGAGAGTCTGCGCGTCGAAGGAAGCCGGCTCATTACGAGCGGGGGCGGCTCGTACAAGACGCTGATCATCCCGGCCGGGCATTTCATTTCGCTCGAGACGTTCGAGCGACTGCTGGCGCTGGT
>DATAEK010000288.1:0-8351 GCA_036258055.1 Vicinamibacterales bacterium
GAGCTCCAGGAGAGCCGCCGCGAACATACCGAGGTGAGCCCGGAGTTGACCGCTGGCGACGTCGATGCGGATTGGGAAGATGCCTATTCAGTTGGCGACGAGGCGCCCGGCGGCGACAATCCGACGCCGGATCAGGATCGCGTGGACGACATCGGCAAGGCCCTTGGCGTCGAGTATCAGGACAACGAGGAGCTCAAGGCGGCGGATAAGATCGCCGAACGCGATCGCCATCGCTGGGAGCTCGACCCCGCCTCGTCCGAGGATTACCAGGATCGCGATTGATCCCCGTCCAACGCTGACGGTCCGATCGGCGGACCGTCAGTGCGCGAGGCAATACAGATACTTCGTTCCCCGCAGGAACATCTCGCGATCGACCAGCGCGGGCGATGCGTCGAAATGATCGTCGAGCGTGTTGGTTCCGATCATCTCGAACGACGGTCCATCCTTGAGCACCGCCGTGGTCCCCTCACGACCGACCACGTAGACGCGACCGGCGGCGCCGACCGGCGACGCGAACACATTGGGCACCCCCTCGATCCGTTGCACCTGATATCTCGGCGTGCCGGTCTTGGCGTCGAAGGCTGACAGGACTCCTGAATTCGTCTTGAGAATGTAAAGTACGCCGCGATACAGCAGCGGCGACGGCACGTACGGGGTATCGCGATCGAGGCTCCAGGCGAGCGCTGGCGATCCGGTCACCTCTCCCTTGGCGTCCCCGAGACGGATCGCCTTCAGGCTGTTGCCGCGGAATCCGCTGGTCACGAACACCATGCCGTCTGCCGCGACGGGCGATGGAATCGGATTCATCGTGACGCCCGCGCTCTCCCACACGATCTTCCCGGTTTCCAGGTCGTAGCTGCGAAGGCGGTTCATCCCGGCGGTTACGACCTGCGCGCGGCCCTCATGTTCGACGACGAGCGGCGTCGCCCAGCTGTCGATCTCGTCACGCTTCATCCGCCAGATCTCGTCGCCGGTACGTTTGTCGAGCGCGACGACGAACGATTCCCCCTGGTGATCCCAGACGACAATCAGATACCGGCCGTGCAGCGCGGGAGTGGAGCCTTCGCCGAACTCGTTGCGCATGCGCTTGTCGCCGAGGTCTTTCTGCCACACCAGCTTTCCGCTCATGTCGTAGGCGTAGATGCCCTGCGATTCGAACGAGGCGATGACGAGCTCGCCGTCGGTCACAGCGGAGCTCGAGGCCCAGGTTCCGTTGTCCTGATGCGCGGCCTCGCTCGGTACCGCCTCGCGCGCGGTCTGTTCCCAGACGATCTTCCCGGTTTTTCGATCGAGCGCGAGGACGACATAACGATGCAGGCCACGCGGCTTGACACCCCCGAGCGGCTGATGCGCAGCCGCGGCATCACCGTCCTTGGGTACGGCCGTCAACAGGAAGATGCGATCGCCCCAGACGACGGGAGAGGCCGAACCACGGCCGGGGATTTCCACTCTCCACCTGACGTTCTTCGTTTCGCTCCACTCGACGGGCGGGTCAGCGCGGTCGGACGCACCGGTTGCGAACGGACCACGCCACTGCGGCCAGTACGCCTGACCGTCGGCATCGGCCGCGCGCATCGGCGCCACCAGCGCGAGAGACAGAGTGAGCGCCATCATGCTGGCGCGGCGGATAGTGAGGGACATCGCTTCTCCTGGAAAGGGCCGGACCAGCCGGTCCGGTGTCATGCACGCTTGATCGAGCCTGGGTTCAGGACCGTTGCCGGGTTGCGACGATCTCGAGCACGCGTTCGATGACGCTTTGAATCGGAATGCCTGTCGTATCGATGTCGACCGCATCGTCTGCCCGCACGAGGGGCGACGCGGTCCGGGTTCGATCGCTGCGGTCGCGTTCCTCGAGGGCCATTGCAACCTCCTGGAGCGCCGAGCCGGTTCGTCCCGCCGTGTGCGCCGGGTCCTGCGCTCGACGCCGTGCGCGCTCCTCGGGCGACGCGTCGAGAAAGACCTTGACGTCGGCGTTCGGAAACACCACGGTGCCGATGTCGCGCCCCTCCATCACGACGCCGCCTTCGCGCCCCATCTCGCGCTGCTGGGCGATGAGCCGCTCGCGCACGCGCGGTTGACGCGACACCGCCGCGGACGCCGCGTCGATCTGCGGCGTGCGGATGGCGGAGGCCACGTCAACGCCATCGACCCGCACCACCCCGTCGCCTGTCTCGATCGACACACGGCGGGCGAGCGCCGCAATCGCGTCCTCGTCGGTGAGCGCGATCTGCTCGTGCAACGCCTTCCAGGCCACGGCGCGATACATCGCGCCGGTGTCAATGTGCCGGTAGTTGAGACGTGACGCCACCGCACGTGCCACCGTCCCTTTACCGGCACCCGACGGCCCATCGATCGCGATGATGAGGCGCTTCACAGAACACCAGGAGGAATTACCGATTTCACGGTGCAGTATTATCCCCCGCAATGTCTCTGGCGCGGAAAGGAGCGCTGACCCTTGGTGTCGCGCTCTTCTGCCTGGCCTTCAGCGCTGTCGCGTTCCACAAATACGTGCGCGGTGCCGCGTTCGTGATTCAGGCGTCGGGTATGCAGGGCGTCGCGCGCGCGCTGGCCGACTGGGATCGAACGACCTTCACCGAACAGCCCATCCGCATTCCGTGGCGGAACGGCGAGCTGTCCGGACGCCGCTACCTGCCTTCGCAGGTCAGCGGTCGCGCGATCCTGCTGGTGCCCGGGGTTCACGCGTCGGGGATCGATGAGCCACGCCTGGTCGGGTTCGCGCGCGACATCGCGTCATCCGGGCATCCGGTCGTGACTGCAGCGCTCGAGGATCTGGCGCATTACCGCGTCACGGTCCGCTCGACCGACATGATCGAGGACGCGGCAACCTGGCTCGTTGGACAAACCGATCTCGCCCCCGACGGCCGGATTGGCATGCTCGGAATCAGCTTCGCGGGAGGTCTTTCGATCGTTGCCGCTGGACGGCCGACGATCCGCGATCGCGTGGCCTTCGTGCTCTCGTTCGGCGGCCACGGCGATCTCCCGCGGACGCTGCGGTATCTCTGCACCGGCGTCCAAGCCGATGGCAAGGCTCGACCGCCGCACGACTACGGCGTCGCGATCATCACCCTCGGCGTCGCCGACCGCATCGTCCCAAGCGACCAGGTGCAGCCCCTGCGCGACACGATTCTCGCCTTTCTCGAAGCGTCACGTCTCGATCTCATCGACAAAGCGCGGTCGCAGCAGGAATTCGCGCGCGCCAGGACGCTGGCCACCTTGCTTCCGGAGCCGTCATTGACGCTGATGACCTACATCAACGACCGCAACGTCGCGAAGCTGGGCCCGATTCTCTTGCCGCACGTCGCGGCGTTCGGCGGTGATCCGGCGCTCTCACCGTCACGATCGTCGCCGCCGACGTGTCCCGTCTTTCTTCTGCACGGTACGGATGACAACGTGATCCCAGCCATCGAGTCGGTGCTCCTTGCCGACGAGCTCCGCTCACGCGGCGTCGTCGTCCACCAACTCGCGACGCCACTCATCACGCATGCGGAAGTCGATCGCTCGGCTGCGGTCTCGGTGATCTGGAAGCTGGTGAAGTTCTGGGGGGATGCCCTGGCGATGTAGGCCCGACCGTCAGGCCGGACGTGCTGCCGATCACGCCTTCGTTGATGACCCGGTGTCACGCTCGTCGCAATGCCGCCACTTCCCGTGGTGTGAGGTCCCGGACTTCGCCGGGACGGAGGCGATCGTCCACGATTGGCCCGATTCGCACGCGACGCAGGCGGACCACGGGATGGCCGATCTCGTCACACATCTTCCGCACCTGCCGGTTCCGTCCTTCGCGCACGACCAGCGACAGCAGTGACTGCGAGCCACCGGATGACTCGATTGTTCTGCTCAGCCGAACGGTCGCGGCCAGCGTTCGGCGGCCGTCGATGATGACGCCTCGGGCGAGGCGCTGCAGGGCGTGACGATCGGGAGTCCCGCGTACGCGCACCTCGTACTCTCGCTCGATTTCGTGGCTCGGATGGGTCAGCCGCGCGGCGAGCTCCCCGTCGCTCGTCAGAATCAGCAAACCCTCGGAGTCGTAGTCGAGACGGCCGACCGGATAGACGTACTCACGAATCCCCTTCTTCGCGAGCAGATCGATGACCGTCGGTCTGTGTTCCGGGTCGACGCGGCTCGAAATGTAGCCGCGAGGTTTGTTGAGCAGAAGGTAGAGGCGCCGTGCGGTGGTTTTGATTCGGCGTCCGTCAACACGAATGTCGTCGGCGTCGGGATCGGCCTTTGTACCGAGCTCGGTAACCGTCTGTCCGTTGACGCTCACCCGCCCTTCGGCAATCAGCGTCTCGGCCGCGCGGCGCGACGCGATGCCGGCCGCGGAGAGCAGCTTCTGCAGGCGGGCTGGCGGCATACCATGATCCGCGCGACTGCGGCTCAGTGAACCTTGCCGTCACCTGACGTGCCGTTGTCGAGGACGATCGGCTCCGGCTCGAACGGGAGTGACGACGTGGCAACCGTCGGCTCGGCGAGCGCGTTCGGCAGCTCGAATCCGAGCGCGTCCGACATCTCTTCGACCTTCGGCAGATCGTTCAAATCGTTCAACCCGAAACGCTCCAGGAATTCGCGGGTGGTGGCGTACATGAAGGGACGTCCCACGACCTGCTTGCGCCCAACGGTTTTGATCAGATGACGCTCGATCAGCGTCGAGAGCACGCCGCCCGAGCTGCTCACGCCGCGGATTTCCGCGATCTCCGGCGCGGTAACCGGCTGCTTGTAGGCGATCACCGCGAGGGTCTCGAGCGCCTGCACGGAGAGTTTCTGCGTCGTCCGCTCGTGGAACAGCTTCCGCACCCACTCGTGCAGCTCGGTGCGCGTGACGATCTGATACCCTCCCGCCACCTCGACGAGCTGCAACCCGCCCGGTTGCTCGTATTCAGCGCGCACGGCCGCCAGCGCAGCGTCCACGTCTTCCTTCGGTTCTCCGTCGAGCAGCTTGTAGAGCGTTTTGATGGTCAGCGGCTCGGGCGACGCGAAGATGAGGGCCTCGACGATGGGTTTGAGATGGTCGGACACTGGATGCCTTCCTGATGCTTGTCGCTTTCTATGAAACCTTGTCGCTATCCGCCGGCCGCAGGGCGCCGTCCGCGTTATCCGCGTTGCCCACCTCGCTGTCCGCGGCCCGCGGTTCGCTATCTGCGGGACGCGATTCGGCGGCTGCGGCCTCTTCGCGGTCAGCTTCGTGCTTGTGGGCCGCTGCTCGTTGCTCCGGATCGAGAAGCGGCTTCGGCGCGTCGGCCGGGCGCGCACGTTTGTAGACGCGAATCGGCCCGAGCACACCCGATTGAAACACGCGTACCAGCTTGAGCCGGATCATCTCGAGCAGCGCGAGGAACGTGACGATCAGCCCCGCCCGCGTCTGCACGTCCGCGAACAGATCCTCGAATCCGCAGGCCTCGGTTTCGGACAGCTTCGACAGCAGTTGATCGATGCGTTCCTCGATCGGGATCTGCTCGCCGGGCAGATAAATCTTCGGGCGCTGTTTCGCCCGCTCGACGACCGCGCGGAAGGCGCTGATCAGGCTGAACAGATCGACTTCAACTTCCGGCTCGGGCGCTTCACCGGCGATCTCGCTGATCGGACCGTCGGGTCTCGTCCACTGCGCGCTGCGCAGTGTCTCGCGCTCGTGCAGCAGTTCCGCAGCGGCCTTGAACTTCTGATGCTCGAGCAGCCGCCGCACCAGCGCTTCGCGCGGATCCTCTTCGGGGTCCTCCTGCGCCGGATCGGCCCGGGGCAGGAGCATCCGCGACTTGATGTGGATCAGCGTCGCCGCCATCACCAGGAACTCGCCGGCGACGTCGAGGTTCATCTCCTGCATCAGATCGATGTAATCGAGGTACTGCTGCGTGATCAGCACGATCGGGATGTCGTAGATGTTCACCTCGTGTGTCTTGATGAGGTGAAGCAGCAGATCGAGTGGCCCTTCGAAGTTCGCCAGCCTGACTGGATACGCCTCGAGCACGGATTCGAATTCGGGATCGGTCAGCATTGGCGGTTACTTCCTTACGCGTACCGGAGCTTGACGGCGTCGCGAACCCGCTCCATGGTTTCGTGCGCGATCGCACGCGCCTTCTTCGAACCTTCCTCGAGAATCTCCCGGATCGATGACGGTCTGGCCAGGACGTCGGCGCGCCGCGCGCGCATCGGATCGAGCTGGGCGTTCAACGCCTTCGCCAGCTTCGTTTTGACTTCGACGTCACCAACCTTGCCCGCCCGATAGCGCGCCTTCAGATCGTCGACCTCCGCCGTGTCCGGGTTGAACGCATCATGGTACATGAACACCGGGTTCCCCTCGACGGTGCCCGGGATGTCGGCCCGGACGCGCTTGGGATCCGTGTACATCTGCATCACCTTCTTGCGCACGGTCTCGGCGTCATCCGACAAGTGAATGGTGTTCCCGACGCTCTTGCTCATTTTCTTGTCGCCGTCGAGGCCCGGCAGGCGAGAGATCTTGGTCAGCTTCGGCTGTGGTTCGACGAGCACGTGGCCGAAGACGTTGTTGAACCGCCGGACGACCTCGCGCGCCAGCTCGAGGTGCGCCACTTGGTCGTCGCCGACCGGCACAAACTGCGCGTCGTACATCGTCACGTCGGCCGTTTGGAGGAGAGGGTACCCGAGAAACCCCAGCGTGGAGAGATCCTTCTCGGTCAGTGCCTCCTGCTGCTCCTTGTACGTGGGGACGCGCTCGAGCCAGGGGACCGGCACAACCATCGACAGGAGCAGGAACAGCTCGGCGTGCTCCGGGACAAGCGACTGAACAAAAAACGTACTCCGCGCTGGGTCGAGTCCAGCGGCAATCCAGTCGGCGACGTTGTCGGAGGCGTACTCGGTCACCCGGCTCGTGTCGGCGTAGTCGCTCGTCAGCGCATGCCAATCCGCCACGAAATAGAAGCAGTCGTACTGGTCCTGGAGCGCTACCCAATTCTTGAGCGCGCCTACGAGGTGTCCAAGATGCAGCTTGCCAGTCGGGCGCATGCCCGAAACCACCCGCGGCTTCACGGGAGCAGGATCCTCTCGAAGAATTCGGTCGGGGGCAGGACGACCGCGCTCAACACGCCGGTCAGCATGAGGGCGTAGAGCAGAATGAATCCGTACTGCCGCAACGCGATGAACATGCCGGCCGCCTGCGGCGGGAGCAGGCCCGCGAGCACGTTGCCGCCGTCGAGCGGCGGAATCGGCACGAGGTTGAAGAACGCGAGCAGCAGGTTGATGCTGACGTACCCGTACAGCATCTTCTGCAGCAGTCCAACATCGGCACCGGACGCCATGATCACCCGCAGAATCATCGCGCCGACGATGGCTTGCGCGATGTTGCTCAACGGTCCGGCGGCAGCCACCAGCATGAAGTCACGGCGGCCGTTGCGCAGCCGACGGATGTCCACTGGCACGGGCTTCGCCCAGCCGATGATCGGCAGCCCACTGTAGGCCGCCAGAAGCGGCAACAGCACGGTGCCAATTGGATCGATGTGGACGATCGGATTCAGCGACATCCGGCCCAGCAGGCGCGCGGTCGGATCGCCGAGGCGGTTCGCTGTCCACGCGTGTGCCGCCTCATGAATCGTGAGCGACAGCAGCACGATCGCGAATTCGATCAGGATGAACGTGAGCAAGGAACGGGAGCTACTGGAAAACCGATGCCGAGGGCCTCGGAGACGCTACAGAGTACGGCAAATCTCCTGATTCTTCAAGCGTTTATCACCGGGAGCGTCGATTCACGCCCGGGCCGCGAAGTGCGCGAGCACGGCATCGGCGCTGCGCGCGCCGACCACGCGCACGAGCTCCTCGCGCGTGGCGCGCCGCACGCCGGCGAGACTGCCGAACGCGGTGAGCAGCGCCTTCCGCCGGCGCGGCCCGATGCCGGCAATCGCGTCGAGATCGGATCGCAGGTCACGTGATTTGCGCGACTGGCGATGGAAGGTCACGGCGAAGCGATGCGCTTCGTCGCGGATCCGCTGGATGAGCAGCAGCGCCGCGCTCTCGTGCGCTAACGCGATCGCCTCGTCACGATCGCGCGTGAAGAGCAGTTCTTCTTTCTTCGCGATGCCCACGGCCACCAGCCGTCCCAGGCCGAGCTCCTCGAGCGCGGCATACGCCGCCGAGAGCTGACCTTTGCCGCCGTCGATCAGGATCAGGTCGGGGAACGGCCCGCCCGCTTCGACCATCTTCTGATACCGCCGGAGGACGACTTCGTGCATGGCGGCGAAGTCGTTGTTCAGTGCGCGCGGGGCCCCACCCCCGCGCGCTGCCGCTGCGCGGCTCGCCGACTCGCCGCTCGCGGCGGCCGCGGGCGCTGGCGATTCACCGACAGCCCTCGGGTCAACCCCGATCGCCAT
>DATAEK010000293.1:0-13089 GCA_036258055.1 Vicinamibacterales bacterium
GTCATATATAGGAATCCATCATATAGGATCCCGGAGGCTTCGTTCAGGTCTTAGACCGCTGGGCTCGCCGAAAGGTTGGAAGAGGAGCCGCTCGGCGAGCGGTCTCGACTCGCGGCAACGTAGCGCGTCGCGCGACCGCGGGACGGAGCGCCTGGAGAGCCCATAAGAAGCGTTAATTGGCAGAGATCCGCGCGTCCGACCTATCATCCCGGCGCATGGATTAGCGTGCCGTCAGGCACGCCCGCCGGAGCGGAGCGGGGCAACGGGGCCCCGCCAGCGACGGCGCTGGGGGGTCCGGCGGGGCGAAGCCCCCCGGTAAAGGTGAAACCGATGACACTCAGGAGCGTGACGGCCGCCGCCATCCTGGTCGCGGCCGGGCTGACGTGGACGACCAGGGCCCAGGGCCCGGCGGAGGATCCGTTCAACGAACGGTTGCTGCAGGCGTTCAGCTACCGGAACGTTGGGCCGTTCCGGATGGGCGCCAGAACGTCCGATATTGCCGTGCCCTCGTCGCCAGCCAAGGCGCACCTCTACACCTTTTATGTGTCGTTCTGGACGGGCGGTGTCTGGAAGACGACCAACAACGGCACGACGTTCGAACCGGTCTTCGACGCCGAGCGCAAGCTGACGATCGGCGACGTGACCGTTGCGCCGTCGAACGCGGACATCGTCTGGGTCGGAACGGGTGACGGATTCACGTCACGCAGCTCGTACGCCGGTGACGGCGTCTACAAGTCGACCGACGCCGGCAAGACGTGGAAGAACGTGGGCCTCAAGGATTCCCACCACATCCCCCGCATCGTCATCAACCCGACCAACCCGGACATCGTCTTCGTCGCGTCGATGGGCCACCTCTTCTCCGAGAACGAGGAGCGCGGCGTGTTCAGAACGACCGACGGTGGCGCAACCTGGGAGAAGGTCCTCTACGTCAGCCCGAAAGTCGGTGTGATCGATCTCGTGATGAACCCGAAGAATCCGTCGATTCTCTACGCCGCGACCTACGACAAGGAACGGAAGCCGTGGCAGATCGTCAACGGCGGCCCTGGCACCGGCATCTACAAGACGACCGACAGTGGCAAGACGTGGACGCGTCTGAGTGGCGGCCTCCCGACCGGCCGCATCGGGCGGATCGGCCTCGACATCTACCTCAAGAATCCCGACATCCTGTACGCGGTCATCGAGAATCAGAACGAGACCACACGCGCGCCGGGTGGTCGGGAAGGGAGCGAGGGCGAAGGCGGCGGCCGGGGTCAGCAGCCGGGCGTGGTGCGCACGATCGGCGGCGAAGTCTATCGCACTGCGGACGGCGGCACGACGTGGAAGAAGATGAACGCCGACGACTACAACGTCAGTCCGAAGGGCCCGTACTACTTCAGCCAGCTCCGCGTCGACCCCAACGACGATCAGAACATCTTCGTCACGCAGGACGGATACCGTCACTCGCTCGACGGCGGCAAGACCTGGGACGCGCCGCGCGTGTTCCCGCGGATGTTCGGCGATTTCAGAACGCTCTGGATTGACCCCGAGAACTCCGACCGCATGATCGCCGGAAGCGATGGCGGGATCGCGATGTCGTACGACGGCGGCGTGACGAGCGATCATTTCGCCAACATTCCCGTCGGTGAGATCTACATGATCAGCGTCGACATGGAGGAACCGTACAACCTCTATGCCGGCCTCCAGGATCACGAGAACTGGCGGGGACCATCCAACACGGGCCTGGGGCGGGTGACCGTGTGGGACTGGCTCGCGGTCGGGGACGGCGACGGCATGTCCACGCTCGTCGACCAATCCGATCCGCAGTGGCTCTACACGAATCGAGAGTACGGATCGCACTACCGGCTCAATCAGAAAACCGGCGTGCGGACCAGCATCATGCCGCGGCGACCGGCGGGCCAGCCGCCGTACCGATTCCTCTGGGAAACGCCGATCTACATGTCTCCGCACGATCCGAAGGTGATCTACACCGGCGGCCAGGTACTCCTGCGCTCGATCGATCGGGGCGATCACTGGACCGAGATCAGCCCGGACCTGAGCACGAATCCTGCGGACAAAATCCTGCCGTCGTCGGAAGGCGGAGTGCCGGGCGGCATCCCGTGGTTCGCGATTTCGTCGATCTCAGAATCGCCAATCACGCGGGGCGTGATCTGGGCCGGCACGTCGGATGGCAAGGTGCACGTGACGAAGAACGACGGCGCCGCGTGGACCGACGTTACCGCAAAGATCACTGCCGTTGGTGGCCGTGAAGACGCCTACGTCAGCCGGGTGCGCGCGTCGTCGCACGTCGCGGGCCGGGCGTTCGTCTCGAAGACTGGCTACCGCTTCGACGATTTTCGTCCGTATCTCTACCGGACCGAAGACTTCGGGGAGACGTGGACGCCGATTGTCAACAACCTGCCGAACGAGCCGATCAACGTCATCTACGAGGATCGCAAGAACCCGAATCTGCTGTTCGTTGGCAACGACACGGGCGTGTTCGTATCAATCGACGGCGGCGCACGCTGGGTCAAGATGAACAACAACATGCCCAACGTGCCGGTGAAGGACCTGCTCGTGCATCCGCGCGACAACGATCTGGTGCTCGGCTCGTACGGCCGCGATTTCTGGATCACGAACATCTCGCCGCTGCAGGAGATGACCGCGGCGGTGCTCGCGAAGCCGGTGCACCTGTTCGCGATCGATCCGACGGTGCAGCGCATCACGTGGTCCTTCGCGGCCAATGACTACCTCTTCGGACAGCGGCACCTGCAGACACCGAATCAGACCAACGGGATGGTCATTCGCTACTACCTGAAGAGTCAGGCGCCCTCGGCCCCCACGATCGTCGTCACTGACTCCGCGGGGAAAGACGTCGCGCGCCTGCAGGGCTCCGCCACGCCAGGTATCAACACGGTGCTGTGGACCATGCGGCCGCAGGGAGAGGGACGGGGTGGTCGCGGCGGCGGCCGTGGCGGCAACCCGCTCGATCAGCTCGCGCCGCTCGGCGACTACACGGTCACACTGCAGGTCGGCGAGACGAAGCTCACACAGCCCGCACGGATCACCAAGACGCAGGGCTGGTCGCTCGCCCCGTCGCCGACGGTCATCAGGCAGTAGCGCGGGACGCTGCGAGTCCTGCGATGGCAAGGGCAAAGGGTCAACGGCACCTGGATGGGTGCCTTGATGTGGACACGAGTGTCCGTCCCTGCGCAGCCAAGTGGCCAGACTGAGGTCAATTCATTGGCTTAAACGCGCGTCGTGGCGACGGTCTCTCTCTTGCAGTGTGAAACGTCAGTAATGCTGGCGGCGTCACATAGTACAGGAGGGAACAAGCCATGAAGCCCGAAGCCGGCCGAACATCGAACAAGAGTCCGTCGCTCTGGACGAGCGAAGCCCGACGTGAGAGGGCCCGACTGGAAGCTGGAACGCTCTGCGAGGCAGTCCGTGATGATGTCGCACGAGGCGCGCTGACGCCGGACGATGCGTATTGGTGGACGCGGATTGTCAGCAGTGAGGCGGAAATGCTGTTGGAAACGGCGCGGTGAGCGTCTGTCGCTGACCGACTGCGCACGACGATCAGCACAACACGCTCTCCCGCTCCATTCAGCTCCCCATCCTCATTTGATTTGGGCCCACCTGCTCGTGATGTCGCGGCGATAGCTGTCTCTCACGCCCGCTGCGGAGGCGATCGTCCGTGTGATGGACGGTGGCCACTCGAGGCGCGCGTGGCACACGCTGCCCTGCGGTGCCCGCAGCCTGTAGGGCTGCGCTAAACCTTCCAGGTGGCAACGTCGCTCGCAGACGTTAGAAGGCTCGTCATCGACGAAGCTCACACAGCCTGCAGGCATCACCAAGACGCAGGGCTGGTCGCTCATCCCGTCGCCCACGATCCATCCGCCAGTAACGCGCGGCGGGTTCACGATCGGGAGTCGGGGCGATGCTGGCCATCGATCGTGAGTTCGTGTCACTATCGCGAGATCTTGCCCTCGACGTCATCGGTTACCCAAGAGTCTTGCGGGCCCGACCCTTCTGGTGTCACGTCCGCCCGGTCAAGCGCGCTACGAGGCGATGTCCGTCTTTCGCCGTGGGTCACCTTTCTCCCAATCGTTCTACTGCAGGGACTGTTCATCATCACCTACCCACTGAACAATCAGGGCGGAGATACGGCGAACTATCTCGAGATGCTCGTGCAAGGCCGATCGAGCCTGGTGCATGCAGGCGGATATCCGTTTCTAATGAGCCTGCTTTTTCGACACGGGCCATTGGCCAGCATGGTCACCGACGCTCCGGGTGATTTCGACAGGCTGCTTCAGCTCACCCAACACGGTATTGCGATCGGAGCGATGGCCGCGTTCTTTGCATTTCTCCGGCGGATCTATGGCTCGCTCCCGGCGACCTTGGCGACGCTCGGGTGGGGTACGGACCTGGTGTTCGTGGGTGCGACGTCCTCCACCTATCCTGAATGGCTGCAGGCTTCGCTCCTCGCAGCGGCCTTTTGTTCGGCCGGCCTGGCATTCATGCAGACGAACGGTCCCCGCAAGGCGGTGTGGTACGGCACGTCGGTCGTGTTCTTCTCGTGGTGCGTCCTCGTCAAGTTCAACGCGGTGGTGCTCGCTCCGGTGTACCTCGTACCCCTGGTGGCCGAGCGCCGCCCGCTCATTCGAAAACTCGTCTGGAGCGGCGGATACCTGCTGTTGGCGCTCGCCAATCTTTTCGTCTTTGTCAGGTTCTTCCACTACCCGTCGACCGGGACCACTCGATTGACGGCGGACACAGGCTGGGTTCTTCTGACGAGAATGGAGAGCGTCTACGACAACGAGCTGTTGCCTACGAGTGGACCTGACACCCGACGCTGGCTTGCCCTCGCGTCGGTCCTTCCCATGCGATACGACGTGGCAGCACCAGGTCTTTTCAGAAGCCTCGACTCGATTCCGGCCGAATTTCGGGCGCCTTACAGGCCTCTCTTCGAGCGCTTTTCGAGAGCTGACGACGACGAAATCAGGGAATGGCTGGAATCTCATCCGGTTCCCGAAGGGTTCTCCGTTGGACTCTCCGTGATTCCCGTTTGTTATTACGTCGGCCTCTTCGAGGGAAACGATCTGGGCGTTCGGGTTGCGCTCGAGGCGGTCGAGTCGCGTCCAGGCACGTATGTGGCCACGACACTTAGAGACCTGGTAACGGCGCTCACGACGAGGCCGAAGTACCCGTTCTTCCCGCTCCCGCAGAATATGGACGTGTTCGAATTCGGCATCGCAAGTCATAAGGCTAGAGGGTTCGTGCGTCTCAGGCAAAACGACCGGCCGTGGAACGTGCCCTACGCCTACCGAACACCGGTGGTGTGGTTACCCGGCATGCGGATCTTCAGCTGGCTCAATCGGCTGAAGCTGCCGGGGGCCGTGGTCAGTTTGCTGACCATGTTTGCGATCGGAGCGGCCGCGCTCAGCGCGCTGTTTCAGCGATCGATGCGCATGGAGGTTGGTATCGTCTTGACCATGGGACTCTGCGTCGGCGGGGTGCTTCTCGCGTCGGTGCTGACGCTGGAGTTTCGGTGGAAAGAGATGTGCCTGGTCATACCGCTGGTTTACGCGCTCATTGCCGTCGGGTTGACCTGGGCGCCAACCGAGTCGAGGCGGCTTGTTCGTGTGCTCACTCGCGCTTGACGGCGACCATCCAGGTCTGCCTCCCGAGCAACCACTGCAGCGGCCGGAAGCGGAGATACGCACCTACGAGCAGCGAGTGCTGTGGCAGGCGGCTCTTGGTCGTGTACGGCAGAAACCTGGTGCGGACTTCGACCGGGGTCAGGCCGACCAGATCGAGAGCCTCGACGAGCGTGCGCTCGGTCAACGGCAGATGATGGTCCAGGAAATCCCAGTACGCACCGTTGAGCAGACGAATGTTCGGCTGAAGAATCAGCAGCCGGCCGCTGCCAGCGCGCAGGATGCGTCGCACCTCCCGAAGCGTGGCCACGAACTCGGTTTTGTCCGGGAGGTGCTCGAAGAAGTTGCTGGCAAACACCACATCCACGCTGTTGTCGGCGAGCATCCGCAACTGAGAGCTGCGGGCATTGATGACGCGA
This sequence comes from Vicinamibacterales bacterium, assembly GCA_036258055.1. Lineage (GTDB taxonomy): Bacteria > Acidobacteriota > Vicinamibacteria > Vicinamibacterales > 2-12-FULL-66-21 > DATAEK01. The sequence goes on from DATAEK010000293.1 coordinate 6,056, forward strand.
ACGTCGTTCGATGCGTAGTTGGCGGTATCGGGATTGAGATCGACCGCGTATTTCGTCCGGCAGTGGATGCTGTTAATGAACTCGCAGTATCCGGCGCCGAGATCGAGCACAGCATCTTTCTCGGCGATGTACCGCTGAAAGAAGCGCTTGCACAGGATCCGCCACAACTCGAGTTTCCGAACCTGTTCCTGCTCGGAGAACCGGGCCTGGTACAAGCGCGCGGTCGCGCGGCCGGGCTCGACGTCCGGACCAACTCGATCGTGGGATGAGGGGGACGTGGCGTTCACAAATCGCCCCGCGAGGCGGAGATCACATCCGGCGCGGCGCTGGGAGTTTCGGCGGGTGACATCGTCGTCTCCTCGCGCGCCGGGAATCTCCGATAGTCGCCCTGGGTCAGCCATTTTTCCAAAAGCACGTGCAAGATGACGAACAGATACCGGCTCCCCATCTCCTGAATGCGGAGTTTGGACTCACCGAGCGTCCGTCCGTGCCAGTCCGTGGGCACGACGGCGTAGGAATAGCCCCGAACGATCGCTTTCAGCGGCAGTTCCACTGTCAGATTGAAGTGCCTCGACACGATCGGCTGGATACCCTCGACCACTTCACGCCGGAAGCACTTGAAGGCATTGGTGGTGTCGTTGTATCGAAGGCCGAACAGGAGATTGATGAGCAGGTTCGCGGCGCGGTTCAGGATCAGCTTCCGCCAGGGATAGTTCACGACCTGGGCGCCAGGAATGAAGCGCGACCCGAACACGCACTCGTACCCCTCGCCCAGCTTCCGGTAGTAGGCCACGACATCCTTCGGATCGTCAGAGGCGTCGGCCATCACGATGCACACGGCGTCTCCGGAAAACGCGGCCAGGCCGGTTCTGACAGCGTACCCGTATCCCGGTCGGTCCGTGTTGCGAATCCACCGCAACTCGGGGATTTCGGCAGCAAGGCTCTCGAGCACGGTCGGAGTTCCGTCGGTTGAATGGTCCTCGACCACCAGGAACTCGTGAGGGATCGATTCAGCGACGAGCCGCGCGTGCAGCTGCCGGACGGTCAAGGCAATCACTGCCTGCTCGTTGCGCACCGGGATGACAACCGACAGCCTCATCCCAGACCCACTGTGCTGCTCCACCGGGTCAGATTCCGCTCGTAGATCTCCCCGACGAGATGCTTCATTCCATATCGGATCCGCCACCCCGGGTAATGCGATCTGAACTTGTCGACGTTGCTGATGTACCACATGTGGTCCGCGCGCCGTGGGATGTCAACGTAGGTGTACTTGAGGCGCGTGCTGACGAGCTCCTCACAAAGCGCGATCGCTTCGAGAACCGAGCAGTTGCACTCGCGTCCCCCGCCGATGTTGTAGACCTCTCCCGGCCGAGGGTGGCGGAAGAAAGCATCGAATGCCGCGATCAAGTCCGCGCTGTGGATGTTGTCGCGTACCTGTTTCCCCTTGTACCCGAAGATCGTATAGGACGCCCCGGTCGCCGCGCATTTCAGCAGATATGACAGGAAACCATGGAGCACCGCCCCGGCGTGATTGGGACCGGTGAGGCAGCCGCCGCGGAAACAGCCCGTCTTCAACCCGAAGTAGCGGCCGTACTCCTGCACCAGCAGGTCCGCAGCCGCTTTGGACACGCCGAACAGAGAGTGCGTGGTCGCATCGAGACTCATTGTCTCGTCGATCCCCTGGTAGGCGGGGTGATCCGATTCGATCTCCCAGCGCGAGTCGAGCTCGACGAGCGGCAGACGATTCGGCGTATCTCCGTAGACCTTGTTCGTGGAGGTGAAGATGAACACGGCCTCCGGGCACAGCTTCCGCGTGCTGTCGAGGAGCGTCAGCGTGCCGTTCGCATTGATGGAAAAATCAGTGAACGGGTCCTGCGCGGCCCAATCGTGGGACGGTTGTGCGGCGGCATGGATGATGAGCACGATATCGCGCCCGAAGCTTCCGAATATCCGCTCGATTTCGCTTCGGTCACGGATGTCGATCGAAAAGTGCCGGTAGCGCGGGTGTCGACGCTTCAGGGTCTCCCTCATCCAGTCCGTCGACGCCTCCTCGCCGAAAAATGTGCTGCGCAACCCATTGTCGATGCCGATGACGTCATAGCCCTGAGCGGCGTAGTGCGCGACGCTCTCCGATCCGATGAGACCGCACGCCCCTGTGACCAATACGATGCTCACGTAACTCCTCGTCCGAAGAATCAGCTCGAGAAAACCCGCCGCACCGTCTGTTCGTCGCTGCGGAACCACGTCAGGAGATCGGCAAAGATGGCACGCGTGTCCCACGTCGGCATCCAGCCGGTGTCGTGGGTGACCAGCGCCGAATCGGTGTAGTACAGCCGGACGTCCGCCGGGTGCGTGGCTGGATCGGAGCGAACAGAAATCTGCCGCCCCGTCAGCTCCCGGCAGAGACGCGTGGCTTCGCACAGCGAGAGACTGTTCGAGGCGCCGCCCCCGACATTGTAGTTGCGGCCGTTGATCCTGTCCCACTGCGTCACTTGTCGAAGAACGAGCCGGCAGACGTCCTGGACGTGCAGAAGGTCCCTCACCTGCTTGCCGCCGCCGCCCCAACCCCGGTACGTCAAGTCGCCGCCGAAGAAATGACGCGCCATCCACAGGGAGAAGACGCCCTGCTCGACGGTCCCCATCTGCCCCGGCCCGGTCACGACGCCAAGACGATTGATCACGAATCGGAACCCGTACATCGCTGCATACTCGCGCAGCAGGAGCTCCGAGGCGAGTTTGGTCGCCCCATACAATGACCGGACGCCATCCAGCGGGAAACGCTCGCTGACCCCCGCCATCGACACGCCGAGCTCGAGCCGTGACGCATCGATCTCGAAGCGGGTTTCCTGCTCCACCGTTGAGATCTGATTCAACGCCGCGATTGGGTACACACGACTCGTCGACATGAAGATGAAATCCGCGCCAGTCCGGCGCGCCAGCTCCAGGCTGTTTACGGTTCCGATCAGGTTGGACGAGACGAGCCGGTTCGGCGGGCTCACATAACCTGCAAGGACCGATGGATCCGCGGCGCAATCGATGATCAGCTTGAGATTATCGACCGGCGACTCGAGGTCCCCGGGAACCCGGACGTCTCCGTGAACGAATTCCACTCCTGCACTGCGCAGGCGGGCGACATTCAGCTCCGAGCCGAATCGTCTGAGACTGTCGAACGCGACGATTCGGGCGCCAGTCGCTTCCCGGCAGAGCTCGATGGCGAGCGCCGATCCGATGAAGCCGGCGCCACCCGTTACGAGGACAGTTGCCCCGTTGAGCAGGTTGCCAAGGGAGCCTTCGCTCGATGAGCGGCTAACGCGTCGGCCGTCGCCACCGCTGTGGTTCGAGGAGTCTCCCAAAGCCAGCCATCTTACATGATCGCGTTGGTCACATCAGCGAAGGTGAGGTGCAGGGCCCACCGATACCTGAAACGATTACGCGATGGAGACGCTCGACATCTACCCTTCATTACTGGCAATCGGTCTCGACCCGGAGCCCTTGCATTACGGTGCAAATTATACGAACATGAACTCATGTTCATGAACGTCCGCCTACTACGTGCAGGACTCGTCCTCTGGCTCATCGGAACGGTTGCGCTGCGGCTGCTGGGTCAGCGGCTTCTGCCGCCGGACCACAACCTCGGCGCCGTTGCCTTGCTCCTCGCCGGAGCGGCCGGCAGCGCGTGGCTCGTCCGCCGACTCTGCGCGGGGGCGCATCTTTCCCGCGAAGACTGGCTCGCAGGCGCGGTCGCGATTGTTCTGCCGACGCTCTGCCTCGACGCGTTCAGCGCGACGTTTTTCCCTGCCGTCTTTCCGAATATCGCGCCGGCGGCCGCCGGCTTCTTCGGTGGCTGGATGCTCGCGTGCTGCGCGGGCGGCCTGATTGGCGCGAGTTTCGGCCGGACGGCCGGGAGATGACGCGCCCGCACCTGCTCGAAGGCCAGACTCTTCCGGCCGCGCCGTTGCAGCGGCGCAGTCAGGACAACCGCGCCCGGCTGAAGGCGGCGGCCCTCGTCGCGTTCGGCGAGAAGGGATACGAGAAGACGTCGATCGACGAGATCGCACGCCGCGCCTCGCTCGCGACCGGGACGGTCTACCAGCACTATCGATCGAAGCGTCAGCTCCTGCTCGCGCTGATGGACGACCTGCTCGAGCAGCTCAGCCAGCTCGATTTGAAGCCCGCGGACGTCGGCGATCCGCGAAGCGTGCTGCACGATCTGCTCACTCGGGCGTTTGCGCGAGACCTTCGGTATCTGGGTGCGTATCGCGCCTGGCAGGAGGCGGTGTTGGCGGACGCGGATCTCAACGAGAAGCAGCAAGCCATCCACGTGTGGACCACCGCGCGCGTGTTGGCGGTCCTGCAATACCTGCAGCGCCTGCCGGGCGCTCGCGTGGACGTGGACCTTCACAGTCTAGCCACCGTCCTGGATCGCTTGTTCTGGAGTCTGCTCGGCCAGGCCTCACGGATGCCGGAGGCCGAGCTCCAGCGCTCAATCGCGTCGGTCACGCATCTGATGCATCACGCGATGTTCAGGGACCCGCGGCACGAGGGGGGCGCGACGAAGGGCAAGTGAAGCTGCGATCAGGTCAGCTTGCGCGCGTGCTTCTCGGCCAGCAGCGCCAGCTCCATCGCGAGGAACGTATGGGCTTGTGGCATCGCCGTCGCCGTCCGGTTCAGCACATCGTCCACGAGCCGTTCGCCGTAGAGGAGCGGCGTGTCGGTGCAGTCGACGTACCGTGTTTCCTTCTGATCGACGAGGAAGAGATGGTTGCCGCCCTTGCGCCCGCCGATGTCCACGTTCTTGCGGACCTCGATGAAGCCGTCGGTGCCGAGGATCGTGAGACGTCCGTCGCCCCAGGTGCCCAGCCCTCCGGGGGTGAACCAGTCCACGCGGATGTACCCCGAGCCGCCGTCGCCGCGAACGACGGCGTCGCCGAAATCCTCCAGCCCCGGCCACTGGGGATGGTGCACGTTCCCCACCTGGGACGCGATGATTTCGGCCTTCGTCGACCCGGTGAAGAACAGGAACTGATCGAAGTCGTGCGACGCGATGTCGCACAGAATGCCGCCATAGCGCTCTCGCTCGAAAAACCAGGCGGGACGAGGCTTTGCGTTCGGCTGATTGATCTGATGCGGGCCGAGGCACACGGTCTGAACGACCTTGCCGATCGCGCCGGCCTTGACGAGCTCCCCGGCTTTGACGGTGGCTTTGTTCTCGTAGTGCTCACCGAACAGAACGGAGAAGATGCGCTTGGTCTCAGCCTGGGTCTTCCGCAACTCGGCCAGCTGCTCGAGCGTCGTCATCGCCGGCTTATCGACCATGAAGTCCTTGCCGTGTTTCATGACCGCGACACCGAGCGGCCCACGCTCGTTGGGAATCGACGCGCTCACGACCAGCTGAATACTCGGATCCTCGAGGATCTCTTTCTCGCTGCGCGCCAGCTTCGCGTTCGGATACCGTTTGGCGTACGGTTCCACCAGGTCTGGTTCCTTCGCGAAGAACGAGACGAGCTCCCCCCCGCCATGGATCACCGCATCTGTCTGGCCGTTGATGTGACCGTGATTGAGGCCGATCGCGGCGAACTTGATGCGAGGTGTCCGCGCGGTCTGGGGCGGAGGTGCGTCCGCTGCGGCACGCGTACCCCGCGCCCCCGTCCACGCAACGGCGGCCGTGGTCAGAGATGTTTTCAGGAACTCGCGTCGATCCGGTGGCTGACTGCTCATCACGCCTCCACAATCTTCCGATTCGCGACGTCGTATCGCATGCGGCGGCCGGTCCGCTCCGCTTCGCGCCCGAGGCAGCACGCCACCGCGTGCGCGTAGCCGACGTCGATCGGCGCGTTGGGCTGTTTGCGCGAGGCCAGACACTCGATCCAGTTGGCCACGTGTGGGCCGGCGTCTCCGGCGGTCAACGATCCTGCGCTCGCTTTCGGCGGCGCCGGCAGCACGAAATCCTTCGCGTCCTGCGGACGGGTGTTGTCAGCGGCGCGGCTCGTCCAGTCACGCGAATCGAGCGTGCGGGTCTTGCCGTAGAAGACTTCGAAATCGGATTCGGGACCAGAGCCAAGGCGTGACGAGAACGTCAACATCCAGCCTTTCGGGAACTCGAAGACGTACTCCGCGGTGTCGCTGATGTCGCGGCCGTCCTTCCAGGTCAGCGTCCGGCCGAGCGCGACGGCCGACGAGGGGAACGGATCCTCCATGAACCAGAGCGCGACGTCGATCATGTGGCTGCCGAGAAGGCCGACGAGACCGGTCGTGTAGTCGTAGAAGCACTGCCACCGTCGATAGCGCATTGGATCCCAGGCACGCTTGGGGAGGTACATCTGATACTGCTCCCAGTCCACTTCCGACTCCTTGCACATGTCGAAGGGACGAGCCCAGCTCGCGACGTTGCGGTTCCAAGCCGTTTCGATCTTGCAGATGTCTCCGAGCGCGCCTGACTTGACGTACTCCTTGGCGGCCTGGAAGCGCGGGACGCTACGACGCTGCGTTCCGACCTGCACGATCCGGTTGCTGGCCTTGACGAGGTCCTGGGCCTTGATCGCGTCTTCGAGCCGCGCCGTGAGCGGCTTCTCGACGTACGCGTCCTTGCCTGCCTGCACTGCGGCCATCAGCACCGCGCAATGCGCGTGGTCCGGCGTCGCGATGATCACCGCATCGAGACCGGGCGTTGCGAGCAGATCGTCGTACCGCGCGACGAGGCGCGGCTTCTGGCCGGGCAGCTTGTCCGCCACGCTGGCGGCGAGCTTCTCGCGCGCCTGCGACCACACGTCGCAGAGGCCGACGAGCTGAATGCGCCCCGGCGCGGCCGCGAGCGCCTCGCCGAGGATGTAGGTTCCACGGACGCCGCAGCCGATGACGCCCAGTCCGATACGCTCGTTGGCGCCGAGTGTGGCCCGCGGTCCGGCGAGCGCGGCCGTGGCCAGCCCAACCCCCAGCCCCAGGAAGTCACGACGCGGTAGCGATCCATCCGGCATGCTGCACCTCGGCGAAATCGTGTGGCGGCTATTGTAGTGGACCGTCCGGGTCATAGGTAA
>DATAEK010000299.1:0-12959 GCA_036258055.1 Vicinamibacterales bacterium
CTCGTTCGCTGTTGTCGCCGCGCCTAGCCGCGGCCGGAATCCTCACGTACACTCCGAGTCCGACCGGCGCCGTCGCCAAGTGGTAAGGCAGAGGTCTGCAAAACCTCCATCCCCGGTTCAAATCCGGGCGGCGCCTCCAAAATCCTTAAGAATTCTGCATCGTTTGTTCGTGCGTGGCGCAAGCAGCCACTCCCAAGTGGACTGAAGTTGCTGGCGCGTCGCCGCCCGCCGTCTGTGCAAGATCTTGCTTCGCGGCGGGTTGTTCCGTGCACGGTTCGGGGAGGGAGGACCTGACCCCGGCCTGCGCCCGCACCGTGCGCTTTGCGGGCTCGACGCAGATGCCTCGAAGCGGAGAGGTCGATGACCAGGCCGCCATAACAGGTGCCGAAGCCGGCGACGTTGTGTCCGCCACCACGAACCGCCACCAGCAGATTGTGGTGACGTGCGAATCGCAGTGAGTCCAGGACATCAGCCACACCCGAGCACCGCACGATAAAGGCAGGCCGCTTGTCGATGAGGCCGTTCCAGACGCGGCGCGCCTGCTCGTACTCGGCGGCGCTCTCGACGAGCACACGTCCGGTGAGCCGACTGGCGAATGCTTCGATCGCCGCTGGATCGAGCGCCAGAGTTCTCCCGACAATGTGCACGGCGAAAGTCATAGGCAGCTCACCAGTGCCGCGATCCTACGTATGCGAGGTGACGCTCGCATCAGCGGAATTAGCTATTTTTTCGCCCGTCGTTCATCAGCGGTTCCCGATCGAGTCGATTCGAGCAAGTGGTGACGAGTGGCGTAGGCAACCGCTGCGGTGCGGTTCGCCGAGCCCGTTTTCTCGAGCACACGCGCCACGTGCACCGCGACGGTGTGGGTGCTGATGAACAACGCTTCCGCGATCTCTTTGTTGGCTTTGCCGCTGGCGAGGAGCTGCAGGACCTCGAACTCACGGGCGGTGAGACCAGCCGGATTGCGCTCGAGTCGCAGCCGATACCGTTCGCGAAACGCGGCGATCCTTTTGCGAAGCGGCTCGAGGCCGATCGCGGCGGCTATCTGCTCGCCCTCATCGAGCAGTGCCGCCGCCTTCGCCTTGTCGTCGCGAGCGCCGGAGTCCAACAGCGCGGCAGCATAATCGTGACACGTCCACGCGAGCTCGGGCTTGAAACCGCTTGCTCGACAGAACGCCAACGCTGCCTCGAAGTGAGTCCATGCGCGGCGCTTCTGGCCCGCTGCGTGAGCGAGGAGACCAAGCACGCGCCCCGCTGTTAGACCACTCTGCGTTGGCATTACCGACTCGAACGGCGCTAACGCCTCGAGTTCGGTTTCGCACTCATCGATGTCCGCGTCGAGCACAGCCAGCAGCGCGTGCCCGAGCCGCGCCTGGACGACGGCATTGCGAACCGCGGAGGGCTTCGTCATGACCGCATGCGCGGCGGCGATCGCCGGTTCGGTGTCGGTCATGCCATTGGTGATGTAGGCGATATGCGACAACGCCAAAGCGGTGAACATGCCTGCGAGCGGATAGAGCTGTGCGTCGCGATCGGCCTCGACGAGGCGTTGCACGTACTGACCGCCGGCGACGTCGTTGCCGGTTTCGTACTCGAGAACCGCGCGTGCATGGAGAAGCGGTAGATGGTGGGCCGCCAGCGCCAGCCCCCGATCGCTCTGCGCTCGCGCCGCGTCCCAATGTCCGCGCAGTTGCGCGAGCAGGGCATTAATGTACAGGGCATCACCCAGCAACCCTCGGTCGCGAAGACGTTCGGCCACCGTGAGGCTTTCCTGCACCTGCTCGTGTGCGTCATCGACCCGCCCAGTGTTCACCAGGGCGTATGCGGCGCGATAGCTGGCGTATGCATGCCAGTGGAGCTCGTCGACTCGCCCTGCCAGCTCCAGCACGCGACGACTCTTCACGAGCGCGTCGTGCCAGCGAAGAGCGAAGTGGTCCACCGAAATCGACTGGCCGAGCACCCGTAGTTCGAGTCCGACATCATCGTGCGAGGCAGCGATTCGGAGCGCGCGCGCGAACCATTGCTGTGTCGGTTGGTCGCTTCCGGTCTCGAAGTACGCAGCCGCCGCCCCCCGGGCCAGCAGCAAGGCGGCTTCGCGCGAGCCTTCGGCGACGGATGGCAGCAGCCGACGGATGACGTCCGTGACGCCCGTCACGCCCTCTGCGGCAAGCGACGGGTGCGTTACTGCCGCAACTGCTTTGTGGATCTCGCCTGCCTCGAGGTAGTAGTCGATCGCCCGCCGTATGTTGGCCCACGCCTCCTGCCGGTTCCAGCGGAGGGATGTCGCTGCCTGCGCCACGCCGAGTCCGGCCAGAATTCCGGCCCCCTCGTCGTCGCGCGGCACGGCGTTCCGGGCGCGCCAGGCACGCTCGAAATGCCGCGACGCCTCGTCGAAGGCGTGTTTCGTCAACATCTGCTCGCCCGCCAGCCGCGAGTACTTGACGACGCGCGACGAGCCGACGAGCGCTTCGGCACGAGCGGCGTGATAGGCGAGATCGACAGCATGGTCCTCGACACGCGCACCCAGTCGCTGCTCCATCAGCTCCAGAACGGCGGCGTGCCAATGGGCGCGGCGGCTCGGCGAGACGCTCTCGTAGACCGCGTCTCTGACCAGCGCATGCCTGAACCGATACCAGTTCTCTCCAGCTGCCGGCAGGGGCTCGACGATCAAACGCTCCAGCGCTTCATCGAGCGCCGACAGGAGATCACGGTCGTGGGCAGGCTGAACGATCGCCGCGGCGATGCGAAAGTCAAACTCGCGGCCCATGACGGAACCGACGGTGAGCAGCTGAATCGCCGTCTCCGACAGGCGGCTCAAACGTCGTTGCAACACGGCGCGAACGGTGTCCGGTACCACGTCGCGATCCGAGGATTGAAGGTGCGCAACCTCGGTCACGAAGAATGGATTGCCGCTGGTCCGGGCGTGGACCTGGCGGACAAGTTCGTCAGAACAGGTGTTACCGGAGAGGTGTCTCAGCAACTGACCGGTCTCCTCCAACCCGAGTCCCCTCAGGGCCACCTTCTGCAGACCGACACGCGCGAGCTCTCCCATCGTCTCTGTCAGGCGCGTTGACATTTCGTCGGCGCGATACGTCACGACGAGGAGCAGCCGGCTGTCGGAAAGCTCGCGCGCGACGAATTCCAGCAATAACAAGGAGCCCGCATCTGCCTGATGCAGGTCGTCGAGAATGACAACAAGCGGTGCGCGTGACGAGGCGCGCTGTAACACTGTGCGAACGGCGTCGAACAGCTGATAACGGTCGGATGCCGTCTTCAGCGCTGCGGGCCGATCTGTCGTCGCTGGATGCCGCACCAGGTCCGGGACCAGCGCGCCGATCCGCTCGAGGCACGAGACCGTGAGTGCGAGCTCCTCCAGCGTGATCGTCCGCAGCAGGGCCCGGATTGCTTCGGCCCACGGCCAATACGGCGGCGCCGCATCCGCGTCGACGCAGCGTCCCCATGCGACCCTCGCCTGCTTCGTCGCCGCCGCCGCGAGCTCTTCCGCAAGTCGCGTCTTGCCGATACCGGGCTCTCCGCCAATCCAGACGACACCTGCCCTGCCGCCCTCGCTGTCGGCGAGGGCGCGCAGAAGGACGGCGAGTTCCCGGTCCCTGCCGAACAGCTGACGCGACGCGGGTTGGGGCATTCAGTTCTCGGAGTGGACACATTCCGCCCAGCGCAGGAAGCGCGCCCATCTTACGTCGTTCGCGGTGTGCGATGTCGCCCGGCGCTCAACACTGCGGAACCGTCGGGTTGAAATTTGCGAACATTCCTGCCGGATTGTGTTCGAACAGCCAGATGTGGAACATCCACACTCCGAACCCATCATTACGTGTGAATGGGATACCAAAGAATGAGGGAGGTTCCGGGCTGGTCCATCTCTCATAGGGAACCGTGTAATCGAGCGCTGCCAGCCTTCGACTGTCGTTTTCCTGGGGTGCGTACACGAGGTACTGCGGTTTGTCGAGTGCATAGGTTCCATCGCCACGCCCGAAATCGATGTCCGCATTCAAACTGTAGTGGTCACCCATACCCCCGAGCACCGGGTCGGAGACGCATGGCCCGACGAACTCGTAGCCGTCGGCGATCGCCTTGTCGAGATCGTGATATCTCGCGAACAACGGGTGGAGAGCGGCGACTTGCTGCCGCATATCTGGGGTTATCTCGACATTCACATGCTGGTGCCCGGACGCGTCGCCGAGTCCGGAGGACGCGATGGAGCTTGGCGAAGTGGGTGCGCGGCGTTCACAGCCGGCAATCAATAGCATCAAGAGCACGAGCGGCATATAACGGGTGTGCATGTCGGCCTCCTAACGACCGCCTGATGCGAGCGCGCGATTCGCCGCAGTCGGCGCGAATCACCGCGTTCCAGCGTGTCGTGGCCCGCAATCGTAGGAAGTCGCTCGGACGACCGGTATCAACAGGATTGAGTATTTTTCAGGCGCCCACTCTCGATGGAGGCACATCACCGAGGTGGCCGTTCCAAGCGCATCACACCGCAGGGAAAGAACCTAACCGCTTAAGCAGCGATCGGCTTGCGGCATCCGCCGAGGTTTAGTGCTTCGACGCGCTTGTAAACCGCGTTCTCGAAATCGGAATGCTGCAGAGATCCCGAAGTGTCCCGCCTGCGCGTCTCGTGCGCGGTGCCGCGCGGATGGAGACGGGACTCGTCGAACGCAAAGGCGGCGGCGAGGCTATGCCCTCGCCGCCGCCCAAGGGCTACCGGATGAAGTTCAGAGAGTCAGGACGCTCGACCATCGGCACCTCCCATAGTTCGGCCGGGTCCGGCGTGTTCACGACCGTCCCCCCGGAGGCGTGGAAGTCGGCCATCTGGGCCTGCATACCGCGCGCGATCGTACGAACCAGGGTGTTGGGAGAGGTCGACTGGAACAGGATCATATGCGGGTTCTTGAGGATCGTCAGGATCGTCGGGTCTTGAGCGACTGCCAGGTCATGGCGGTAGTACAGCGCATAGGGCAGCAGGCCGGAATCGGTCAGAGACTCGGTTGCGGATGGATTGACCGTGCTCTGGTCGCCCTTGAGTACGTAGACGGCGACCGCCTTCGGCGACATGCCGGCGAGCGGTCTCGTGCGGACGTAAGGCATCCAGGTGTGCGCCGTGTTGCCGGTCTGCCGTCCCCACTCGGCGATCTCGAGCGCCTCCTGGATCTCGATTGCGCCTGCGACCGTGTTGACCACGATCGGCCGGTTTCGCAAGGGCTTGTTCTCGTTGAAGAACGGCGGGGCGACCGCGACGCCGTCGATCGAGGTGAGCCCGTCCTCGTTGATCAGCGACGGGACTCTGAGCGAGAGGTTGCGACCAATGTTGCCACGCTGAGCCGTGTTCCAGCGCCCGTGCTCGGGCAGCAGGCCACAGCAGCCGCTGACGGTCAGGAGCTTCACGCTCGGGTCGAGAGCCGCCAGGATCGCGCCCAACACGCCGCCGGCCGACTGACCGTGGTACGAGATCCGTGAACCATCGAGGTCGGCTGATCCGTCGCCGTCCACATCCATCCCCACCTCGATCACGCGAACCAGCTGCATCAGATCGATGACCGTCTGCTTTTGCGTGTCGCTCCCCGCGGTCGTCCACGCCCGGGACCCGGCCGCACCCGCTCCCTCCGCGGCCCCGATCAGGTTGTCGCCGTTCTGGTCATAGCCGCGCCCCGGATCTGCCATGGTCAGCGACGTCCCGTCGGTGAAGTTGAACCGCAATGTCGACAGCGGTCCGAAACCGAATCCCTCGCCTCCGATGACGACCGTCGCCACGCCCCTGGACGCGAAGGACGCCACGTGAGCCGGCGCGCCCTGATGGCGATAGCCCGCCCCCGAGACGAGCGTGGCCGGCCATCCGCCTTCCGGCTTCGGGCCCGAGGGCAGGTAGACCGAGAAGTAGGTCGTCTCATAGCTCTGCACCGGAGGAACGCCGGCGAGCGTGCCGACTGTCGGGATCGTCGCCGACGGACGCTCGACGTAGATCGGCGACTGATACGACCCCTGGCCGATCATGGCGATCGCGCCCGGGACGACGTTCAGCTGGTCCAGCGGGAACGTGCTGGTGACGAAGCCCGGTGGGCTCACGCGGTTCTGGTGGCTGTGGACCATGCTCGCGAGGCTGGCCGGGCTGTACACCGTGCGCTCGCCGGACGGGCCGAGCAGGAAGTTGGCCGGTGCCGGGACGTCGCTCTTGATCGCGTCGCGGATGCGCTCCATGACCGGCGTGATGCTCTGGGTGGTGAAGGCGCTGGCGACGGTGATGTCGGATTCGTGGACCCCGAGCAGCGTTTTGGCCGCGGAGATCGCGTCGTGGAGGCGCGCCGCATAGTCGGCCGGCGCCTCCTGGTCGAAGCGCTTGAACTGGGACGACGCCTTGGTCGCGCGCCCGAGCTCGTCGTGGATCGCCTCGGTGACCACCACCGCGTATTCGCGGTACTGGTCGAGGATCTCGTTAACTTCGACGTGGAGAGTGAGCGTTGCCGGATCCCAGATCATCTGGTTGATCCCGATCACCTGGCCGCCGGGCTCGCCAGCGGGCAGAGTGCTCGACCGGCTGATGACGAATACGTTGTCATCCGACACCGTGGTCGGGTCGATCGCCCCGTCGAACGGGATCGAGATCCGAGGGTTCAGACCGAACCCGTCCAGCGTGTTGATGGTGTCGATGTCGTCACAGTCCGATGGACGCGCGGCGCAGTCGGGATAGGGTAGGTTAACGCGCCGGCCAGTGGCCTGAGCGGCGTCGACTACCGTGAAAATGTCGCTCGGAAATGGGCTCGCGGCCCGAACGGACAGCTGGAACAGCGGGTGTACCCGAGGCGGTTCGTCCTCGAGGTAATGCGAGCTCTCCCCGACGGCGGAGACACACACCGCCGCACCGATGACGCAGAACAACAGCGGCCTTGACAGCTTTACATCCAACAACATCGTGTTCCTCCTCCGCGCTGTGGCCTCCCACAGTGGCGAGTAATTTCAGAAGCAAAACTGACGCGGCGCACCGGCGTCGCCAGCGACCGCGCATAGCGCAACAATCAAACGTCTACGAACCGTGTACAGCTTCTCTACTCCCTGCAGAGCGAGTCACGCCTTGTCACCGTGCGCGCTGGCGCTGGCGCTGCCCATTTCGATCCACTGCCGCGAGGCGTGGGACGATCTGCTCGCGATCCTGCGGGACGATGCGCGCGCGGTGTAACCCTGGTCCTACGACGTACTACTCTCCAGGCTCAGCAAGAACACCGTGTCGCTGGTGACGCTGTTGGCGTCAATCGAGCCGCTGAACGGCACCGACAGGCGCGGCTGGGAGGTTGAAGCCGTCCAGCGTGTTGATTACGTCCTTGCTCGTGACTGCGACCACGTCGTGGTCAGGAAGGTAGGAAATCGGTCGGACGCCGGCTATCAGCAGAATTGAGTATTTTTGGCGACCATGTCACCGAGGCTGCCGTCACAAGCTCTGCCACACCTTGGGCGAACCCCGAAGGCGGATTCTGAGCCGGGGCGGGGTGCGGACCCAGCCAAATCGTGCAAAGTGTTGACTCGTCTTGCTTCCTGTACCTGCTCTGTTTCGCCCCTGTTTTGCCGCTGGGCGTTCAGCAGGAGCATGCGGCAGCCAGCGCGGGCATTTTTATGAGCGGAACGTCCAGCCGATCGCCATCGCCGATACGTGGATTCAACTCGATCCTCTGGGCCGCTCGTCCGCGAAACTTCAGTCCAACTTCAGTCCACGAACGCCCAACACCACGGTAAACCACCGATCACCAGAAACCTGACAGCAAGACGAACCAACAAAATAGAAAACCCAATGAAATCTGCAAAACCTCCATCCCCGGTTCAAATCCGGGCGGCGCCTCCAAATTACCTCAATAAAATCGCTGATTTCGGTCGATCCTGCCTCTCGCATGCCTCAATGGGTGCTCTCAATTTGGACCCAAATGTCCGCGCGTTCCGCGAACCGCCCTTCGCAATTCGCTGTGAATGAACATGTTGCGCGAGTGCCAAATTGAAAGGGTGGAGGTTTACCGAACCTCCACCCTTCGACCGTAGTGCGGCCGTAGCTTGGCGCGGGGCAGCGGCGACACCTGCCAAGACATCACGAGTCCTCGCGTCGGTTCGATCGACGTTTGTCAGTAGGACTGGGAGACCTCAAGCGCCCATGACCCCCGGATTGATGGGAGTCCAACCGCGAGTTCGGATTGCCTCAAGCGGTTCGAGTCAACCGTGGTGGCAGGCGGACGGCTCGTAGAGCCCAAATGCCTAACGCGAAGAGTAGTCGCCGGGCTCTCACCGAACAGGCGCCGGTACCGGGCGGTCATTGCGTCGAGATCCCAAACCCCCCGTTGCGCTATCAACTGTGCAGAATCTGCTACTCACGATCACAGTGCTCGTCGTGCTACCTTGCGTACCTACTGCTTCTTCTTGCGGACTGCGACGAAGTTCTGTTGCGGCGGCGGCTGGATGACCTGCATCTGCGTCACCGCGCCGCTCGCGTCCCGGGCGAACTCCACGGCGAATGCGGGCAGTTCTTTGATGAAGTAGTGGAGTCCCAGCTGCTGTTGAAGATGGTACAGAGGCTGACCGGGCATCAAGAGTGTGAGCGTCCCGTCCGGCTGCGCCGTCACCACGATGGTGACGGATCCCGCTTCGTACTCGCCTGCCAGCGACGCGATCTGCGTGGGCGTCAGCATTGGCTGCGTCGCCGCGGCCTGCTGAATCTTTTTGCGGACCGCGACGAAGTTCTGCTGCGGCGGCGGCTGGATAACCTGCATCTGCGTCACCGCGCCGCTCGCGTCCCGGGCGAACTCCACGGCGAATGCGGGCAGTTCTTTGATGAAGTAGTGGAGTTCCACCTGCTGTTGAAGATGGTACAGAGGCTGACCGGGCATCAAGAGTGTGAGCGTCCCGTCCGGCTGGGCCGTCACGACGATGGTGACAGACCCCGCCTCGTACTCGCCGGCAATGGATGCGAGCAGCGAGGCGTCACTGCTTTGCGCCGCGGGCGAGGGAGCCGCTGGTGCTCCCGACTGGCGCGCACTGGCATCATGTGACGCGCCGAAGAGCCCCAACAGCAAGAGAGCTCGACCAGCGATCCGCGAATCCCAATATCGCATCGTTCACTCCTGACAGGATGGGATGCGAGATTCTACCTCAACGGTTCGGTCTTTAACGGAAATCCCGTGAGGGTCTGCAGATACCAGAAAGCAAGACGAGTCAACCACATAGCCTTTCTTGCTTAATCTGCAAAACCTCCATCCCCGGTTCAAATCCGGGCGGCGCCTCCAAATTCTCCTAGGAAATCTGACGAACGCGCTTCGCTGATGCGCCGCGCTTTGGGGTGACTGTCACGATACTGTCACGGGCACGCTCATCTAGTTCCAGCGAGCCGATCACGATGCCGCTGTGTTTCAGGGTGAGTTTCATGGTTCCATCTAACCGCGTTTTTTCGAGACCTTAAGGCGAGACCGTCAAGGTAGCAGTTGACAACCGGCGGACGTACCCATGGCGTCCGCGATGCCGTTTTCAGGGCCGCGCAGGCTTCGTCGCGCTCGATCAACTTCGGACGGTTGATGCGGAGCGCCTCGTGAAGCCGCTCGGGCAACTTGAGGGAGAGACGGTTCTCGCGATCCTCGAACGCCTGCAGGACATGTTCGCCCAATAGAAACAACCGTCCGTCGGCTGGAGGCTGTCCAAATGCGGAAAACGCTGTGGCGTTCGCCAAGCGGATGAGTTAAGGCACGTTTGGTTCTTCGCATCCGACGGCTCGCCCACGCAGCAGTCCTTACCGATCTGCTGCGCAAGCGCATGGGCTTTACCGGAGCGGTGGTCTCCGACTACAACGGTGTCGGATGGGCGCAGACTCGGCAGCTGGTCGGAGATCCTCCGGAATCGCGGAGGTCCGCGCCCCGAGCGCCGAACCCGGGGCGCCGCAGGCCGAGTTCAGATCTCAGACTCGCTTTGGCCGACTGAGCCCCAGCTTGGCCATTCGCGTTTCGAGCGTCGTGGGCCGGAGTCCCAGCCGTTCCGCCGCTCCGCCCGATCCGCGAATGTGCCAACCGCAGCTGTCGAGGACGCTGCGCATGTGCTCCCTCTCCACGTCGCTCATCGTGACGCTGTGTCGTCCGGCGAGGCCGGGCGCTGTCGGCAGAGCAATCGTCAATTGAGAGCCGGTCGCCACGATCATCGCGCGCTCCACGACGTTGCGCAGCTCGCGAATGTTGCCCGGCCAGGCGTAGCGCTGAAGGGCAGCCATGCTCGGCCGGGAGATCGCATCGATCCGTTTGCCGAACGTTTTCGAGAACTCGTCGACGAACCGCCAGACCAGGAGCGGAATATCCTCGACCCGCTCGCGCAGCGGTGGGACCTGGATCGGGAAGACGTTGAGGCGGTAGAACAGGTCCTCGCGAAATGTGCCTTCAGTGATCCGCTGCTCGAGATTCCGGTGCGTCGCGGCGACAATCCGCACGTCCACGTGGATGCCTTTCGGACTCCCGAGCCGTTCGATTTGCCGCTCCTCAAGCACTCGTAACAACTTGACTTGGACGTCCGCCGGAACATCGCCAATCTCGTCGAGGAAAATCGTGGAGCGGTCGGCAAGCTCGAAGCGCCCGATCTGCCGCGCGAGGGCACCTGTGAAGGCCCCCTTCTCACGGCCGAACAACTCGCTTTCCATCAGGGTCGCGGGGATCGCCGAACAGTTCACGCGCACCATTGCGTGACCGCGGCGCGCGCTCAGCTCATGAAGGTGCGTCGCGAGGAGCTCCTTGCCGGTACCGGTTTCCCCAAGCAGCAGCACAGTAGCGTCAGTGGTAGCAACCTGCTGCAACTGTTCCAGAACCCGGCGGACCGACGGAGTCTGACCGATGATGATCCCGCTGCCGCACGGCGCCTGGACTTCACACCGCAGGTGGACATTCTCGGTCTGCAGGCCATCGCCGCGCCGTGGGCCAGGGACTACCGCGACCTCAGGGCGACTCTCCACATCGTGCTCCGCCTGCGTCATTTGCTTGCGCAGCCGATCGAGGTCGTCGAGCGCCCGTTGCAACGCAGTCGCGCTGGCTTGTCGTGCCAGAGTCTGGGCGATCACGCCCGCTGCGAGGCGCAACAGATCGATTGTCGGCGTCGGCCATTCGTGCTCCGTCGCCGTGAAGCCGAACGTGAGGATGCCGTCCACTTCGTCGCCGCCCGGTGACGGCAATGGCACGACGGCCGCCGATCGCAGCCCGTGCAAAAGGAACGCTTCGCGAGCAATCGGATCGGAGACCTCCTCGATTCGTGTGAACGACGAGACCTCGCCCCTGTCCGCGTAGGCAGCGACGAAGGGAAGAGAGGCCAGCTTCAACGACTCTGGACCCGACGGCTGCGGGTTTTTGATCCAGTGATGGGAAGCGACAACGAATGCGGTGTCCGCGGACTTCCGCCACAGCACGATCCGATCGAGCGCGAGGGCTTGTCCGATCTGGCGAAAGCTGTCGACGATGGCGTCATCGATCGCGCCGGTCTCGATCGTCGCGAGTCTCCTGGCGAGGTCAGCGATCAGTCGGTCGCGGCCAAACCAGCCAGTCGTGGCGGGGACCAGACCAGGCCGCGCGGCCTCGGTGGCGTCGACGAACACCGGGTGCACGTCATCACCCGGCCATTCAGATGGATCGGCCGCCAGCGGCGGAGTCCAGCGCGTGTGATCGGTCGCAATGTTGGGTCCCATGTCGCGAACTCGTGCAAGCATCAGCGTGCCCTCTCGTGTTCAACGGGTGTCCGAGACCGATTCCAACTCGAGCCCCGCAGTGTTTCCGACGGCACTTCTCCAAATGTCTCTCTGTAAATAGCGGCGAACCGTCCCAGCTCGTTGAAACCAAATTCAGCAGCGATGGTGGTGACGGTGCTGGAACGGGCCGTCGAATCGCACAGCGCCTGTCGAACGCCCTGGAGCCTCTCCGCGAGCAGGCACCGTTTGGGTCCCATGCCGCGTACGCCGTAGAACGCGTTGCGGAGGCCGCGCTCGCTGAGGCCGACGATGCGGCAGAGTCTGGAGACGGGAACCCGGGAACCGAGATGTGCGCGCATGTAGGCCTCGGCGCGCTCGACCACTTCTTGTCGCGACGCCAGTGCACCGGGACGCCCCTGCCCCCGTGTGTGGTTTGCGTACGAATTGAGAACGCCTGGCCGCGCCGCGACTCCGATCGCGTCCGTCCGTTGACCGCTGCAGGTGGGCCCCATGGCCGGATAACGTACTCAGGGGCCGAGGGTTAGGGAACTGGTCGATCTGTCAGAGTGGACCGGCAAGATTGACAGGGGAGACCGCCGTTTTTTACTAGAATCCTACCGATTCCGCACACGGAATGGGAAATAGATCTAGACGTACACAAGTGAGAGCAAGAGCCGGAAGATGAAGGGTTTGCTGATCCTGCTGGTCGTGACGGGCATCACGACGAGGGCGTACGCCCAGGCGGCGATTGCCGGTTCGGTCAAGGACCCGTCCGGCGCCCCTCGGCCGGGTGTCACCGTCAAAGTGAGCAGCCCCGCCCGTTCGACCCAACGGTGAGCCCGTATGCCAGCGCGACGCAGTCCGGGACTCTCGTACGTGCAGCGAACCCGGGTCGGTGGGACGCCGGGCGTCCCGAGCGACGCGGGAGCGGCGCTGCGAACTGTCGCTGGATGTCAGGTGGGGCTGGTCATGGCAGTGCTGCTGTGCGCCTCCATGCCTGCCATCGCGCAGACCATGGCGGCTCTGCAGGGGCGCGTGATTGATCCATCCGGAGCCCCACTTCCCGGCGCCGTGATCCGCGTGCGGGAAAAGTCGATCGGCTTCGATGTGTCAGTCCGCGCTGATGCCGACGGGCGCTACTACGTCGCCGCGATCCCCAATGGAACGTACACGGTCACGGCCGAGGCGACCGGTTTTCGCACCGAGCGCATCGAGGCGCTGAACGTCGACGTCGGCCGCACGCTGGTGCGCAACTTTCACCTGTCAG
>DATAEK010000301.1:0-13886 GCA_036258055.1 Vicinamibacterales bacterium
ACTACCACCTCGGCCTGTTCGATGAAGCCACTGATGAGGGTCGACTCGCGCGTGCCCTGAATCCGAGCCCCAACGTGGAGCTGGATCGTCTCGAAGTCGCCGCCCAGCTCTTTGGCGGCCACTTCGGTCGCGCCGCCGAGCAGGCGGCTGCGCTGCTTCCTCGAACAGATGCGCCCGCCATTCGACACTATCTCGGGCTCGCACGGTACTACGCCGGCGATGCCAACACTGCGAGGGAAGTGCTCGCGTCCGCGACGCGCGGCGGCCGGCCCGATGTCCGCGCGCAATCATCACTCGCGTCGATCGAAGCCGCCCTCGGAATGCAGCGGGAAGCGCGGGAGCGCATTCGGAGCATCGTGCGCGGCGCGTACATGGACCACCACGTGGCTTACAGCCTCGGCGCGGCATACGCGCAGCTCGGCAACCTCGAGGAGAGCCTCACGTGGCTCCAGCGCGCGATCGATTCCGGGTTCCCTTGCTATCCGTGGTTCGAGCGTGACACGCTGCTGGACCCGATACGTCGCAAACCGGGGTTCGTGCAGCTGCTCGGTCGGCTTCGCGATGCGCACGAACATGCGCGCCGCCGCACGCAGTGAAGTGACGCGACCAGCGGTCTTGTACCTCTCGGCGCCGGGCCGGGTCACTTCGTGACCCGATCCACGAACAGCTCGTGAAAGAAGAACGTCTCGGGGTCGAGCGCGTTCAGACGCGACGATCGTGCCCTTAGGCGACTTGCCTTGCTCCAGATACCACACAGGATACAACTCGACGATTCCCCTGGCCCGCTGACCGTCTCCTCGCTACCGTTCAGTTGCTCCAGCCGACCATTCATTGGAATCTCATAGCCAGCGTCGGGAACGTCGGCACGATCGCCGCCAAACACAGCGATGTGATGGCACCGAACAGACGGTACCCTTTCAGCGGCGGCCCGAGTCGAATCCCCGTCAATAAAGGCTCGCGGAAGCGGTTGCACCGCATCACGCTCCGGGGCAACGGGTCCGTCGGGCTCTGGGTGGCCGCGCTCACAGTGATTCTCGCGTTCATCCTCCTCCTTCCGCTGGCCGTCGAGCACGCGGCACGGCACTACCTGCACTGACTCGCCAGAGCCGTGATCGCCTGATTTCGAACCGGCGGGTGACATCCGCGCAGCCGACATTCGTGTGGCGATTCGGACCATCCGTCAGGCCGAAGCCCCCATTCATGCGAATTCGCGCCGCTCCCTTCGACCAGATGTCGAAATACCGGGTGGTCGCCGCAACGGCTGTCCGCGACAGCTCTTTTATGAAGCGAGGTCTTATGAAAACGTGGTGGTCGCGCGTCCAGTCCGCGCTCCTCTTGACGCTGCTGCTTGGTGCCGTCACGGCGAGCGCGCAGGAGTTGGGAGGTGCCGGCACTGTCCAAGGCACCATCAAGGATCCGACCGGCGGCGTGATGGTGTCGGTCCCCGTCGTCATCAGCAATCCGGTGACCGGCTTCCGGCGCGAAGCCACGACGGACCAGGGGGGACGGTACGTCTTCCGCAACCTGCCGCCTAATCCCTATCACATCGAAATTGCGACGCAGGGATTCCAGCCGGCCGAGCGGGACGTTGACGTCAGGACCTCGGTGCCCATCACGTTGGACATCTCGCTCGAGCTCGCAGGCACAACGGCCAACGTCAGCGTCGTCGGCCACGCCTCGGACCTTCTGGAGCGCGACCCGACCGCTCACACGGACGTCGATCAGGCACTCATCACGAAACTGCCAATCGAGCCAACTGCGGGACTCAACCAGGTGATCACGCTGGCCTCGCCAGGCGTCGTGGCCGACGCCAATGGGTTCTTCCACCCGATCGGCGACCATGCCCAGACGCAGTTCACGATCGACAACCAGCCGGTGACGGACCAGCAGAGCCGGATCTATTCGAACCAGATCTCGCCCGAAGCAATCCAGTCCATGGAGTTGATCACCGGGGTCGCGCCGGCCGAGTTCGGCGACAAAACCAGCCTCGTGGTCCGTGTGATCACCAAGTCGGGGCTCGATCAGTCGAAGCCCACCGGCAGTTTCAGTGCCGGATATGGTTCGTTCAGCACACCCACCGGAGACGTGACCCTCGGCGCTGGAGGCCACAGCGTTGGAAACTTCGTCTCGTTCAGCGGGCTGCGCACGGATCGGTTCCTCGATCCGCCGGAGTTCAAGTCGCTTCACGGGCAGGGGGACAGTCAATCCCTGTTCGATCGGTTCGATCTGCACCCATCGGCCAACGACACCTTCCGTCTGAACGTGCAGGCGGCACGGTCATCCTTCGATGTGCCGAACACCTTCGATCAGGATGCCCTCGGGCAGGACCAGCATCAGAAGATCGATACGCTCAACGTGGCGCCCGGCTATACGCGCGTCCTGAGCCCCAAGCTGCTGCTGGCGGTCAACGGTTTCGTTCGTCGCGACCATGTGACGTACACGCCGAGCGCCGATCCCTTCTCCGATACGCCCGGAACCGTGGCGCAGGATCGGCGTCTGACGAACGTGGGCGTCAAAGTCGACTTCTCGTACGCGCAGGGGGCCCACAACGTGAAGTTCGGCGGCACGATCGCGGCAACCAAGCTGAAGGAAGACTTCAGCCTCGGCCTCACCGATCCGACCGTGAACTCGCCCTGTCTCGATGCGGATGGCGCCCCATCCGACGACGCGTCGCTCGTCGATCCGTCACAATGCGCGACGACCCAGCGCACGCCGAACCCGGGTTTTCTGCCGGACCTGGTGGCGTTCGACCTGTCCCGTGGCGGAGGACTGTTTCAGTTCAACGGCGAGGACACGATCAAACAGCAGGCCTTCTACGTACAGGATGAGATCCGGGCAGGCGAGGCAACGGTCAAATTGGGCCTCCGCATGGATCATTATGACGGCCTGACCAGCAAGACACTGTTCCAACCCCGTGTGGGCGTCTCGTACGGGCTCGGTGGCGGTGCCACAGTGCTTCGCGCCTCGTACGGGCGGACGCTGGAAACGCCGTACAACGAAAACCTGATCCTCTCGAGCAGCGCCAGCGCCGCCATCTTCGGCGCCGATGGCGTCCCGTTGTCTGCCGGCACCAGAGATCAGGTTGAATTCGGGGTCCAGCAGGGATTCGGCCGGTGGGTCGTCGTGGACGCGGGGTACTTCTACAAGCACACCACGAATGCCTACGATTTCGGCGCGCTCTTCGACACGCCAATCTTCTTTCCTGTCTCCTGGGACAAGTCCAAGCTCACGGGCTTCACCGCGCGCATCAACCTCGTGGAGCACGGCGGCTTCAGCGCCTTCACCGTTATGGGGCACACGAGCGCGATTTACTCTCCCCCCGGAACCGGCGGGTTGCTGCTGGAAGAACCGGAAGGAGACTTCCGCATCGACCACGACCAGAAGTTCCAGCAGACGACGAACCTGCAGTACGTGTTCAACAAGGCTCTCGGCGCATGGGGCGCGTTCGCATGGCGCTACGACTCGGGCCTCGTCGCCGGATCCGTACCGGACTACGCGACCGCGCTGACGCTCACGGCTGACCAGCAGGCAGCGATCGGCCTCTTCTGCGGGAGCACCGTGGCGACGCTCGACGCCCCCATCACCGACTGCGCCTCGCCGGATCGCGGCGCGAAGCGCCTGAAGATTCCCGCCGACGGGACCGAAGACGATCTCGACAACCCGCCGCGGATCGCGCCGCGCAACCTGTTCGATCTCGGGTTCGGCGTCGACAATCTGCTGCACGGGGACAAGGCGAAGCTGCGCGCGCGATTCAGCGTGATCAATGTGACGAACAAACAGGCCCTGTACAACTTCCTGTCGACGTTCAGCGGCACGCACTTCGTCACCTCGCGCGCGTTCCAGGTGCAGGTGGGCGTTACGTTCTGACTCCCTGGTTCAGGGTCGCTGTCCGCGGTCCGCTATCCGCCCACGTGATTCAGGCGTTACACTCAAGGAGTGGCTGGTATCCGCTGATGGCGTAGCGCTCGATCGCATCGGTTCGACTCGGATTCCGCGGCCGCCACAACGGGGCGGCCGCTCCTGATCCAGACGTTACATTCCAGTAGATGTCCCCGACGCATGCCGCATCGCTCGTCAACATGACCGGCTTCGTGGCCGGAATCGTGTTGTACGCGATGCTGCTCGTCATGGTCCTGCGCGCCCGAAGCAGCGAGTTGGACAGACGCGGCAGAATCGACAGCTTGCTCGTCCTTACGGCGCTCCTCGGCCTCGTCTGGAACACGGAAGCCTTCGTGAACTACGGGCTGCGCGATTTCGGCGTCGCGCCAATGCCGCTCTTCGCGCAGGCGATGGCGTACGCCGCGCTGGGCCTGCTGCCCGCGGTCGTCGTCCATTCGGTGCTGCGGGCGGGGCTGGCGAAGCTGACCTCCACGGCAACGCTGGTGCTCATCGTTGCGGCGTACACGCTCAGCGTCGCGGCGATGGCGATTCACATCGCGTCCGCGCTCAGAGGTGCGGTTGTGCCGGCGCCTGCCGGCCTGCGCCTTCTCACGTACGGTTTTGTCGCCCTGGTGCTGCCGTTGGCGTTCGCCACACGGGGACAGCCGGGCGCCCGCCGGGCGCTCTGGATGACCGCCCTGGCCGTATTCGCGCTGTCGGCGCTGCACCTGAGCGAGCACGAACGGCCGGAACGCACCTGGCCTGCGGAATTGATCGGCCATCACTCGTCGCTGCCCATTGCGCTGTCGATCCTGTATCAGGAGTATCCGTTCACGCTGGCTGACGCCTTTCTGAAGCGCGCACTCGCGCTGCTCGCCCTGATGACCGCGGCCCTGCTGTCGTACGTGACGCTCGCCGAATTCGGCACGTTCAACGCCGGCGGCGCGGCCGCCAATGTTGCCGCGCTCGTGTTCCTGGGTGTGAGCCTCTGCGCGGCGTTGCTGTATCCGGCGCTCGTCCGCGCATCCACGTGGTTTGTCGATTCGGTCGTCCTCCGGCGCGTCGACTATGACCAGTTGCGCGCGACAATCGCGCGACGGCTGAATGATGTCGACACGCCTGAAGAGGCCCTCGATGTGAGTTGCGCCGTGATCGGACCCGCGCTCAGCGCAACGGAGATCGTCTGGGAGGATACCGAGCGGCAGACCGACACCGCAGGCCTGGCAGTCGTGCACGTGCCGTCGCGTGGGATCAGCGCGGACGTCGTCGTGCCCACCACCGACCAACCACGTTTCTCGATTGCGGTGCGCGGGCTTCGTGGCGGCCGGCGCCTGCTCTCCGACGACGTGGCGATGCTCGAGTCGGTCGCGCAGCTCGTCGCGCGGCGCGTCGATGTCCTCCGTATGGAGCGCGAGCGTTCGGAGCGGAACATCAGGGAAGAGGAAATCCGACGGCTGGCGTCCGAAGCAGAGCTGCGCGCGCTGCGTGCGCAGATCAACCCGCATTTCCTGTTCAATGCTCTCACCACGATCGGCCATCTCATCGAGGCCGCTCCCGATCGCGCGCTGACCACGCTGCTGCGCCTGACGGAGCTGCTCCGGAGAGTCCTGCGATCCGACGGCAGGTTCTCCACGCTCGGTGCAGAGATCTCACTGGTGACCGCCTATCTCGAGGTCGAACGAGCACGCTTCGAAGAGCGGTTGACGGTCGAGATTGACGTGCCGACTTCCCTTCAGGCCGCGACGATCCCGCCGCTCATGCTTCAGCCGTTGGTGGAGAATGCGATCAAGCATGGAATCGCGCCCTTTCGGCGGCGTGGACATCTGATCCTTCACGCGCACCTGGAGCGCCTCGATGCCCGTGACAGCGCACTTGTCGTCACTGTGCAAGACAGCGGACCTGGCCTCGGGTCCGTCGACGGCGATGCGCGTCGTCGCGCTGGTGTGGGTTTGAACAACATCGAAGAGCGCCTGATGCGCATGTACGGCGAGGACGCATCGCTGCGACTCTCATCGACGGCCGGCGTCGGCACGACAGCGGAGCTGCGCGTCCCGTTCCGGCGCTCCTCGAGCGAGGTCCTTCCGTCCGCGAGGCGGGCGCCGTGGTGACGCCCGAGCGGATCCGTGTGATCGTGGCAGACGACGAGCGCCCCGCGCGCGCCTATCTGACCACTCTGCTGCAGCGACGGCCGGACACCGACCTTGTAGGGGAAGCCGAAACGGGCGTTGAAGCCGTCTCTCTGATCGAGCGCGAACGGCCAGATCTCGCGTTCCTCGACCTGCAGATGCCCGAGCTCGACGGATTGGGCGTCGTCAGAGTGCTGAAGCGAAGGCACGTTCCGCTGGTCGTCTTCGTGACGGCGTACGAAGAGTACGCATTACGCGCGTTCGAGCTGAACGCGGTTGACTACCTGCTGAAACCGGTGAATCCGGCGCGGCTGGGTGACGCGGTGGCGCGCGCACACGAGCGCCTGGATCGCGCGGACCTTCGCGCTGGTGAAGTCGATCGGGTCAGGGCGGCGGTCGACGCGTACGAGGAAGAGGCGCGACTGCCCTGGCTGGAGCGGATCCCCGTGCGCCGGCGGGACGTCGTCACGCTCCTGCCGGTTCGGCAGATTGCGTGCGTCGTCGCCGAACGCGAGCTGCTGCACATCACGACCGTCAAGGGCGACACGCACACGATCACCTACCGTCTCAAGGATCTCGAATCGCGTCTCGATCCTGCGCGATTCGTGCGGCTCGGTCGGGGAGCGCTCGCCGCGGTCGACCTCATCTCGAAGGTGCATCTGATGCCGGGCGGAGGCTATCTGGTCTCACTCACCAACGGCCAGGAGCTGCAGGTGAGCCGGATCCAATCGCGCGTGCTTCGTGAACGCCTGCTGAAATTGTAGGCGGTGCAATCGCCCGCCTCGGCCGTCACCTCGTGATGCGGTGCAGGAATTGCTCGTGAAAGAAGGCCGTCTTCCGTGAGCGCTCGCAGGCTCCGAAGATCCCCCTCTCGATCCTCGACATCCTTGAACACCCCGTCGAAGTATTCGATCGGCGTCTCGGGCTTGATGTGCGGAAAGCCGCAGCTGCAGCCGATGTGCGCACCGACAAACCTGACGGTCGGCAGTGACAACCACTGCCGCACCGTATCGTCTGCGCGGTCGACCTCTTCGATCGTGAGCTCTGGTGCCGTCTGCAGCGGCTGCTCGCCGAATGTCGCGAGATAAAGCATCAGGCACATGCGTGATCCCGCTCTCTCAGGACTTTTCCTTCAGCACGATCCGAGGTGGCGAAACCGGAGGCGCGGTCTCGTCGACGGGCACGTCCCGCTCGATGAAGGTGTCGCGGCCGGGCGGGCCTGACTTGGTCAAGTCGAACAACAGCATTCGTCCAGGGTGCTCGTAGATGGCGAGCGGTGACTCGTCGAGGATCCGGAGACACGCGTTGCCGGCAAATCGCTGCCTGATTTCGTCCAGCTCGTTTCCTTCTGCGGCAACGTAGGTGCGTACGCCCCGTGCGCTTAGCCACTCGACGATCGGATCGAGCGAATGATTCGGAATCCAGGCGTAGTTCATGGTCATTCGGCCGCCGTAGTAGCGGATCGAGCCACTGTGATCCAGGCTGATGATCACGCTGTTCTCGTCCGTGACGCGGTGCACGAGCCTGGCCACCGCAACGAACCGGCGCCGGCCGTCGCGCGCCTGGAACGTGCCCTGCTTCACGGCGAAGTCGAATTGAAACAGGCCGACCGCGACGACAGCCGCGACAAGGAGCGATCGCGCCAATCGACCGCCGGCGCGGTAGGCAGCCACCGCGAACGCCCCGACCCCCAGCATGATAAATGGCCACGACGACAGGAGGAAGCGCGCGAACCACCAGGCGTCGAAGACGAGCCACGCACAGTAGATGCCCCAGACAGCGATCACGAACGCGGCAATCACGATGAAGATGCTGCGATCGCGAACGGCGGGCCACAAGCGCCGCGACGGAATCAGGATGGCGACGAAACCCAAGAGCGCGACGGGCGTATGCGCCTCGACGAACCACTGCAGATACAGTGTGAGGTTGGTCAGTACGCGCGACCAGGCGAACAATTCGGAGAGCTTGCCGTAGCCGGACGTGAACGGCGATCCGTAGAGAGACGCGTTGATGAGCGCCACCGCCGCGACGCCAGGCACGAGCGCTGCCGAGAACACGAGCATGTGGCCCAAGGCCCGGCGCCGGCCGTCAGCGTGACGCATCGCGAGCAGGAAATACAGGCCCAGGATGCCGGCCAGTGGCGCAAGATTCGGACGTATCAGCACCGCGAGACCTGAGAGGAGTCCTGCAGCGGCCGCCGATCGGGCCGTCGTTCCGAGCAGGCAATAGACCGCTGACGCCCACACGGCCGCCACGGGCACGTCGGTCATCATCGCGACCGCCATGAACAGCACGACCGGACTCGTCGCGACGAGCCATGCGCCGATCACGCCGATCGCATCATCACCAAGCCGCCGTCCGATGCCGAACGTGGCGAGCACGAGCAAACCGGCCGACAGCGGCACGACCCAGAACATCGCTTCCTGTCCACCGATCAGTTTCGCCACGGCGAGCAGCATCGGAAGTCCCGGTGAATACACTGGCACGATCACGCTCGCGTCGTCAGGATGCGGGCGATAGCCGAGCGGCGCGAACGACCAGCCAGCGGAGCGCCACGGTAGCTGTTTGACAAACGGCTGCTCGATCTTGAGGCTCCCCTCCAGCCAGAGCTCCGCCTGGCTGACGTAGCCATACTCGTCGGCGCCGCCAACGGCTCGCGCGGCGTGAGCGACAGTCGCCGCACTGATCAGCACGGCCAGGATCCACACCAGCCAGCCGGGGTGGCGGCCGCCCGACGTCCACGTCCTTCGCATAGCCGCATCGACCGCAGCGACGGCACTGACGGCCGCGCGGCGTGAATCCGACAGGATCGTCGCGGCGCCTCGCGCGACGTGAGGGCGCAACCTGACGACGATCGGCCACGTTCTCGAGAGCGTCGCCAGCAGGATCAGCGCCGCAAACGTCGCCGGCGAAATGACCACGAGGTACGGCTGAAACGCCGGCAGCAGCAACAGGATCGCGAAGAGCAGCACAACGATCGCGATGAGTGCGGTCGATGCCGACCGCGCCGGTCGCGACCTGAAAGCGTAGGGCTCGAGCAGAAAAAGCACAGCAAGGATGGCCCAGAGGAGCGTGAGATGAAGGACGGAGGGCCTGCGGTAGTGGTGCGATCCACGCGGGAGCACGAATGCGGTGACGACTCCCGTCGAATTGCCGTGATGCGTCGCGAGTTCGAGATACTCCAGCGTCCACGGTGCACGGCCTGCGATTGAAACGGTGTGAGTTGGCTGCACTGTCCATTCGTCGACGACGGCGCAGTCGATCCGCGCGCTTCTTCCGCCTCCGAGCGTCGTCGAACACACGCTCGTCCCATCGAGCCGAAGCTCCAGATCCTGCGGTGCGGTGTCGTTCCGAACGCGGGCGATGAGGGCGAACGGCGTGCCGAGCGCGTTGACTTTGTCGTCCGAGACGATCACCTCGACGCGATTCTCGGTGGCGCGAATCGGGGTTTGGAGCGCCTTGACCCTCAGCGGCGCGAACCCGACGAATACTCGCAGTGCGAAGAAGCCGCACCCGGCACCTGCGATCGCGGCAGCAAGAACGAGGGTTCTGGCGTGCGGAAATGCCTTGGCGGTCCGTCGCATCTGGTCGAGGAGAACTAATAATCTACAACCATTACGGACTACTGACGAGCTCGCGCTGCAACGACCGCGATCGGAACAAAGAACCGGTGTTACGCGCGGCGAAGCCCGCCTGCACCGCCCGAAAACCCGCACGCATCGCAGTCGAAGGGGCATGAAACGCGAACAATTCCTGTCGATCCTCGCTGGCGAACCCTTTGCTGAGCGATCGGTAGCGGGAGACAGAGAATCCCGTCGACTGGCGAACCGGAAGCCGCCAACCGGACGTTGTCGTCGCGGCTCTGCGACGTCGTAGATGCGAAAATCCTCTGAATCGATACAACCGAACACTTGCGACTTCCGTCTATAGCCAGTAGACATATAGCCACAGTGGCTATACTTGACGGATGACCGACCGATTCGACCGGTTCACTCGCGCCGAGGTCGAGGCCCAGTTGCCGCTCCCGGCCGCGACCTTCCACATCCTGCTGGCCTTGGCTGACCAGGACAGGCACGGCTACGGCGTCATCCAGGACGTCGCCGCCCGGACCAATGGCGACCTGAAGCTGAGCGCGGGAACGCTCTATCGATCGATTCAGCGCATGCTCGAGCAGGGCCTGATCGTCGAAACCCGGCAGCGGCCGCAGCCCGAAGACGACGACGAGCGGCGGCGCTATTACCGCATCACGCCGCTTGGTGCGGCGGTGGCTCGGGCCGAGGCGGGACGGCTGTCGGACCTGGTTCGAATGGCGCGCGCGGCTGGCTTCGCGCCGAGGCGTGCGTGATGAGCTTGTACAACCTGCTGCTCCGCCTCTATCCGGCATCGTTCCGCAATGAATACGGCGGCCACATGCGGGCCATGTTCCGCGAGAGGCGAGCCGAGGCCGGCGCGTTCGGGGCGCTGCCGCTCTGGATCGGCACGGTGTTGGAAGTCCTCGGGAACGCGACCCTCGTGCACCTCGATATCCTGAAGCAGGACCTCGCGTACACGAGACGGATGCTGGCTCGCGCGCCGGGCTTCGCGATCACAGCAATCGCGATCGTCGCGCTGGGCATCGGCGCGACGACGGCGGCGTTCTCAGTCACCGACTTCGTGTTGATTCGCCCGCTGCCGTTTCCCGACCCCGGCCGCCTGGTGAAGGTCTGGGAGAAAACGCCAGGATACGGCCGCATGGAACTCTCGGCCCCCAACTACCGCGACTGGAAAGCAGCCGCGAAGTCGTTCGCATCGATGGGGATCTACTACGACCGTGCGGTTACGATGCTGACCGCGGGCGAGCCCACACGGCTCGCCGGTACCTCGGTCAGCGCGGACGTGCTCCCGACGCTTGGCGTCTCACCGGTCGTCGGCCGCGCCTTTTCGCCAGACGACGATCGCGCTGGAGCGCCGGCCACGATCATCCTGAGCTACTCGCTGTGGCAGTCGCAGTTCGGCGCCGACCCGAACATTCTCGGACGGAATCTGGTCGTCGATTCGGAGTCCTACTCCGTCATCGGCGTGATGCCACCGCTCTTTCACTTCCCGGCCAGCGACAGCCTCTTCTGGGTGACCAACCGGTTCACCGAACGCAACTACCAGGACCGCACCGACAACCGGTTCGAAGCGGTCGCCCGCCTTCGGCCTGGCGTGACGCTCGAACAGGCGCGCGCCGAGATGGAGGGCATCGCGGCGGAATCAGCGCGGCAGTTTCCACGTGAGAACAAGGACACCAGCGCAACGGTCTTCAGCTTTCGTGACGAAGTGTCCCAGCGCTCACGCGTGCTGGTGCTGGCGCTCGCCGGCGCAGCGGCGTGCGTGCTCCTCATCGCCTGCGCGAACCTCGCGAATCTTCTTCTGGCGCGTGCGCTGAGCCGCAGGCGTGAGCTCGCCGTGCGCACGGCAATCGGCGCCGGACGCGAACGCCTGGTCCGTCAGCTGATGACGGAGAGCCTGCTCCTCGCGGCTGTCGGCGGTGCGCTGGGGATCGCCATCGCCGTGGTGTCGGTGCCGCTGCTCGCCCAACTCGTGCCGGCTACCCTCCCAATTGCGTCAGCGCCGTCGGTCGATATCCGGGTGGTGATCGTCGCCGTTGCGCTGACGGCGCTCACCGGCATCGCGTTCGGCCTGGCACCCGTTCTCCGCGTCGGCGGCAGTCCGGATCTCGCGGGTCTCCGGGAAGGCGCCCGATCGGGCGGCGGACAGAAAGAGCGCCTCCGCTCGGTACTCGTCGTCGCCGAGATCGTAGTGTCGGTGGTGCTGCTCGTCTCGGCCGGCCTTCTCATCCGCGCGTTGCTGACGGTTCAAGGCATCGATCCGGGTTTCAAACCCAAAGGTGTGCTCACGATGCGGACCGATCTGCCGATGCCCGATTACGCGCGCGTCGCCGATCGCGAAGCGTTCTACGCCCGCGTGCTCCAGGAGGTCAGGACGCTGCCGGCGGTGACAGCTGCCGGGTACGTGAGCTTCCTGCCGATCTCGTCGTTCCGCGGTGGCATCTGGCCAGTCTCGGTCAAAGGAGATGTGAATGCCGGGGACACCACGCGCAGCGAGAACAACGTCGCGAGCATCCGCTACGTGACGCCGGGGTTTTTCGAGACACTGGGAGTGCCGGTCACGCGTGGCCGGGACATCAGGGACTCGGACAGCCAGGATCGTCAGGCGGTAGCCGTCGTGAGCGAATCGTTCGTGCGCCGCTACTGGCCCGGCGCCGACCCGATCGGCCGCCGTTTCATGTTTGCGTTCGCCGAACGCGAGGTGGTTGGGGTCGTCGGTGACGTCCGGTTCCGTGGGCTCGAACGTGTCAGCGAGCCGCAGGTCTACCTGTCGTCCAAACAGGTGCGTGACGGCGCGATCACGTTCTACAGCCCGAAGGACCTCGCCGTGCGGACCACCGGCGCTCCCGAGACGCTCGCGCCCGCTGTGCGCGCGATCATTCGGAAGGCGGATCCGAAGCTCCCAATCACGCAAGTCCAGACGCTCACGGACATGATCGATCTCGAGACGGCGTCGCGTTCGGTGCAGGTCCGCGTGGTGACGGCATTCGCGCTGATTGCGTTCGGGCTCGCTGCCGTGGGCATTCACGGCCTGCTGTCGTTCGCCGTGTCGCAGCGCACACGGGAAATCGGCGTCCGCGTCGCCCTCGGAGCGCAGCGCAGCGACATTCTCGGCATGGTCGTGCGGCGAAGCGTCGTGCTGGCGATCGCGGGTGTCATTCCTGGCGTGCTCTTCGCGTATGCCGCAGGACGAAGCATGGAAGCGCTGCTCGCGGGGGTGAAGCCTGCCGATGGGGTGACGCTCGCGACGGCTGTGGGGCTGTGCGTCTTGATGACCGTGCTGGGATGCGTCGCCCCCACCCTGCGCGCGCTCCGGGTGGATCCGATCACCGCATTGCGCTCCGAGTAGATCGACACGTTCCGAACCGCGC
Source organism: Vicinamibacterales bacterium (assembly GCA_036258055.1). Classification (GTDB taxonomy): domain Bacteria; phylum Acidobacteriota; class Vicinamibacteria; order Vicinamibacterales; family 2-12-FULL-66-21; genus DATAEK01. The sequence continues at coordinate 12,970 of DATAEK010000301.1, forward strand.
GTTACCCGTTGCGCTGGGCTATTTCAGCCAGTCCGATGAGCAGTGCGATAACGGCAATCTGTACTCGGCCCTTCGGCTTTCTTCACCCACGCCGGCCCGACCATCACCTTGCTCGCGATCGGCCACGTCTCTCGCATCGTTGCTGACGATGAACGTCTGATGACACGGCGCGCATCATCCGGAGGCCATGGCGTTGACACGGTCGAGTGGAAGAGTGAAGGCCCGGCAGACTGTGCCGGGCCCTCGACGTTACTTCACTTTGAAGCCGGAGATCTTGAGCAGCGAGCCGCGATTGCCGCTCTCGTCGACCGATCGATGCTGAAGGTTGACGAAGGCTTCCTCGCCCGATCCCAGGAAGATGAATCCTGTCGGCTCCGACGTCGTGTCCCGCACCGACGCGAATCGTACGCAGCCATCCGTCTGGGTATCGTCATCGTCTCCATCGGGCAGGCAGATCCAGAGGTCGTTGCCGCGAAGTTCCGAGACGGCGGGCTGAAGGCCGGTGACCACGCTCACGGGTCCGTCCTCGAGCACGACGAGATTGCCGGTGTGCGGCTGGAACGCAACGTTGTCGTACATCTGGCCCTGGGGTGTCCCCGGGATGAAGCGCTGCACTGATGGAATCGTACCGGTTGCGGGGGCGGGCACCGCGGCGCTTGGCTGTCCTTCGACGAGGCACATGATTTCGCTGTTCACGCCACCGTTCTCGACCAGGCCTCCGGCCCCGTGACTCATGCGCCCGGTGTTGGCCCAGCACGCTCTGAACACGCCCTTCTCGGCCGCAATCGGGTCGATGTCCATGTCCTCGGGCCGATAGTACCCGGTGAACCGCTGAAGCGATTGCGCCGTTCGCAGGATCACGTTCCCGTTCGCGTCGACGACGCCGGCTCCGCCCAGGTTCACCTGCACCCAGGCTC
>DATAEK010000315.1:0-23080 GCA_036258055.1 Vicinamibacterales bacterium
GTTCCCCGGCTTCGCGCTGCTCGACTTCGCCGCGACCTATCAGGTTCCAGTCTTCCGCACGGCCAGCCCGTGGGTGAAAGTCGAGATCCTGAACGTCACGAACAACCAGAAGCTCATCGCCTTCGACACGACGGTGACACCCGATCCGAACAGTCCGCTCGATACCGACGGACTGCCGACCGGCTTCATCCGTGGTCCGCAGTTCGGGCAGGCGACGAGCAACACCGACTATCCGGCCTGGAGACCCGGATTCACCGGTGGCCGGACGTTCCTGCTTTCGGCGGGCATTCGTTTCTGAAACTTGTGGTTCTAGGGTTCTAGGTTCTCGGGTTCTCGGGTTCTCTGTGCTGCGCTCCGGCACCTGCGAACCCGAGAACCTGTAGAACCATAGAACCCGAGAACGCTAGAACTTAGAACCTGAGAACCCGAGAATCTTCGCCCTCCCGCAGCAGCGCCTTTCCCGCGCCCATGTCCCTTTCCGGCGCCGCGCTGTATCCTTAAGGGAGCGTTCCTCACGGTTTGACCCGCCCGGGCAGGCATCTCAACCGTGGAACATTTTCTGCAGTCAGAGCCTCGATCATGGGTTCACACACTCGCTCGGCCGTCAGCGCCGCCGGCATCGCGATCATCGTCAGCCTCTTCGTTCTGGCCGTGCCGATTCGCGCACAGCGGATCAAGGTCACGACGCAGACCGTCCCGCTCTACGTCACGGTCACCGATCCCCAGAAGCGGCTGGTGCCGGACCTCGCGCAGGAAGACTTCGAGATCTTCGACGATCAGAAGCTCCAGACGTTGACGAACTTCGACAACGAGCCCACGCCGATCACCGCCGTGGTAATGCTGGACACGAGCGGCTCCATGACGCTGGCGCTCGACTTCGTCAAAGACGGCGCCGAGCAGTTCCTGATTCGCATGCTGCCGGAGGATCGCGCGAAGGTCGGCGCGTTCAACGACAAGATCGAATTTCATCCCGAATCGGGCACGCCCTTCAGCGAAAACCGCGACCAGCTCGTACGGAGTTTGAAGGATCTGGATTTCGGTTATCCGACGCGCCTGTACGACGCCGTCGATCGCAGCATCGAAGAGCTCAAGAACGCAACCGGCCGGAAAGTGGTGCTCGTGTTCACCGACGGCGAAGACACGGCGAGCAAGCTGGGCGCGGGCGAAGTCCTCGAGCGCGCGCGGCGCGAAGAGACGATGGTGTATTCGATCGGCCTCGAGAACGAGTACTTCAACGGCCAGCAGCGCGTGAGGACCAACCCGGATCGCGGGTTGAGAAAACTCTCCGAAGAGACGGGCGGCGGATTCTTCATTCTGAAGAAGAAGGACGAGCTGGGGCCAACCTTCACGCGCGTCGCGCAAGAGCTGCACAGCCAGTACATAATGGGGTTCACGCCGCAGTCGCTTGACGGCAAAATCCACAAACTCGAGGTGAAGGTGAAGAAACCGGGGATGACGGCGCGGGCGCGCCGGAGCTACCTGGCCAGCCCCCTCGACACCACACAGAAGTAAAAGTTCCAGGCCGAGCTAAACTTTCGGCGGGGGTGAGCCGTCTAACTAAATGAAAGGACGGAATTCACCATGTTTGACTGGGATTTTTCGAGCAACGCCGATGCACTGGTGGCGATCCTGCTCGTCTGCGCGATTGTCGCGATCGTGCTCGCGTAACCCGCACAGCCGCGGAGCGTTAGCGCTCCGAGTTGGATACGGCGGCTAGCCGCCAGAAATCGTAGGGACCACCTCCACCACGTCACCCTCCCGCAGCTCGCGTTCCCGGGCGTGATACAGCAGCATCTCGTCGTTCACTGCGAAGTTGAATACCGAGTCGTCCAGCTGATCACGGAACCCGGGAATGCGGCGGTCGAGCACGTCGATCAATTGCGCCAGCGTGTCGACACGCTCGTGCACTTCGAGCGTGTCGCGATCGTTGACGCGAAGCGTGGACGGCAGCCGGACCGTGATCATGGCGCAGCCTCCAGCATCGCCTCGAGCTCCTGCCGCCACGCGGGTTGCGGCATCCCCTCCTGATCGAGATCCGAAATCGCGTAGAAGCGCGAGAGCATCGCCTCGAACTCGGCGCGATCGATGCGCTCGCCGGCGTACGCGCCGACGCGAATCGGTTCGTCGAACCAGCGATCGGGCAGCGTATCGTCGGTCCGGCGCACGCCGAGCCGGCGATTGATCAGCCGTTCCACGCCCATGATGTTCTGGCCGATTCGATCGAGCTCCTGCGCCTGAAAATCGAGCCCGGTGACGTTCGCGATCTGCGCGGCGAATTCCTCGAGGCCAGGAAGCGATGGGCTGTTGAACAGCATGGTCGTGAAACGGCACATGCCGACGGCGTCGCCGACGCCGTAGACGTTCTCGCAGACGCGAACGGCGCGTTCCTTGTCGGCGTAGCTGTTGGGCGCCGCACTCACAGGACCGCCGTACAGCCGCGCCTTGAACGCCGGATCGTCGTTGATGCGGGCGTTGATCTCGAGCGTCACGCGGTTGCGGAGGTGATCCATGCCGCGCGTGGCGACGGCGAGACCGAGCGCGAACGCTTTGAGGATCCGCGCGTCGTGCGGATCGCTCTGCATCAGACCCTTCACCGCCATCCGGTACTTCAACGCCTCGGCCGGATAGTGCCCGCGCTCGACAGCGCGCGTGCTGTCGGCGAGCACGTTGCCGAAGCCGTCGCGAGCGGCGAGCATGAACAGCAGCCGCTCGACTGATTCGGCGTTCCCCCAGGTCAAATCGATGCCGCCCGTGTCCGCCAACCCGATGAGGCCGCGCTCGAACAGCTCCATCGCCCACGACAACGCCGAGCCGGTCGACGCCGTATCGAGGCCCAGATCGTTACAGATGTTGTTCAGGCGGATGACGGACTCGATGCGATCGATCCCCAGGTTCGGACCGAACTTGCCGAGGGTCACGTACTCGGGGCCGTCGCCGCGGCCGTACTTGTCGGCCGGATCCGTCCCGAGGTCGTTCAACGGCCGGCAGTTCACCGGGCAGCGAAAGCAGCCGGCCATCCCCGGACGATAGGGCGTGATGTGCTCGGCATCGAGCCGATCGGTCCAGGTCGTCTCCTGGTTGTTCTTCGTGCCCATCGCGCCGAGCATCCGGCTTGGTTTGTAGAGAAATGGGGTGCCCATCGTTTTGAGCGCGTGCTTGACGACCGAGGTATCGAGCAGCTTCTGGGCGATGGTGCGGTTGTAGCCCTTGTACGGTTGCGCCGTCTCGAAATCGCGCGTCTGCCCCTGAACGACGACAGCTTTCAGCCTGAGCGATCCCATCTTTGCGCCGGGTCCCCCGCGCGCGTAACAGGCTTTGGGGCCTGCCATGATCGCGCTCGTCAGCACCAGGTTCTCCCCGGCGCGGGTGACGTTGACCATCGCCAGATCCCGCGTCCAGGTGCCGCCGAAATCGTGCGGGATGCGGTCGCGAAGATCGATGTTGTCGAGTCCAACGTAGGGTGCGGCGTCGAGGAACCGCAGATGGCCGTCGTGAATGTGCAGCAGCGTCCACGAGGCCGCCCGCCCGTACAGCACGAGATGATCGATCCCGTTCATCCTGATGAACGACGGGAAATAGTCGCCGGCGTTGCAATCCATGATGACGCCGGACTCCGGAGACCAGGACGTCGCGTTGCCCCGCGCGGCGCTCGGCACGATGCCGGTCAGTACCCCGGAGCCGAAGATGAGCGGCACGTCCGGATCGAGCGGCGCCAGCGACTCGTCGAGCAGACGGTGCAGGTAGAACATGTTCGCGCCGCGCCCCGCGAGCAGCGCGCGCACGACCTTGAGGGGCGTGAACGCCCGCGCGATCTCCCGTCGCTCGAGATCCACGAACACGGTCGCGCCCTGTGTGGGGTACTGCGCATCGTGCGGCAGCTCGGCCAGGAGGCGTGACACGCGGTCACGGACGGACATGAGGCCAGTATACGCCCCGAGTTACAATGCCGGCCGTGTTTGCCAGATGTCTCTTCTTCGCCGGACTCACATTCATGACTGTTGACGGGATGCAGGCCCCCGGCGATCGACCGGCGGCGAACCCGCGCGCGACGCGCTCCGTGGTGCTTGCGCGCAACGGCATCATCGCGACCAGCCAGCCGCTCGCCTCTGCGGCCGGCCTGCGCGTGCTCCAACAGGGCGGCAATGCCATCGACGCGGCCGTCACCGCGGCGGCCGTCCTCTCCGTCGTCGAGCCCACGATGAACGGCATCGGCGGAGACCTCTTCGCGATCGTCTACGACGCGAAGACGAAGAGCATCCGCGCGGTGAACGCCAGCGGCCGCGCGCCGGCGGCCGCAACCCTCGAGGAGTTCAAACGTCGCAAGCTCGACGCGATGCCGTATCGCGGCGAGCTGTCGGTCACCGTACCCGGTGTGGTCGACGGCTGGAACGAGCTCCTGACGAAGCTGGGGACGATCACGCTGGCCAAGGCGCTCGAGCCGGCCATCGGCTACGCTCGCGACGGGTTCGCCGTCAGCGAGATCATCTCGTATCAGTGGAAGGAAGGTCAGAACACCCTCGCACGCGATCCTGCCGCGGCGGCCACGTTCCTTCCCGGTGGGCATGCGCCGTCAGCCGGCGACGTCTTCCGCAACCCGAACCTCGCCAGAACGCTGGAACAGATCGCCCAGGGCGGCCGCGACGCGTTTTACAAAGGCGCGATCGCTGAAGCCATCGCCGCGGACATGCGAAAGCGCAACGCGCTGCTCACAGCGGCCGACCTCGCTGCGCATCATGCCGACTGGGTCCAGCCGATCTCGACGACCTACCGCGGATACGACGTGCTGGAGATGCCGCCCAACACCCAGGGCACCACCGCGCTCGAGATGCTCAACATCCTCGAGGGCTTCGACCTCAAGGCGCTCGGGCACAACAGTGCGGCGTATCTTCATCTGCTCGTCGAAGCCAAACGGATCGCGTTTGCCGATCGTGACGCGTGGCTGGCGGATCCGTCGTCGGTCCCGGCAGACGTGCTCAAGCGTCTCCTGTCGAAAGAGTACGCGGCGGAGCGCCGCCGCGAGATCAATCCTGATCGCGCCGCCCGCGACTACAAGCCGCTCGCGATTCCCGGATCGAACCCGATGCCCGAGGAACATCCTCAGGCTCATGGAGACACGATTTACATGACGGTCGCCGACCGCGACGGCAACGTCGTCTCGCTGATCCAATCGCTCTTCGAGACCTTCGGCTCGGGCATCGTCGCGGGCGACACGGGCATTGCCCTGCACAATCGCGGCGGCCTGTTCTCGCTGAAAGCCGGGCATCCCAACGTGATTGCCCCGGGCAAGCGGCCGTTCCACACGCTCGTGCCCGCGATGGTGATGAAAGACGGACGGCCGTGGCTGTCATTCGGGGTCATGGGCGGAGACATGCAGCCGCAGGGGCACGTGCAGGTGCTCTTGAACCTCATCGACTTCGGCATGAACGTGCAGGAAGCAGGCGAGGCTCCACGGTTCCGGCACACGGCCAACGGCCTCGCCCTCGAGTCCGCGATTTCGCCGGAGGCGCGCTTCGGGCTGGACGAACGCGGCCACAAGATCATCACGATGATCGGTGCGTTTGGTGGGTTTCAGGGTATCCGGATCGATCCCCGCGGCGTGTTGATGGGCGGATCGGATCCCCGGAAGGACGGGCTCGCGATCGGGTACTGACGGGCTCGGCGCGCCGCAGGCGCGCCCCGCCGAAGCAAAGCAGGTCCCCGCGAGCGACGGCGAACCGGGCCCCTGCCTCGCGGACTTTGCGCGGTGGGGTGGAATGAGGGGGCCGGCGGGGCGAAGCCCTCCGGATCAGCGCTGAATCTTGACGCCGGTGTGATCCTGCAGCGCGGGCAGGACCGTCCGCATACCGGAGTCGTCGATCCGCAGGACGACCGGCTCTCCGTGCGACAGCAGAATCACCCAGTTGCGATCGGATCGGAGGAACCCGAGCTTTCCGAGATCGACCTTGCCTTCGACGTCCTTCCCCTCGGCATCCTTCCACTTCGGCTGCTTGGAGCGCGAGAAGTACGCCGCGGAGATCGACTGGTACGGCAGCGACACCAGCGCGGATCCGCCATCCTTGCCATTGACTTGCACGCGGCCGTCCGCGAGCGTGAGCACACCAGCCACCTCGCTCGTCTTGCCGCCGCTCGTCACGAGCACACGAACATCCTTGAACGTGACCGGCGGCAGAGACGAACCAGCGTGAGGAACGGCTGGCGGAGTGGGTGGCGTGATCGCAGGAGCGGATGGCGCGGGAGGAGGTACCGCCGGCGTCGTGGCTGCTGCAGGTGGCTGGCCACCGCGCGCACCGCGACCGGCAACCGTCGCTGCGTTCGCCGGATTGTCCGTCGGACTGATTGTGCCTCGCCCGTCAGCTTTCGTTCCCGGCTGAACCGATCCGGCTGTTGCCACCGTCGTGCCGGGAGTCTTCGCCCCCGGAACCACCGGCGTCGGCGTCTTCTGAGCGGCCGCGTTCGGCGCCGCGCCAGGCAGAGCGGGTGACGTGGTTGTGGGTGTTGCCGGTGTGGCTGTCGTTCCTTGGGTCCCGGGTAGCGGTGCCGGTGCGCCTGCCGGCGCTGATGACGCGGGCGGTGACGATCCCGGCTGCGCAGATGCTTCGGCGGGCGGCGGTGCAGGTGTCGCCGCGGGGGCCGATGTCGGCGGCGGCGTCGCCGACGTCGTGTTCGACCCCACCGCCCCGAACTGGAACTGCGCCGGCAGGATGTTGCGGCGAAGCGCCGCGAACGAGAGGATCGCCACGCCGGCGATCAGCACCAGGAACACGCCGCCGATCGCAAACAGATGATTGCGTCCAAGTACGACGGTCGTGGTCGTACGATCGAGCGCTTTCGTCCCTGTCGGCGTGGGAGCGGGAATGGTCGCGGCGATACTGGGCGCCGCCGCGGCCGCCGTCGCGACAGCCCCACCGGCGAAATGAGGCCGAAGCTCTCCGGACGTCGCTCTCGCCGCCTTCGCCGGCGCGTACACCTGTGTGATGTCACTGCCGATCATCAGTCCCGGTGGTGTCGGTGTCGCCACCGTCGGCAATTCACCGAGTGACTGCGGCTGCACGGCAGAGAGCAGGGCGACGCGGAACTCGTCGGCGGTCTGATAACGATCGGCCGGCGACTTCGCGAGCGCGCGCGTCATCACCCCGCTGCACCAGGGCGGTAAGTGGGGCGCGATCTCCGCAATCGGGATCGGCACCTCGTTGACCTGCTTCTGCACCATCGCCATCGCCGTATCGGCATTGAACGGCAGCTTCCCAGTGAGCAATCGGTAGAGCAGCACGCCGACGGCGTACAAATCAGCGCGACCGTCAACCTCGCCGCCGAGCACCTGCTCCGGAGCCATGTAGGCGGGGGTGCCCATCATGTAGCCGCCGTGCGTGAACCGCTCGGTGCCGAGCACGCGCGCGATGCCGAAATCCATGACCTTCACCGCGCCCGTCTCGGTGATCATCAGGTTGGCCGGCTTCAGATCGCGGTGGATGACGCCGCCGCGATGTGCGTGCGAGAGCGCGTCGAGGACCTGCATTGCAAGATGCGCGGCCTGCGGCGCCGCAAGCGGACCCATGCGCTCGGCAAAGTCGTGCACGGTCTCGCCGCGCACGAACTCCATCACCATGAGGAGCTGATCGTCGTCCCGATAGAGCTCGTAGATCGTCGCGATGCTGGGATGGTTGAGACGCGCGAGCGTGACCGCTTCCCCGCGGAAGCGCTTCAGGATGTCGGTATCGTCGAGATCGGCGTTGAGAACTTTGATCGCGACTTCGCGATCGAGCGTCTCATCGATCCCCTTGTACACGGTGCCCATGCCACCACGACCAAGGCGTTCGATGATGCGGTACTTACCGAGTGTCTTTCCAATCATGGGCGGGGAGCCTTGGAACGGGCTGAGTTAGTCAGTCTAGGGTCAGAATGGAGGCTTGTCAACGGCGCGCGGGGGCCGTTTTGCTCAGAGACGAAAACCGTATTTCAGAGGGTCGCGATCGTCGATTACGAATCTGTTTTCCCCCGTAATAAAGGCCTCACCTTCGAGTCTCGGCACGATGGCGGGCAGCTCGCCAACCGTCGTCTCTCGCTCGATCCGTCCGGTGAAGTGGGTGTTGATGATGCTCTCGTGCGTGAAGGTCTGTTCGGAGGTCAGCACGCCCATCGCCGCCAGCACAGCCATGACGGCGCACGTCCCGGTGCCACACGGTGAGCGATCGACTTCGGCATCAGCGAAGATCGTCACGTTGCGCAGATCCGCGCCGGGTGACGACGGCGACCCTGTAAAGATGGTCCCATAAATGCCTTCGAGTTGCGGCTCGTCCGGATGCGCAACAGTGTGCGTCGCCTCGATCGCGCGTTTGATCTCCATGCCGGTACGGCGCAGATCGGTCAGGCGGGCGGGCACAATCGGAATGCCGGCGGCCTCGCTATCCACGATCGCGTAGAAGGCACCGCCGAAGGCCACGTCGGCGCGAATCTGACGGTTGCCGAGCGTCACCGGCACACCACCGAACAGCACGAACGACGGAACGTTGCGGAAACTGACGCGGGTCACACGCGTGCGCCCGCCCACCTCTTCGCGTCGTGCGGTCGCGTGGATCTGACCTGCCGGTGAATCGAGCACGATGTCGTTCGATCCGCCGCGAGGAGTAATCAACCCGCGCTCCAGCGCAATCGTGACGACGGCGATCACGCCGTGCCCGCACATCGTGCTGTAGCCTTCGTTGTGCATGAACAGCACGCCCGCGTCGGAATCCGGCCGCTCGGGCTCGGTCAGGAGGGCGCCGTACATGTCCGCATGCCCGCGCGGCTCCAGCATCAGCGCGGTTCGCAGGTGATCGTAATTGGCCTTCACCCACTCGCGCCGCTCGAGCATCGTCGTGCCCTCGACGGACGGAAAGCCGTCGACGATCAGCCGCAGCGGCTCGCCGGCGGTGTGGGCGTCGATGGTGTGAATCGTGGTCATGCGGTTGAGGGAATTCCGCGGCGATTATAAGCTGTCATTCGAGGATTCCTGTCGCCGTGCGCGCGTTCTATTGTGATCACTTCGTCCTGCCCCTTCCCGAGACCCATTCGTTTCCGATGGCGAAGTACCGGAGGCTGCGCGAGCGATTGATCGCGGATGGGGTCGTGACCGTTTCGGATCTTCGTGAGCCTGAGGCGGCGTCGGCCGCGAGCCTGGCCCTGGCGCACGACGAGGGCTACATCGCCGACGTCTTCGAAGGACGGCTGACGCGCGAACACCAGCGCCGCATCGGCTTCCCGTGGTCGCCGGCGATGGTCGAGCGCGCGCGACGCAGCGTTGGTGGAACGATTGCGGCGGGGTTCACGGCCCTCGACGACGGCGCCGCGGTGAACCTTGCCGGAGGCACGCATCACGCCTTCCGCGATCGCGGCGAGGGCTACTGCGTGTTCAACGATATCGCCGTCGCCTCGCGGGTGCTGCTGTCGACGAGGAACGGCCGCCGCGCACCGGCGCGCATCGCGGTCATCGATTGCGACGTGCACCAGGGCAACGGCACGGCGGCGATCTTTCGCGACGATCCGGCGGTCTTCACCTGCTCGCTGCATGGCGAGAAGAATTTTCCGTTCCGCAAGGAGACGAGCGATCTGGACGTCACCCTCGCCGACGGGACCGGTGACGATGAGTATCTCGTGCGTCTGCGCGAGGCGCTCGGGATCGTGTTCGAACGGCATCGACCCGACTTCGTGTTCTACCTCGCGGGCGCGGATCCGTTCGGTGGCGATCGACTGGGGCGCCTGTCGCTCACCATCGAGGGACTCCGCGAGCGCGACCGAACGGTCGTCGATCGGTGCCGCGGGGTTCCGATCGCGGCGTGCATGGGCGGCGGGTATTGTCGTGACGTCGATACAATCGTCGAGATCCATGCCAACACTGTCAGGGAGATGAGCCGTGTCTCTTGTGCTGTCTGAAGCCGACGTCCGGCGCGTGCTGCCGATGGGTGATCTCATCGACGCGATGCAGCGCGCGCTCGTGGAGTTTTCCGCGAGGCGCGTGCAGCAGCCGCTCCGCAGCGTGCTGCAGGTTGGACAGGCGCATGCGTTCTTCGGCGTGATGCCGGCGTTCATCCCCGCGAGCGGTGCGCTGGGCACGAAGCTCGTGACCGTTTTCGGCAGTAACGCCGAACGTGGTCTGCCGAGCCATCTCGCGACGATCCTGATGCTGGACTCGGAAACCGGACAGCTGCTGGCTGTGATGGACGGCCGGTACGTGACCGAGGCGAGGACGGCGGCGGTCTCGGCCGTCTCGGCAAAGCTCCTCGCCCGCGAGGGCGCGGCCACGCTCGCGCTGATTGGATCCGGCGTGCAGGCGCGGAGCCATCTCGAGGCGCTCGCGCACGTCCGGAAGCTTCGGGAGGTGCGCGTCTGGAGTCCTCGCGCCGACAGCCGCCGAAAGTTCATCAGCGACATGCAGGCGCACTCGCCCGCACCCATTGTCGACGCCGGGTCAGCCCGCGACGCCGTGGCCGGCGCCGATCTCGTCGTCCTCGCCACTGCCTCGCACGAGCCGGTCGTCATGAGCGATTGGATTGGCGCGGGCACGCACATCTGTGCGGTGGGCGCCTGCCGGCCCGATCAGCGTGAGATGGACTCCGCGCTGGTGAAGCGTGCGCGCGTGTTGGTGGATTCGCGCACCGCGGCGATGGCGGAGGCCGGCGATCTGGTCATCCCGATCGAGGAAGGCGCGATCACACCTGAACACATCGTCGGGGAATTGGGAGAACTGGCGGCGGGAAGCGTGACCGGCCGCTCGTCGAACGACGAGGTCACGATCTTCAAGTCGCTGGGACTGGCAGTGGAGGACGTTGCGGCCGGAGACCTCGTCCTTGCTCGCGCAAAGGCGCAAGGCCTCGGCCGCCAGTTGTCGATGTGACGTCGATCAGCTCTTGGCCGTGCCGGCTTTTCTGCGACGCTCGGCCCAGCGCTTCTTCATCATGTCCGAGATCCGCTTGCGGCCCTCCGGCGAGATATTGCTCCGTTTGACTGTCCGGGCCGGGTCGTTCAACGCAGCCGCCGCGACCTTCACGGCAACCGCGCCTTTCGCTCGCGCCCGTGCGCGCAGCTTCGCCGCCTGCGCGTTCAGCGCCGCCAATCGTTCCTTCGTCTTCGCGATTTCGTGCTCGAGACCGCCGAGCGCCCACCCGATGAACTCCGCGGACCGCAGTAATACGTCGTCGCGATTCTTGCCCGATCTTCCTCGCGGCATGCCCCTCACCCCTGCATTCTCGTGACGACGTTGGGAGCGGCCGAACATCCCGCAGCGTCACCGGTTGCTATCATAAGTCCATGCCCGCACGCCGGCCAACGCGCGCTCCGGCGACTGGTCTGTGTGTCCTCCTGCTGCTCATCGCAGTTCCCGTCCAACCGCACGCGCAGGAAAGTGCGGCCGCCCTTCGCGAACAAGGCCTCGACCTCGCCTACGATCTCGATCATCAGGAAGCGCTGGCGAAACTTCGTCGCGCAGCGGCGCTGGCGCCGGACGACACCGCCGCTCATCGCAGCCTCGCCAGCGTGTTGTGGCTGAACATGCTTTTTCAGCGCGGGGCGGTCACCGTCGATCACTACCTGGGATCGTTCACCCGATCGAACATTGCGCTCGCGAAGCCGTCCCCCGAAATGGACGCGGAGTTTCGACAGCACATGATGCGCGCGCTCGAGCTGGCCGAGCGCGACGTCACCGCCCATCCTCGAAGCGCGCAGGCCCACTACGATCTGGGCGCCGCCCTTGGAATCCAGGCCTCGTACATCGCGACGGTCGAAGGCCGCATGCTCGGCGGACTGAATGCGGCGCGGAAGGCCTACGACGAACACGAGAAAGTCCTCTCCCTCGATCCCTCGAAGAAGGACGCACAGCTCATCGTCGGCACGTATCGTTACCTCGTGTCCACGCTGTCACTGCCGATGCGCTGGATGGCCTACCTCGCCGGTTTTGGTGGTGGGAAGGAGCGGGGCATTCAGCTGCTCGAGGATACGGCAGCTACCGGCCGGGAGACGCGGACCGATGCCCTCTTTGCCCTCGTCCTGGTGTACAACCGGGAGCAGCGCTACGACGACGCGCTCCGTGCGCTGCAGGAACTGCGCCGGCTGCATCCCCGTAACAGGCTCATATTGCTCGAGGCGGGTTCGACGGCTCTTCGTGGCAACCGGCCGCAGCAGGCCGAAGCGCTCCTGACTGAGGGTTTGGCGATGTTCGCGAAGGACAACCGCATTCACGTGCCGGGTGAGGATGCGCTGTGGCACTACAAGCGCGGGGCGGCCCGTGTGGCGGGCGGCCAGGTCGAAACCGGTGTGACGGATCTCCAGCGCGCTACGACGGCGAGTCCCGCCGAGTGGGTCGAGGGACGGGCGCGCGTGGAGCTCGGGCGGGTCGCGCTCAAACGTGGCGAGCGCGAAGTTGCTGCCGGTGAAGCTCGCCGGGCCGAGACGTTGTGTCAGCAGGGACGGGATCCGGTCTGCGTGGATCAAGCGCAGGAGCTCATGAGAGATTCCCATGGCCGGTAAAATCAAGCCCTGGATCTGGATCGTCGCCGGCATCTTCGCCTGCGGCATCCTCTGCGTCGTCGCCATCGCCGGAGCCGGGTTCTATTTCTTCACGCGCCATGTCGAGACCCACGAGACGTCTCCTGCCGCCGCGGCGCGCGACTTCGAGCAGGTCAAGGAACGCTTCAGCGGCCAGAAACCGCTGATCGAGCTCGACACGAAGGGCCGTTTCCTGAAATCGAATCTCGATCGTCCGGCCCCGCCAAACGCCACTCGCCCGAAGGATCTCTACGTCCTTGCCTTTGACCCCGACGATGGTCGGATCGTGAAGGTATCCATTCCGTTCTGGCTGCTCAGACTCAAGATGCGCGGCGCTACCATCGACCTCAACGGCAATCGCATGGATCTCGAAGATCTCAAGCTGACGGTCGAAGACCTCGAGCGATTCGGGCCGACCCTGATCGTCGACCACAGCTCGGCCAGTGGGGATCATGTCCTCGTCTGGTCGCAGTAGGTGTCCCCTCTTCACGACCCGCCAAGCGAGATCGGGCGGTTTTCGGCCATTTTTTCCCGGTAACAGCGGGCCTGGATTTTGCGGTTTCTCCCTGCAGCCAAGCGGAGGACCGCAATGAAACGACTCCTCGTTCCAGTGTTCGGCGTGATCTCGCTCGCGGCGTCCGTCTCAGCGCACGCGCAAATCCCGGGCTGGAGCACGTCGACGCCATCAAGTTACGCAGACGACCGTCAGCCGTACTACGAGTCACGGCGCGCGGCGTACGACAACGGATATCGCGAAGGAACCAAGCAGGGCGAAAAGGACGGGCGTAAGCGCGCGGTCTACAGCTACCAGGACGATCGCACGTGGCAACGCGCCGACAAGGGCTACAATCGGAGCTTCGGCGACTTCGAGCGATACCGTCAATCGTTCCGTGCGGGCTACGGCGAGGGCTACGCGGACGGCTACCGCCGCTATGCCCCCGATTACGGGTACGGCGGCTATGGCCGCGCGATTCCGCGCGATCGGTATCCCGACGTCTATCCCAACCGCGGTTCGTACCCCGGCTCGTATCCCGGCGGCTACGGCTATCCCGATCAGAATCGCTATCCGGGCGGCGGGTACGGCAATCCCGGACAGTACGGCTACGGCAACGCGGCGTATACGAATGGGCTGAACGACGGTTTCAAGAAGGGCCGCGAGGACCTGGACAAGCGCCGATCCTACGATCCGCTGCGGCACGACTGGTACCGTTCCGGCGATCACGACTACCGCGGCGACTACGGCCCGAAGGATCGGTATCGTGACGTGTATCGGCAGGCGTTCAAGGAAGGCTACGACCGCGCCTATCGCGGCGGCGTGTATCGATAAGTGAGGCGGCGCTCGATTCCCGGCAGTCGACGGTGAAAGTCGACCGTCGACATCGAGCGTCGGCACTCAGCGCAGCCGGAGAAACTTCTTCACTCGCGCCAGGAGGGACGCCGAGCCGCCGACGATGGCCGCGGCACGGGCGGCGTCTCTGGCCTGTTCGAGTTCGGCGCGACGAGCAATGGCCGCGACCGCTACCTGCTCCACCGCCTGAGGATCCGCGGCGCCCAGGCTTCTGAAAACATCCGCATCCAGCTCGAGCACGACCGTGTCGCCGCGCGCGACCACCGTCGCCGTCCGCGCGTCGCCTGTCAGAAGCGACATCTCGCCGAAGTAGCCGCCCCGCTCGATCGTCGCGACCTCGCGCGCGCCGGGCTCGATGACGACAGCCACCGTGCCTGAACACACCACGAACAGCGACTGGCCGGGCATACCCTGCCGGACGATCGCCTCGCCATCGCCGAAGCGATGCGTCACCGTCGACGCGGCGATCTCGGCGCGCTGCTCGGCTGACAGCCGGGCAAACAGGTCCACGCGCGAAAGCACGTCTTCACGCTCGCGGGCTCGCGCGGCCGGATCCGGCTCGGGCCACTCACGGCCGTACTCGACCTGGATCGGATACGGGATCTCGATGTTCCGTCGTCCAAAGCCGTAGTAGATCGCGGTGCGCACCTGGTCGCGGATCTGCTCGTCGCGCTCGTAGTCCTCGACCCAGAACCGCGCGCGATATCCGATCGACGACGCGTCGAAGCTGTGGAGCAGCACGTCGGGAGGGGGGAGCGTCAGCACGCTCGGCACCTGCATCAGCGCGTCGCGGATCGCGTCCTTGACCTCGTTGGGCGGCGAGCCGTAGCTCACACCGACGTCCACTTCGAGGCGCGTCGGCACGAGCGGCTCGGAGTAGTTCGTGATCGCCTCGCGCGCCATGGTGTTGTTCGGCACGATCACGAAATTCCCGGCCTTGGTGCGAAGCTTCGTGGCCCGCCAGGTGATCTCCGTCACGCGCCCTTCGAACTCGCCGACGCGGATCCACTCTCCAACTCTGAACGGCTTCTCCGTCTGGATCGCGAGGCCCGCGAACGCGTTCCCCAGCGTTTCCTGCAGCGCAAACCCGACCACCACGGCGCCGACCGCTGATGTGGTCAACAGCTTGTCCTTGAACACGAAGGTCGCGACGATCACCAGGAGACCGATGACGATAGCGTCCTGAAGGATCGACGGAAAGCGGTCAGGAACCCTGTCGACGGTGAACGGGTTCAGCAGCGCGAGTACGAAGATGTTGATGAACCCGGCCGCGAGCACGAGATGCTCGATGGCGCGAAGCTGCTGGTCGATCTCGCTGCCAGGTGTCGACAGATCCGGACGCGCCAGGAGCACGGGATGGAGCAGGACGTAGCCGCCGAAGAGAAACAGCGAGAGGGTGAGCTTGCGGCGGACGAGGCGATTGGGGGTCAGGGTCGAGATCAGCAGCGTCGCGGCGAAGGCCGCGACGCCGATGATCAGATGCCCGGGGTAGTGAGGCATCGCGTGGAGCGGACCTCAGATCGGGCTAGGCAATCCCACTCTTGAACGCCGTGATCTCCGCTGCGGTCAGCGTGACGGGGACCTTGTTCTTGTTTGAACCGCCGGTGGCATCGCGATCGGGATTGATTCCCCGAGCGCCTGCCGAGGCAACTGTCTGCGTGTTCTTGGTGTCTTTGCCGCTCGACAGACCGAGCTTGCTCCCGAACAGCCCGCCCTTCTTTTCTTCCTTCTTCTCGGGCTTCTCGCCGTCTTTCTTGTCCTTTTCGCCCTCGCTGCCCGAACTGCCGGCGAGACCGCGGGAACCCTCCGCAACCGTCGCAATGCTTGCGGCGGGCGTCGCGTCGAAGGTGATCGTCTTCGTATAGCGTGCTGCCACCGTCGCGGTCGCGGTCAGCTTCTCGCTTTGAATAATCCCGTTGATTTTGGCGATGCGATCCTTGATTTGCGGATGCGACGCGAACAAGCCGTTCGGCTCTTGACGATCGCTGTTGCGCTCGGCGATCTTCGTCAGGACCGACGCGAGACCGCTTGGTGCATAGCCGATCTTGTTGGCGAGCTCGATGCCGATCTTGTCTGCCTCGTTCTCGTCATTCCGATCGAAATTGTTGTTCAAGATGTTCGTGTACGCCGCTTCAACGATGCGGGTAAGGATGTCTTGGGTGAGGCCGCCACCTTGGCCCGACGCACTCGCCGCCGCACTGAAGGCGTTGCTCTTCTGGATCGAGTTCACGGTGTGCTTCGCGGTGATGTGCGTGATCTCATGACCGAGTGCGCCGGCTAGTTCCGACTCGTCCTTGATGAGACCAAGCAGTCCCTTCGTGATGTGGACGATGCCGCCGGGCGCCGCGAAGGCGTTGACACCATCGGTGTCGAGAACGATGAACTCCCACTTCAGATTCGGCCGCGAGCTGGCCTGAGCGAGCACAGTCCCGACGAGCGTGACGTACTTCGTCACCGCCGCGTCCTGGTAGACGCCGAAGGTATCGCGCACCTTTTCACTAACCTGTTCGCCGATCTTCCGTTCATCCTCTTCCGAAATCTTCAGACCTTGAACCTTGTCGGCCGTCTCTTTGGCCTTGGTCAATTTCCCCAGCCCACCCGGAAGCTGCGCGAGCGCGGGGGTGGCTGTCAACAACACCGCGATCGCAAGTGCCGCTTTTTTCATAACTTGACTTCCTCTTGCACCGAAGGCATCGGTGACGGAACGACGATCTCGAAAATCGACACCGGCCGCGTCTTGCCCTTGACGATCACGTCACCCAGCGGGCGAATGTTGTAATCACCCGTCAGCCTGGCGCGCGTGGCGTCGCTGATGATAATGCGCGTCCGGTAGTCTTTGTTGAGCGATTCGAGCCGGGAGCCGAGGTTCACATTATCGCCGATCACCGTGTAGCTCATGATCGCCGACGACCCGATGTTGCCTGCAATCATGTCTCCAGAGTTGATGCCGATGCCGATGTCGAGCACCGGGCGTCCCTCGGACTTCCAGCGGTCGTTCAGCACGCCCAGCTCGCGAACCATCTCGACGGCGGCACGGGCCGCGTTCTCTGCATGATCAATGTCGTCGAGGGGAGCCCCGAACAGCGCCATCACCATGTCGCCGACGAACTTGTCCACCGTCCCATGGTGGCGGAACACGACCTCCACCATCTTCGAGAAGTACTCGTTCAACTGGCCGACGAGCGCTTCCGGATCCCCTTTTTCGGTGACGGACGTGAAGCCCCGGATGTCCGAGAACAGCACGGTCATGTCCCGGCGGGCGCCCCCGAGCTCGGCCGACCCAGGGTTGGCCAGCAGCTGGTCGTAGACGTCCTTCGACACATATCGGCCAAAAAGCCTGCTGACCTTTCGCTTCTCGGCGTCCTCGACGAAGTAGCGATAGGCGGTGCCGACAAAGAGGGCCAACCCCATCGCGAGGAGCGGCTGGACCATATTCAGCCACTGCCCATCCCTGAACGCGCGAAGCGCGAACCAACCCCAGACGCCAACCGCTGCCAGCGTCCCGGCAGCCGCGCCAATGAAAGGCGCCAGCGTCGAGGCGAGGCCGACCGCGAGCGCACCGGCGATCGTCGACGCGAGCCGGGTGCGGTCGTCGGCCGGTCGCACGAAGTGATTCGAGAGAACGCTATCGGCCATGCTCGCGTGCAGCTGAATGCCCGGCATGGTGCCCTGCGAACCGAATGGCGTCTGGAATCGGTCGCCGAGACCGGCAGCGGTGATCCCGACGAAAACGATCTTGTCCTTGAACTCCTTCGGATCGACGAACCCTTTGGATGGATCAGGAGTCAGTCCCTCAGCGATCGCGTTCTCAGAGAACAACAGTTGTCGTGCTTCGTACGACTTGAACGGGCTCTCGCCGCTCACCAGTGCCGGAGCACGGTAGTCGATGAGCATCGTTTGCTGGTCGTGGACAAGACTGGAATCATTCGCATCCCTGACGGCGACAGGAACGAGCGGAATACGTCGATCTCGAACGCGAATGCTCTCTCCTTCCTGCACCACCTCGGCCGGCGCGATTCTGTCCGCCAGAATCGCGGTCGCGATGCCGAGCGCCGGGAGGTACTGGTCAGCGCTCCTCACAAACGGCGGCATCCGCCGCACAGGGCCGTCGGGATCGAACGGCAGGAAATTGTGGCCGAGCCCCCGCGCTGCCGAGGTCAGCGCGGCGAAGGGAGGCGTAATCGGCCGTTCTTCGATCGCGTGGGTCAGATGGAACGGCGGACTCTCGAACAGTGGTCTATCCGCTGAATCGCCGGCGGTGACTCTCCCGCCAACAGCATCCGCAAGTAACACGACGTTCGGCCTGACGCTCAGCGCCTTCACGAGAGCGGCGTCCGATTCCTCACCGGTCCACGTCGGCCCATCCTCCTGGATCTTGAACGTCACGTTGCGCTGCGGCTCGTAGAACCCCACGTCGATCGCGATTACTCTGGCGGGGCCGCGATTGAGGAAATCGACCATGCTGGCGAGAGCCAACCGAGGCCAGGGCCAGCGGCCGAAGTACGGCTCGAAATCACGAAGCGATCGGTCGTTGATCTCGACCAGCACGATGTCGGGGTTGACCTTGGGTGGCGACGCCACCGACTGCCGCACGCGCCAGTCGTAGGTCTTCATCTCGAGGACGTCGAGCCAGCCGAACTCCCCGAGCAGGAGGATGAGGCCCGCCGCGACAAGGCCGAGCGAGATGCCGGCGATGATCTTGCGCGCGACGGCGCCAGTGCGATCGGGGTTCATGAGCGCGACAGCGCCGGCCTCATCGTGGGAGGACGCCCACCGCGCGGAGCGGTGCCCCACTCCCGCCGGCAATCTTCATCGGAAGCGCGATCACGTAAGCGCCTCGCGGCGGCAGACGCTCGAGCGCGGTGAGATTCTCGAACGCAGGAATGTCTTTCTCGTACAGGATCCGGTGTGACTCGAACAGCTTCGACTGGCCGTAATCGATGCTCGCCGTGTCGATGCCTATCGCTTTGATCGGCCGGGTGGCGACCAGCCACCGGGCGGCATCCGGATGAAGGCCCGGAAAGTGAAGCTTGGCAACCGCAGCCTCCCCTCGCTCGGCCGTGCCGAGATAGCGTGCCGCGTCCGGCCAGCGCGTGGAGAAACCGGTTCTGAGCAATACGATTCCATCGCGCGGAATCGGACCGTTCTCGCGCTCGGCCCGCACGAAGTCATCAACCGTGACCTGGTAGTCAGCGGAGCGGCTGCTGGCGTCCCGGACATCAATCACAATCGCCGGCCCGACGAGCCGATCGAGCGGGATCTGGTCGACGGATTGATGGCCCTGCGCGAAGTGCACCGGTGCGTCAATGTGCGTGCCGCCATGCTCGGCGGTGAAGAAGTTGTTCGCCGCGTAGTAGTAACCGCCGGGCGTCATCCCATCGGCGACTTTGTCGAGCCGGAAACGCTCTGCGGTCGGCCAGAAGATGGTTTGCGCGTCGTAGGCGTGGGACAGATCCACCAGGGTTCCGGATGGAAGCGCTGATGTCGTTTGAGACGTCGGGTAAGCACTCCACACGAGCGCCAGGACCACAATCAGCGCACGCTTCATGTTCCCTCCCGTGGACATCATCGCATCTCAGGACGTCCGGCGCTACGCGCCGTGGGCGCCAAGCGCGCCGAGCGGGCCCCAGGTGAACTGTGCGCGATATGACGAACGTCTACGGTCCGTACGAGCCTACGGCAGCGGGTTGAACACTCTGGACAATGCCTTCGTGATCCTCACGGCGCTGGCGTCCACTTTGAGGTCGGCCAACGGCGCGTAGTGATGCGTGACACCTTCGGGCGGCAGTGCCACCGGCGAAGGGCTGGGATCGCTCTGCCTGTCGACCGGCGATTCCGTCGGCCACTCGACATCGCCCGTCGCGACACGCGCCGGGATCGTCCAGTAGTCGCTGGTTCTATAGATCGAGTCGGGCTGGCCGGCAACGGCGCACTGGAACTGTATCTGGACGCCGCTCTCCACCTCGATCCAGGTGTCTCCCTCGACGATGAGCGCGGCGTTGTCAGGACCGAGCTCGAGTCCACCTTTGACTGGATCGCCAGCCTTCTGGTCCCAGCGTCGTAGCAACGGGTGCTTCTCCGGGGATCGGCCGGTGGTCGAGCCGACAGCGGCCGACAATCTGACGGTCAGAGTCGGCCGATCGATCGACTGGACCTGCAGCAGCTTCTCCGCACGATTCAGCAGGATCGAGTCGTCGTCCTGGATCTCGACCCAATCGCCCTCCGCGAGGCCGAAGCGATCGTCGCGTCCCAGGCTCTCGAGCACGAAGGTGTTCGCACCCGAGCTGCGCGCGATCGGAAACACGACGGAGCCGTTCTCGCGCGACCACTTGAACGTCGGCGTGGTTTTGCCGCCGGCGGCGTCGAGGCTGCCGGTGTGAATCTCGACGCGATACAGCTGGTTCTCCGGCCCGCGATAGCGTGCGTTCGGCGAGATCGTACACGGATCCGCGGACGCTGCGCTCTTGATCGATCGGGCGCGGAGATATCCCCGGTTCGCCGGATCGATCAGGGTCGTCGGATCCGGCACGGCGGCGTTCGGCGGCATGACTTTCACCTGGCACACGACCTTCGATCGCGCCGCCGTATCCGCGCCGTTGAGGGCAACCTCGCGGATCGAATCGTCCTGGGCATACGTCACGGTCCGCTCCCAGACGTCGAGGTAAGCGAGGTAGCTGCCTACCGCGAGGGCAGTGGCGCCAGCCGCGAAGTCGGGCTGCGACAGGTAGCTGACGACGCGGCGCAGGCTGGACGGTTTCAGGGCGCTGATGTCGGTATCGAGCGTGAGCGTGTTCGTCGCCCGATCGGCATCGACCACCTGCGCGACCACAACCTGTGGCGGCGTCTTCGCATTCGAGAGCTCGACGTACTGATTTTTCCCGAACTCGAGGCCATCAACGGTCCAGGACGCGACGACGACCTGCTTCGGTTGGGTCGCAGAGGCGGTGGCGACCGCCGTTGGCGCGGCATCGAGCTCACAAAGCAGGCCGTCGACATAGTAGCGCCCGGACGAGATGCGGAAGTCGTTCAGGACCGGCTTGGAGGCCGCCAGCGGCGAGATCATGAAGCCGCAGTTGTCTGACGGTCCGCCGCGCGGCCCGATGACGTCCGCCGCGAGCGCCTGCAGATAGTGCAGCAGGATGGCGGTCTGCTCGTTCCCGTCGGCATCGAGTTGCACGCGACCCTGCTGCATGAGCACGCGCGCGAAATGCTTGCCCGGATTGAACGTATTGCGGGTCAAGTCGGCCTTCATGATCGCTCCTTATGTGGCGTATTCGACTGAGGTCTCGATGCCGGCCGGGGCGTACTCCGGCTGCCGTGCGCGCAGGTTGGCCGCCCGCTGCGGCTGATACCAGTCGTGGAACGCGCCGGCACGCAGCCCAGGAAGATGCTGTTCTCGCCCAGCTCGATCGCCAGGATCTGAATCTGCCCGAAGACTGTGCTGCGCGGCGCCCGCGGCGCAAAGCGCGACGACCGAGGGGGCTGGGATACTCGCGGGTGCACCGGCCTAAGCCTGGATGCCCGCCCGACGTCGCTCCATAGATGACCTGGAAGCTCCGCACGCAGGCGTACAAAAGTCGGGCCTCGCGCGCGCGAGCACGCGCATGGACGTGCCGTTCGTCGATTGTGGAACGGCATTCGAGAAGGCCGACCCGGCTCACGCTTCAACCATAGGGTCGACCATCGTCGAGTCGCGACCTTCTTACAGAGTGGACATCGCGTCGTCAACGCGCCCTGGCATCGTCAGGTTTTCATAGCCTGAGGAGGACTCGATGTTCCACCTGAAGTATGGATTGCCCGCGGGCGCAGTCGCCGCTGCCGGGGTGCCGGCCTGGAGTGGTATCACCGCGCTTGCCCAGAATCGCTCTGTGATTGAGGGCGCCGGGCGCGTGAAGACCGTGTTCGTAATCGCAATGGAGAACCACAACTGGACGCAGCCCGCCACTCAGACATCCCCGCAGCAGGTCTTTCTGAACCCATACGCGCCGTTCATCAACGGCCTGGTCAACGGCAGCTCCGGCATCAGCAGCCAGGTCGCGTACGCGACCAACTACATCAACTCGGGCGTCGGCGTGCACCCGTCGGAGCCCAACTACATCTGGGCTGAAGCCGGCACGAACTTCGGCGTCCACAACGACGACACGCCCTACCACGCGGACTGCTCGCCGGACACGGTCCAGGCGACGGACCAGCACCTCAGCGCGTTCCTGACGAAAGCCGGACGCACCTGGCGGTCGTATCAGGAGGACACGGACATCGATCAGACCACCAACCTTCCGCTGCCTGTCGCGCGCCTGGACGGTTCCGCTCGTCAACTCGAGCGGCACCTTCGCGGCCGGACTGAACTCGTACAACTACTCGAATCAGTACAACTACGCGGCCAAGCACAACCCGATGGTCTTCTTCACCGATACCAGCGGCGGCTGCGACACGAGCGCCGCGAACCCGATGCGTGCCCAGTACGCCCCGCTGCAGCAGCTGACGGTCGACCTGCAGAACAACGCCGTGGCCGACTACAACTGGATCACGCCGAACCAGTTCAACGACATGCACACCACGCTCACGAACGGCTACGGCGGCCCGTCGGGCGCGGCGGCCAAGGACGATCGCGGTCGCATCGCCCAGGCCGACAACTTCCTGGCGCGCGTCGTGCCCCTGATCATGGCGTCGGACGCCTATAAGAACCACGGCATGATCGTGCTGTGGTGGGATGAAAGCGAAGGCGGCGACACCCCCGATCACACGCTGCCGTTCATCGTCATCTCGAACGACGTGCAGCCGAACGTGAACGGCGTCCCGTTCGCGAGCACCACCGAACTGTCGCACTCGTCGACGCTGCGGACGATGCAGGAGATCTTCCACGTGGATCCGCCGACCGGGTATCCGTGGCTGGGCGGCGCGGCGACCGCGGACGACCTCTCAGAACTGTTCAGACCCGGCGTGATCCACTAGCTACACCAGGCGCAGCGGGGGCGCGCAACGCTCCCGCTGCAGTTACCAACAGCATCGCGGATTTCCCAACGGCCCTCGACACTGATGCTGCCGGCCCCGGAGAAGTGCAGCTGAATCTGGAAGGCTCGGAGACGCGTCGCGCCACGTCAGAGGTGAGGCCAGTGTAGTACTTCGGCGGAATCCCTTGGTTCCTGAGCACGTACACGAACCGCTTCGACATAGCCGCCCAGCCAGCCAAGCCCCTTGCCGCAGGGGAATAGCGCC
>DATAEK010000388.1:0-10283 GCA_036258055.1 Vicinamibacterales bacterium
GCCGCAGGCGCGCCCCGCCGGAGCGGAGCGGGGCGACGGGGCCCCCGCGAGCGACGGCGATGGGGAGTCCGGCGGGGCGAAGCCCCCCGGTCTCCTATCTGACTGGCAAGGCGCGCCGCAGGCGCGCCCCGCCGGAGCGGAGCGGGGCGACGGGGTCCCCGCGAGCGACGGCGATGGGGGGTCCGGCGGGGCGAAGCCCCCCGGTCTAGTTGGAGCGGCATCATGATCTACAGCAGGCTGTTGGAATCGGTGCTACTTCCGACCTATGACCGCGCGCGCGGGCGTCGCTACATAGAGCGGCGGAATTTTCTGGAACACAGCCAATGGTGGAGCGCGGAGCGCATCCGGGACCTCCAATGGACCGAGCTGAAGAAGCTGCTCACGCATGTGTTCGCGTCCGTTCCGTTTCTCAGAGACAAATATCGAGCCGCCGGAATCGCTCTCGAGGATCTGAAGGGCTGGAACGACTTCCGCCGGCTGCCGCCGCTGACGCGAGCGGAGGTCAACGCGCACGGATCGGATCTGTGCTCGACGGCGTACAAGGGCAGATTGCTTCCGCACGCGACCGGCGGATCGACCGGCGTGCCCACCCGCTTTTTCCGGACCTACGAGAGCTACGACTGGCGTACGGCTGCGAAGGACCGCGCGTACTCGTGGGCCGGCTGGCGCCTCGGAAAGCCGGCGATCTACCTGTGGGGCGCCCCCGTCGGATCCGTGCCGTGGCGGCAGGCCTTGAAAACACGTGCGTACGAGGCGATACAGCGTCAACTGGTTGTCAACACCTTCTCCCAAAGCGACGAGCTCTGGAACGACGTGTACTCGCGGGCGCTGAAGTTTCGGCCGGTGCTCGTCGTCGGGTACGTCTCGAGCCTGGAAGCGTTCGCCGCGTACCTTCGCCGTACGAAGCGGACGATTCCGGGAATCACGTGCGCGATCGCCGCTGCCGAACCGCTCGGCGGCGACACGCGTCAGCGCATCGAGCATGGGCTCGGCGTGCCGCTCTTCAACACCTACGGATCCCGCGAGTTCATGTCAATCGCCGCCGAATGTGAGTACCGGGACGGTCTGCACATTCACGCGGAGAATCTCGTCGTCGAAACGCGAGATCAGAATGGCACCGGACCGTCGGAGATTCTGGTCACGGATCTCCACAACTACGGCATGCCGTTTGTTCGATACGAGAGCGGCGACCTCGGCCGAGTCGCGGACACCTCGTGCCGCTGCGGCCGCGGCCTCCCACTGCTCACAGCTATCGAAGGCCGCGTCCTCGACGCCCTGCGGACGGCGGACGGCCGGACCGTTCCGGGCGAGTTCTTTCCTCATCTGATCAAAGACATCCCGGAGGTCGCGCACTATCGCGTGGAGCAGAAGCGCAAGGATCACCTCGTCATCTCGGCCGTACTGACCCGACCGCTGTCCGAGCGCAGCGAGAGCCTGCTGCGCCGCGAAATCGGGAAGGTCTTCGGTCCGAGCACGGGCTACGAGCTCCAACCCGTCACGCAGATACCGAGACTGAGCTCCGGCAAGCGGAGAATCACCGTTGGGATGGGCGCCTGAGGACGTGCGATGTTAATCGCCCATGTCATCGACAGCCTCGAGGTCGGCGGAGCGGAGGCGGTGGTCACGGCCTTGTGCCGGTCGCATGCCGCCGCCGGCTACCGCGTCGAAGTCCATTGCCTCACGACGGGCGGACCACTCGCGGCCGAGCTCGAACAGGAAGGCGTGTCGGTGTACGTGCATGCCTCCGACAGCGCGCGGAGATCGGCCTGGAAACTGTTTCGGGCTTTTCGGCGGTCTCGTCCCGACATCGTCCACTGCCATAACAAGACCGCCACCATTCGGGCGGCCGCGGCCGCGCGGTTCACGGGCGCGCGGGCCATCGTCAGCACGCGGCATGGCATGGGGCCAGTGCCGTTTCGGCTCCGTACCGAACTGACGTTCTGGATCACGGCGGCGGTTCTCTGTGACCGCGTGGTCGCGGTCTGTGATGCCGCGCGGCGCAACCTGGCGACCGGCGCGCGGCCGGTTGCGCACAAGGTCGTGACGATTCGTAATGGCGCGCATCCCCCCCGTGTTGGCGGAGAGGAGATCGCCGCACGGCCGGGCTTCACGCTGGTCAGCGTGGGTCGGCTCGCCCGCGCGAAGAATTTCGAGACGCTGCTCCGTGCGGTGGCTGTGGCGCGCGCGACGGTGCCCGATCTCCGCCTGTGGATTGTTGGCGGCGGCGACGAGGGCCCGGCGTTGCGGCAGCTGAGCGAAGAGCTGGACCTCGGGTCCGCTGTGCGGTTCTGCGGTGAACGCCGCGACGTGGGGAGCTGGCTGCGCGCAGCAGATGTGTTCGTGCTGTCGTCGACGAGCGAGGGACTGCCAATCTCGATGCTCGAAGCGATGGCCGCCGGTCTGCCTGCGATCGTGACCGAGGTCGGCGCTCTACCGGAGCTGGTGGCGCTGTCGGGAGCGGGCAAGACCGTCCCGGTTCGCAACGTCGACTGCCTCGCGCGCGCGATTGTCGACTTCGCACACCGCCGCCATGAGCTCGCTGCCCTCGGCGAACGGGCGTCAAGCTGTTACCGCGCCCATTTCACGCCCGATCGGATGGCCGGGGATTACCTCACGCTCTACCGCGCCTGTCTGCGCGAAGACCCGGCAGCGTAGACCATGACATTCGCGCTGTTCATCCTGTACGTCGTGCTCGCCTACATCCAGCCGGCCGAGATCGTTCCTGCGCTGGCGCCGTACCGCGTCACGTACTGGGTTGGCATGGCCGGACTGGGCGCCGCGATCGCGTCGCTTCTCCGCAGAAGAGAGGGTCTGGTCGCGAACCTTCAGCTCTGGGTACTGGTTGTCTTCACAGCCGTCATGGGCGTGTCGCTGATGACCGCCGAGCGCTGGCTGGGCGCTCCGATCCTGGCAGTGCAGCGATTCGGCCCGTCTTTGACGATCTTCGTGCTCGCGATGTCCAGCGTGACAACGTTGGTTCGGCTGCGCATCGCCGCAGGCTGCCTCATCGTGCTGACGATGACGCTCATGCTCCAGGGCGCGGCCGCCTATCACCTCGGCTACAACACGCAGCTGTTCCTGATTGATCGGACCACGAGGAGCGAAGAGCCTGCAGCCGATTCGGCAGGGGATCGGCCGGAGTTCGACTCGGTCGATCAGGGGTCCGACGACCCGACCGACGACGATGAATGGCGGGAGTCTCCACGGATACGAGCACTCGGGTTCATGCACGACCCCAACGATCTGGCCATGGGCATGATCGTCGCGCTCGGGCTCATCGGCGGGGCATGGAAGCCCAAGCTGGACCTCCGCAACCTGCTCCTCGCCGCGAGCGCCGGCGCTCTGGTGTACGGCGTCCACTTGACGCGCTCGCGCGGCGGGGCGGTGGCGCTCCTGGTGGTGTTGTGGAGGTTCGCAGCCAGTCGCCTCGGCGGCGTCCCGGCGCTCGTCCTCCTGGTGGCGCTCGGCGCCGGAGGGATGTCGGTCGATTTTGGCGGGCGGCCGTTGTCCATTCAGGCGGATGAATCGACATCCGGGCGACTGGTGGCCTGGACAGAAGGCTTCGAGATGCTCAAGACGCGACCGATTCTGGGCGTCGGCTACGGCCAGTTTGTCGATCACCACACGCTCACTGCGCACAATTCGCTCGTGCTGTGCTTCGCCGAAACAGGTCTGCTCGGGTGCTTCTTCTGGGTCGGACTATTCGTCGTCACCCTGCTCGAGCTGCACGCGCTGAAGAACCTTCCCGGCGACGAGCCGTTCGATGACCTCGCCAGGCAATGGGCGGAAGGACTGCAGTTGTCCCTGATTGGCTTCATGGCGGCGGCATTCTTTCTGTCGCGCACATTCGTGCCGACGCTGTATCTGATCATCGGCCTCTCCGCAGCGGTGGCGGCGATCGCGCGCGACGCGAACAGGTCGATTCCGGTGCCGGCGCTGCCGGCGCTCGGCATGCTCGTGCTGGCCTGCGAGCTTGGCAGCATCGGCGTCGTTTATACGATTCTGAAGCTGCATTTCGTGTAGTGGTCCGCCCATGGTCACTTGTCAGCCTTCTCCACGGTTCGACATCGTCCCGGGATCGGTCTCGCTCGGCGAGTTCGCCATCATCTACTTCGGCAACGACTGGTTTGCCGAGAACCGAACCAGCAGCCATCACATCGCAGAACGCCTCTCCGAACGCACGCGTGTCCTGTATGTCGACTCGCCGGGGCTTCGGGCGCCGAAGGCGAACCGCCGCGATCTGCGGAAGCTCTGTCGCAAGCTGCTGTCGGTCGCGCGGCGGCCGCAGTGCGCCGGCGAGCGGTTGTGGCAGATGAGCGTGCCGCAGATTCCCTTCCGGCGCCTGCCGTTCGTTCGACGAGTGAACATCGCCCTGGGCAAGTTCCTGGTCAAGCGGGCGTTGAAACGCCTCGGATTTGCACGAACGGTATCGTGGTTCGCGGTGCCGCACCCCGGCTTTCTGGCGAACGCCTTCGACGAGGCCGCAGTCGTCTACTACTGCATCGACGACTACGCAGCATTGCCGGACGTCGACTCGCGCGCCGTCGCGGAGATGGACGCGCACCTCACGAGCCGAGCCGATCAGGTGTTTGTCGCCTCCCGGCTGATGCTTCGAGCGAAGCAGCGGCTGAGGCCCTCGACAGTCCTGGCTCCGCATGGAGTGGACGTCGCGCTCTTCCGGACGGCATCGGATCCGCGGCTTCCGATCGCAACGGACGCCCGCAATCTCCGGCGGCCCGTTGTCGGATTCTACGGATTGATCGAAGAGTGGATCGACCTCGACCTGATTGCAGACCTCGCCGAGCGTCGCCCTCGATGGACGTTCCTGATGATCGGCCGGCTCGCCGTCGACCCCGGACGGTTGAAGGCCATGCCGAACGTTGTGTTCGCCGGACCGCAGCCATACCGCAGCCTGCCGAACTGGCTCAAAGCGTTCGACGTTGCCATCATTCCATACCGCCTGACCCGCCAGGTCGTGAACTCTGCCCCGCTGAAGCTGCGGGAATACCTGGCGAGCGGAAAACCCGTCGTGGCGGTGCCGGCGCCCGAGATTGAGCGTTTTGCCGGATTGGTGCGGATCGCGCGAGGGCCCGAGCAGTTCATCAGGGAAATCGAAGCAGCGCTGTTCAGCGACCCTGACGCGGATCGCGCCCGCCGGATTGAAGCCACCTCCGACATGACCTGGGACGCACGGATCAGCGAGATCGTCGAAATCGTCGAGCACAGGATTTGGCAAAAGGAATACATCCGATGAACACATCTCGAGAAACTCGTGTCGCGTTGGTCGGCGCGGGGTACGTCAGCGCCTACCACATCCGAGCGCTGCAAACACTTCCCCACATCCGCATCGTCGGGATCGCCGACACCTCCGTCGACCGGGCGCACGCCCTGGCCCAACGCTTCGCGATCCCGGACGTGTTTGCCAGCCTCTCGGACATGGGCAAAGCGCGTCCCGACGTCGTCCACGTCCTGACGCCGCCGGCCTCGCACGCCAGGCTCGCGGTCGAAGCGCTCGAAATGGGTTGCGACGTCTTCGTCGAAAAGCCGATGGCGCCAACGGTCGCCGAATGTGACGAGATGATCGCCGCAGCGACCCGAGCCGGACGCACACTGTCGGTGAACCACTCCGCCAAGGACGATCCCGCGGTCGTGCGCGCGCTCGAACTTATCCGCCGCGGGGTGTGCGGCGACGTGCTCGCCGTCGATTTCTATCGCACCTCCGACTATCCGCCGTACGCCGGCGGCGCCCTGCCAGCTGCGTTCCGACACGGCGGGTATCCGTTCCAGGACATGGGCATCCATGCGCTCTACTTGATGGAGGCTTTTCTCGGGCCGATTTGCGATATCGACGTGCGCTACCGGTCGACAGACAAGGACCCGAACGTGTTCTTTGACGAATGGCGCGGCTCGGTCGCATGCGCAAAGGGTACCGGCGCGTTCTATCTCTCCTGGTCGGCGCGGCCGATTCGCAACGAGATCTTCGTTCACGGGACGCGCGGCGATATGCACATCGACTGTTTTCTTCAGACCTGCACAGTTCGTCAATCGCTGCCCGGCCCCAAGCCAATCGCTGCCAGCATCAACGCGATGACGCAGGCGGCCGGCACGATCTGGCACGTGCCGAAGAACGTGTGGCGCCTTGCCCGTGGATCGCTGCGGCCTTCGCCGGGGATTCATGCCGGAGTGCTGCGGTTCCACGACTCGCTCGGTCGAGGAGCCCAGCCGCCGGTGTCCATGGACGAGGGCCGCAGCATGGTCGCGTGGCTCGAGCCGTTCTGTCGGGAAGCCGATGCGCAGCGCGATCATGCGCTTCGGCTGAAGGAGTCGCTCGAACCTCGGAGGATCCTGGTCACCGGTGCATCCGGGCTGCTCGGTCGAGCATTGCTGGATTCGCTGTGCGCCAACGGCGAATCGGTCCGGGTCCTGGTTCGACGACGCTCGCCAGAGCTCGAACGGTTGCCCGGTGTGCAGGTCGTGTATGGAGACCTCGGGGATCCGGAAGCGGTCGACCGTGCGATCGCCGGCGTGCAGCTCGTCTACCATCTCGGGGCCACGATGCGCGGCCGCGGCTGGGCCGAATTCGAAGCGGGCACGGTGTGCGGCACGTCCAACGTGGTGGACTCGTGTCTGAAGCACGGCGTCGAGCGGCTGGTCTATGTCAGTTCGGTCACCGTCCTGGATTACGCCGTTCAGTCGCCGCAGGCGGTGGTCGACGAGAGTGCACCGCTCGAACCCCACCCGGCGAAGCGAGGCTCGTACACGCGGGGAAAGGTGCTCGCCGAACGAATCGTCGTTGACGCGTCCGGTCGGCGCGGCCTTCAGGCCGTTGTCCTGAGGCCTGGCCAGATCTTCGGGCCGGGTTACGAGTCTGTCTCGCCATACGGCGCCATCACGCTGGCGGGGCGATGGATCGGGATCGGCTCGGGACGCCTAAAGCTGCCCCTCGTTCACGTCAACGATGTCGTCGAAGGATTGCTCGCCGCTGCGACGCGATCGGATGTGTGCGGCTCCATCTTCCACCTGGTGGACTCGACCCCCGTTACGCAACGCGACTACATCAGCAGGTGTCAGGAAGAGGCAAAAGGGGCCCTCCGAGTGAACTACATACCTCGGGCGGCACTCCTCGCGCTCGGCGCCGTCCTCGATCGCATAGGCGGACTGCTCAAGCGGAACCTGCCGTTGACAAGCTACCGCATTCAATCCATCAAGGAGCTGACCTTCGACTGTTCCGCTGCGCGCCGGCAACTTGCGTGGGAGCCGAAGAGCGGTGTTTTGGACGGACGCTCTACCAGCGTCGACCGGACCGGGCGCGCCACTCTTGCGCTGACCGGCGGCGTTCGGCGATCCGCCTGGTCTTCCGGAGCACGGTTAACAACGACTTTGACAGGTCCGCCGCCGCAGACCCGGCACGTTGGCGGCACTGGCTCTGCTACATGAGTAGCTCTGTACTACGCGCTGACCAGCCCGCCGGTACTCTCGGGAATGAACTGGCGCCCTCTCGCGCCTCCCGTTCGGGTCCCGACCCCGGTGCCGCCGCGGCCAGACCGACGATCTCGGCGGTGATACCGGCGTACAACTCGTCGCGAACGCTGGGCGAGGCGCTCGAGTCCGTCCGCGGCCAGACCTATGCGGTGCATGAGATCATCGTCGTGGACGACGGCTCGACGCGGGAGGAGGCGGAGGCCATCGACCGGGTCGCCGCCGGCTGCACGGTAATCCACCTGCCCAAGAACAGGGGCCCGTCCGTGGCCAGGAACAAGGGCGTGGCGCGCGCCATCGGCGAGTGGGTGGCTTTCCTCGACAGCGACGACCTGTGGCTGCCCCGGAAGCTCGAGCAGCAGGTGGCCCACATCAAGGCCCACCCCTGCTGCCGCGCCGTCCACTGCAGCATGAGGGGGATCGGACGCGACGGCCAAGAGACGGTCAACATCAAGACCGAGGTCACGTTCGAAGATCTGGTGGAGTTCCCCTGCCCGGTGTTCCCGTCCGCCGTGATGATGCACCGGGAGACCCTGATCGAGGCCGGCCTCTTCGATCCCACCAAGCGCTGCTGCGAGGACCTCGATCTGTTCCTGCGCTTCACATCGGAGCACTCCATTGAGTGCGTGGCCGAGCCGCTGGTGGTGCGGCGGGCGAGCTGGGACGGCCTGTCGAGCAATATCCCGCGGTTCTGGCGAGAGGCGGACCGTGTCTACCGCGAGTACCAGCACGTGTTCCAGGACGAGGCCCGCGCGCGCGAGACGCTGATCGGGCTGCACAGCGACTTCGTGCTGCGCGCGCTCTACAAGAGGGACTTCTCGGTGGCGTGGAAGATGGGACGCCGGGCCGTGCGCCATGACGTCCCGCTGCTCCGCGTGCTGCCGAGCGTGGTCGCCAGCTTCGTCCGTAACCGCATGCGCAGGCGCCGCCGGCCTGAGTCCCGTGCGCACGCTCCACAGATGCGGCGGCGCGGCCCGTTCCTCTCGGGCGACGCGGCCCTTTCCCCGGGCGGCGGGCGATACGGCGGGCCCTGGTGATCGCGGGGACGGCGGTGGCCACCGTCAGACCGTTCCCCACGTCCAAACTCCAGTCACCTCGCGCCCCGCTCGTCGCTCAGCTCTCGCCACACTTCGCGCAGGCGGTCAGGCCGTGCTGGTCTCCGTCTGGTCTGCTGTTCGCTAGCCGGCGACGAGCTGCTGCCCGCCGTCGACGTCGTAGGTCGCGCCGGTGAGGGCCGTGTTGATCATGATGTGTACGGCGAGGGCAGCGACGTCGGCCGGTCCCACGACGCGCCGGATGGGAAGCGTGGTACGGAGCTGATTGCGGCGGTTTTCGAGTTGATCGCCGAGGAGCGATGCCGACAACGGTGTGTCGACGAAGCCGGCGGCGATGAGATTGACCCGGACCGGCGCGAGCTCGAGTGCGAGGCTGGCGGTCAGCGCAGGCATCGCGGCGGTGACCGCCGACACGAGCGCGAGCCCGAGACCCGCGCGGCGCGCGCCAGTACCGCCCATGAACAGCAGCGTGCCTCCGGGCCTGACTTTGGGCGCGGCGTTTCGCGCGACCCAGAAAGCCAGCAACAGATGTTCGCTGATGGCGAGCCGCGCCTGCTCGAACTCGATCTCCAAAACCGGCCAATAATGCGGGCCGGGGCCGGTCAGCATCACATGGTCGATCGGAGTCGGCAGGTCTCGGAAGAATCTCTCCAGCGAAGCCGGATCATTGGCGTCGAAGGCCGCGGTGCTCAGCGCGCCGAGCTCGCTTCCGGCGCGCTGCAGATTCTCGGGATTCCGGCCGGTGAGGATCACCTTGGCTCCCTCCGCACGCGCGCGTCGGGCCGTGTCGAGCCCGATGCCCGCGCTACCGCCGATCACGACGACGGTTTGTCCGAGCAGCTCCGGTTCGCGCCGGATCGCAGAGGAAGTTGCGGTGCTCATAATCCTCCGAGGGGTTGAATCAATCCTGTTCGGCAAACTCCTGCGCGTGCGTTTTTCCGTACGGATGGAATCTCGCCTTGTCGCCTTTCTCCCAGGCTGCTCGCTGCTCTGCGCTGCTGATGTCCCAATCGGGACGGCAGCGCTGCAGCACGGCGCGCAGGTCGAGGCGCAACTCCTCTACCGTCGGCCGGCCGAAGAACCAGTAACCGTTGTAGATCTTGTAAATACGCAGGCCCGGCTCGAGCACCAGCGTGTGAGGGATCATCGGATTGTGATGCGGGTCGGTGTACTCCGCGATGTCGAGATCCTTCTGCAGGGTGCGCGCGGGGTCTGACAGAAACGTCCACTGAGCGCCGACGCCAGCGCGGAACTCATTCGTATCCAGCAGGTTGTCGGTGGAGATGGTCACGAGACGGCAGTAGCCGACCTGCATCTCGCGATGGAGTTGCAGCAGCCCCTCGTGTTGTCTTCGATCTTTTGGACAGAAACCTCCGCGGGAGAGGACCAGCACCATCGGATCCTCTCCCTGCAACGCCGAGAGCGTGCGGCGCATCCCGCGGTGGTCCGAGAGCTCGTAGTCGGGGAGGATTGCCCCGGGAACGATGTCAGCCCTCATTGGCGGGTGCTTTCGATGCGACGCACGCCGGCCTTCGCTGCCTCCTCCGCAGTCTGCCCATCCTGACGGGCGACGATGTAGGCGGCGTAGAACCCCGACCAGTGGTGCTTCGGAGCGGTCGGTTCGTACTGGCCATGATGCTCTTCCGCTTCTTTCCGGAGGTCGGTCAACGTCGCGACATCGAAGGTGCTCACGCCCCTCCCGGGAAGACGCGTTTTGATCTCCTGGAGCAGCCAGCTGTTGCCGTCTGG